>JAWOHG010000223.1:0-17156 GCA_046485245.1 bacterium
GGTGACCTGGGCGACGTCGCCCATCAGCCGGACCAGCGCGAGCGAGTAGTAGTGCGGCACGGGCGGCAGGCGGCGCGGGTCGCGGGCCTGCTCGGGCGTGACCCAGACAACCTCGGTGCCCGGGATGCGGTATTCGCCTTCACCGGCCAGGCCCTTGCGCACGAGCACGAGCTTGTCGGGCTTGAGCAGGCGCTGGCGGAAGACCCCGAGACCGTCGGCGCCGAGCATCCAGCGCAGGGCCGTCTCGGCGGCCGCGCGCAGCTCCGCGGTGTCGGACTGGCCGTAGCTGAAGGAAGGGTCGAGGATGCGGCTGACCCAGGCCAGTTCCCACTGGCGGCCGCTGTAGACCCAGCTCTGGTAAAGGTAGCCGTAGTCGGCGTCGCCCTCGAACACGTGGTAGACCGAGACCGCGGCCGAGGGCGGCCGGATGTCGACGATCTTGCGCCCGATGCGCGCGATGCGGCGGCCGCCCTGCCAGCGGCGGACCGCGGAGTCGAGGCGCGCGTAGGAGACTTCGTCCCGGAACGAGGAGTTGAACATCCGGTACAGGGTGCGGGTGTCGCCCGTGACGAGACTGCGGTTGAACTCGTGGGTGCGCCGGCCCAGCTCGTAGCTGTCGCGGAAACCGGCCCGGCAAAAGCCGACGGCCGCCGCCACTGCCAAGAGGACCAGCGAGAGGCGACGGCCGTTCGGCGAAGGCAACGGGCTCGACCGGATTTGAACCGGCGATCTTCGCCGTGACAGGGCGACGTGTTAAACCAAGCTACACTACGAGCCCTCGAGAGCCAAGGATAGCCGCAGGCCGAGGGTTGTCAAATCGCGTCAGCCGGGCGCAGTTGACGCCCCGGGCCGGGCGGATAGGATTGGGTGTGGTTACCGGAGCGCGCCCGGCCGGGCGCAGTGGGCAGTCGACACCTACCATTCAATCACGGTCAGACAGGGCGGCGGGGCCGCGCGGGCTATGAGCCCGAGACGGTCCTGGCTCGACCGCCTGCTGGGCCGGCCGCCGGCGCGGGGCCTGTGGCAGCCGCGCGAGTTCGTCCCCGCGTTCGACTGGCTCGACGCCACCCACATCCGGCTCGGGGCCGGGCCGCTGGCCGGGGAGAGCCTTGAGCTCGCCTTCGTTCTTCGGCCGAACGAGGCCCGCGCCACGCTCTACCACTACGGTGCGACGGTCGGCGAGCTGCACATCGAGCGCACGCCGCCGGGCCGGGGCGTCGTGCTGTGGGACGTCGGGGTGCGCGAGGACTACCGGCGACGGGGCCTGGCCTCGCTGATGACGTTCGTCGCGTTCCGCCGCCTGCTCCAGGCGCAGAAGTTCGCGACGTTCCGCATCCGGATGGTGCGGCTGATAAAGCCGGCCGACCGGGACATCGAGTTCCAGAACGTCGGGATGGGCGTCATCGCCAACCGGCTCGGGTTCGAGTCGGAACTCGACGTCGAGCGCCTGCTGCGGCCGGACAACGTCCTGAGCGTGGACGCCCTGCCGCCGAGCGGCGGTTTCCCGCCGGGACTGAAAATCGTCATTCGCACCGATCCCCTGGTGCTGGTCGGGTTCGTGCTCGACAGCGATACGAAGAAGCCGGTCGCCGACCTCGGCACCTACATCCGGCTGCTGCGCAACGAGGCCGACCTGTACGAATGGGTGGCGAAGCGGCTGGTGGTCATCTCCAACGGCGACTTCCGGCTGCGCGAGGCCGCAATCGACCGGTTCCTCGGCTGTATCGCCCAGAACCCGAAGGAAGCGCGGGAGTACGGGGCGAAGGTGAGAGGGCTGTGACGGGCGAATGATGAGTGCGGAACGCAGAGTGACGAACCGCCGGCCTTGACTCGCGCCCGATTTAAGGCTATTGTAGCGTCCTGTAGCCGGTAACGGGGCCGGCACCGACAAGACAACTTACCTGCAGGAGAACACAATGGCACGCGAGTTCCCTTTGGACCGGGTCCGCAATATCGGCATCATGGCCCACATCGACGCCGGCAAGACGACCGTTTCCGAGCGCATCCTGTTTTACACCGGCCGCACGCACAAGCTGGGCGAGGTGCACGACGGCGCGGCGGTGATGGACTGGATGCCGCAGGAGCAGGAGCGCGGCATCACCATCACCAGCGCGGCGACGACTACCGTGTGGAGGGACCACCAGGTTAACCTCATCGACACGCCCGGCCACGTCGACTTCACGGTCGAGGTGGAGCGGAGCCTGCGCGTGCTCGACGGGGTGGTCGGGCTGTTCTGCGCGGTGGGCGGGGTCGAGCCGCAGTCGGAGACGGTCTGGCGCCAAGCCGAGAAGTACTCGGTGCCGCGCATCGCCTTCGTGAACAAGATGGACCGGCCCGGGGCGGACTTCTACAGCGTGGTCGAGCAGATCACCGAGGAACTCGGGGCCAATGCCGTGCCGGTGACCCTCCCCATCGGGCAGGAAGAGCAGTTCGTCGGCATCGTTGACCTGGTCGAAGACGTGGCGGTCTACTACGACGAAACCGACCAGGGGATGACCTGGCGCGAGGAGCCGATTCCCTCATCGATGGTCGACGCGGCGCGCAAGTGGAAGCAGAACCTGCTGGAGAAGATTGCCGAGATCGACGAGGGCCTGCTCGAGAAGTTCCTGGGCGACGAGACGATCGGCAGCCGCGAACTCTCCGCGGCGATCCGGGCCGCGACCATCGCCCAGAAAGTCTGCCCGGTCATCTGCGGCTCGGCGTTCAAGAACAAGGGCATCCAGCGGCTGCTCGACGCGGTAATCTCCTACCTGCCGAGCCCGGGCGACCTGCTCCCGACAGTCGGGGTCCATCCCGGCGGCGAGGAGGTCATACGGGTGCCCTGGGACGACGGCCGGCTGGCCGCGCTCGCGTTCAAGGTCGTCACCGACAAGCACGTCGGCAAGCTGGTGTACGTCCGGGTGTACTCGGGCACGCTGCACGCCGGCACCTACGTCTACAACTCGCGGCAGGACAAGGACCAGCGGGTCGGGCGGCTGATGCGGATGCACGCCAACCGGCAGGAGATGATCGACTCGCTCTACTCGGGCGAAATCGGCGCGGTCATCGGGCTGTCCGACACCGTGACCGGCGACACGATCTGCATCCGCGAGGCGCCCATCGTGCTGGAGGCGATCGAGTTCCCGGCGCCGGTGCTGTCGGTGGCGGTGAAGGTCAAAGACCGCGCCGACCGCGACAAGCTCGGCGCGGCGCTGGTGCGGCTGGCCGAGGAGGACCCGACCTTCGTCGTGCGCACCGACGCCGAGACCGAGGAGACCGTCATCGCCGGGATGGGCGAACTGCACCTCGACATCATAGTCGACCGCCTGCGTCGCGAGTTCGCGGTCGAGGTGAACACGGGCGCGCCCCAGGTCGCCTACCGCGAGACGATGACCGCCGCGGCCGAGGTCAACGAGCGATACGTCAAGCAGACCGGGGGCCGGGGCCAGTACGCCCACGTGGTGATGAAGGTCGAACCGCTCGCGCCCGGCACCGGGTTCGAGTTCGTCAACAAGATAACCTCGGGCCGCATCCCCAAGGAGTACATCCCGCCGACCGAGCGAGGCGTGGTCGACGCGATGCAGAAGGGCGCCTATGCCGGGTTCCCGGTGGTCGACGTGCGCGTGACCCTGCTCGACGGGACGTACCACGAAGTCGACTCGTCGGACATCGCGTTCCGCACCTGCGGCGCGCGGGCGTTCCGGCGGGCGTTCCTCTCGGGCAGCCCGCAACTGCTCGAGCCGATGATGAGCGTCAACGTGGTCACGCCCGAGGAATCGGCCGGCGCGGTGATGGGCTCGCTGTGCAACCGGCGCGGGATGATCCACGGGATGGACGACCAGGGCAACGCCAAGGTCATCAAGGCGCTGGTGCCGCTGTCGACGATGTTCGGCTACGCCACCGACGTGCGCAACATGAGCCAGGGCAAGGCCAGCTTCACGATGCACTTCGAGCACTACGAGGCGGTGCCGTTTTCCATCGCCGAGGAAGTCGTTGCCGCGCGCAAGGCCCACGCGGGCAGGGACAAGGACTAGGGTCTTTTGGCCGAAGCGCGCGGCGGCGAAGTCCTGGTCACGGTCGACGGGCCGTACATCGTCTCGGGTGGCATCCCGCTGCGCGTGATGCGCATCGTGCTCAACGAAAGACATGAGTCGGTCGGCTGGCGCTCCGTCGGCCGCATCCCGGTCAAGGGTTCGTACGCGCTGTGCCGGTGCGGCCGAACCGCCACGCCGCCCTTCTGCGACGGCAGCCACGAACGGGCCGGGTTCGACGGCACCGAGACCGCATCGCGCGAGCCCTTTGAACGGCAGGCCCGGGTCCTGCACGGCGCCGGGGTCTGGCTCGCCGACGCGCAGGAGCTGTGCGCGTCGGCCCGGTTTTGCCTGCGCTCTGGCGGCACCTGGTTCCTCACTCGGCGTTCGCGCGGGTCTGCGGCGCGGCGGACCGCGGTCCAACAAGCCGCCAACTGCCCGGCCGGCCGGCTGGTGGCGCGCCGGCCCGGCGGCGCGGACTTGGAGCCGAAACTGGCGCGGTCCATCGCGCTGGTCGAAGACCCGCTGGCCGGGATGAGTGGCCCGCTATGGCTGCGCGGCAGCATACCGGTCATCGCGGCAGATGGGTTTCGCTACGAGATGCGCAACCGGGTCACGCTCTGCCGCTGCGGCCGGTCCCGCAACAAGCCGTTCTGCGACGGCAACCACGCTCACGACTAGCGCGGCCGGTACTCAGACATTGACAGCGCTTGCAGTTCGGCAATAATCACGCGTCCTAGATAAGGCAAAACTGGCCCGGCGCCGAGCCGGCAGAAATCAAAGGAGAGTGTAATGGCTGACCCAACTACTACGCCCACCACGCCCGTTGCCCCGGCCGGGGAAGCATCGGACAAGAAGATGATTGTGGCGCTGCTGCTGTGCATCTTCCTGGGTTACCTTGGCATCCACCGGTTCTACGTCGGCAAGATCGGCACGGGGATAGTCTGGTTGCTGACTGCCGGCATACTGGGCATCGGTGTCATCATCGACATCATCATGATCGCGACCGGCTCGTTCAAGGACAAGCAGGGTCGCAAGCTCGCCAGCTAGGAATACAGCTTCCCTCTATTCGGCCGCTGCCCTCGGGCAGCGGCCGACGCTTTCAAGCGGCAGAACCGCCACTACATGTTGTGGCAGAAGCGGCAAGAGGGCACTACATCTTGTGTGGGGGGTGGTTACCCCATGGCGCGGATGGGACATGGGTTACACCTTATTATCAGGACATGGGTTACAGTTGCTGTTGCCGGGCAGCGGGTTATCTGCCGCCGGGCAGCGCCTGATTCTGCCGTTCTTCAACTCTAACCCACCCACCACGAAGTCACAGAACCACACCCGCCAGCAATTCTCACCGACCGGCTCGATTCCGACCTCCAGCCCGCCCAATGCTTCACTGAAGGTTACATGACGGCCACGGAAGTGTATACAACCGCTGCGGTGTACGACCCGCCGCTCGAAGTCTGCGGGGTAGACGTACGGCTTCACGTCAGGCAGCCGGCGCGACGAGCAACGGTAGACCTCACCGGGTGTCTTCATGTCCAGCGCTTCGTGTGGCCGTTCGGTATTGAACTCAACCCGCCAGCGCTCGAGCCGTAACGTCTCCTCAGCCAGGGTTGCCGCCGGATTGGCCTCGATCACCCGGGCGATGTCACCGTGCATGCGTTCGTGGCCGCCATTCTGCTCCGGATGCCCGGGTTGAGTCCGCTCAGGCCTGATGCCCAGACTCAACCACCAGGCGCTGAGTCGGGCCAGCCCTGCTGGACCGGTGATGCTGGCAAACGGACTGCCGTTGTCACTGCGGATGATATCCGGCAGGCCGTAACGCTGGAAGGTCTCCACAAAGGCCTGTTTGACTGCTTCCGTACTGCGCCAGGCCATCGGGCGCAGACAGAGAACATAGCGGCTGAAGAGGTCGCGAATCGTCAGCGGCTCGCAGCGCCGGCCGTCGCCGGTCCGCCACCAGCCTTTGAAGTCTGCGGTCCAGACACGATTGGGCCGCTCGGCTGCGCTCAGAGGCTTTGTGGGTTGAGCTCGCGGCACCGGGGGACGTCCGCGACCCTTGGCTTCTGTCCAGCCCAGCCGACGCGCCAGCCGGGCTACCGTCGCCAGGCTGGGGACCTTGCCGTCCGGACAGGAGCCGTTCCTCTTAAGCCGCGCCCGCAGCTTCTTTGGACCCCAGTCATCGTGACCCTCATGTAGTCTCACCAGTACGACCACGACATCGCCGCTCAGTTGCAGCGGACTGGACCGAGGCCGACGGCTCAGTTCCACCAATCCGTCAAACCCCGACGTCTCGTAACGGGCCAGCCACTTGTAACCGGTCTTCCGGCTGATGCCGAAACTCCGGCACGTCTCGCTCACGTTGACGTTAGCCTCCTGTGCAATCATCACAAACTCAACCCGGACATGTTGCAGCCCGCGGGCCTTCCAAGACATACGTACACCTCCAAGTGTTACCTATGTCCTGATAATAACCTGTTACCCATGTACTGAGCTCGCACCCCATTGGGTGGCAGAGCCGGACGCGAATCCAGCCGTCGGGCGGGTTCACCGGCCGGCGCGAACGTGAGCTTCGGCGCAAGGTGCAGTTGCAGAATCGGTTGCGGCAGGTTCCTCACAGTCAGCGTCGGTTGCATACGCAAGCGACGCAGCGGCAGGCGGTTCAGCACCGAACCCGACAGCGGGGGCAGAAGCTGGCCCGGTTGAGCGGTCGGCAACATCGCCGGTACGCCAGCCGGCTGGTGGCCTGTCGGCTTGACAAGGGCACCCGGGCCGGGGATAGTGCGGTGAGGTGAAACGAATCTCCGGCCGACTCTGCCTGCTGACTTTCGCGCTCGCCGGCCTGGTCTGCAGCGCCGGCGCCAAGGTCAACCCGTACTCCCTTGAAGACTGGTTCGAGCAGGACCCGAAGCCCGCCCGCATCAGCGTCGAGTCAATCGGCAACCCGTTGGACTACGCCGGTGCGCGCATCGGGCTGGACGTGCGCAGCGTCGAGTTGCCGCGCGGCTGGGAAGGCGGGTACCGGTTCACCTGTCGCCTGCCGGTCATCGACGCGGTGATGATGCTGCCGCTGTACCTGAAGCAGTGGGCCGAGAAGGCCGCTCACGATGTGGCCAGCCGTCAGCGCGGTCTGTCGATGCTTGCTGGAGGCGAGGGTGTTTCTCTCCTGCTCCAGACGCAACTCGGCGCATCCTGCGGCGGGTGGGGCAACTGCCTTGCCGACACCGGAAGGTTGGAGTCGGTCGAGGCGGAGTTGGTCCAGCGTGGGTACACGGCTGGGTTCAGCGCGGCGGTGGCCCGGCTGTGCGGGGTCATGGCGAGGGCACAGGAGGAGATGCTGGCCGCGCGGGTCGGGTTGTCGGCGGCGGACGCGCAAGTGCTGGCCGCGAACCCCGGGTACTTCCTCGCGCCTGACGGCAGGAAGATGCCGGAACTAACCGGCGACCGGACCGAGCAGGACTGGTTCATCGCCCAGGCGCGCCGCGTGGACCTGAGCCGCATCTTCGATGCGGCTGGAGAGGCCGGCACAGGTGCGTGGGGCTTTGCCCGGACGGCGCGCCGCTGGACCGCCGTCGATGTGTTCACCGATACCGCGCAGGCGCACGACGTGCTGACGCTGGACTCGCCGTTCGGCCCGGTGGTGATTGCCGGGTTCGGCAACGACCGCCACGGCCATGACGCGGCGCTGCTCATCGACCTGGGCGGGAACGATACCTACAACAACAACGCGGGTGGCGCGGTATTCGACCGACCGGTGAGCGTGTGCATCGACCTCGGCGGGAATGATCGGTACGATGCGGGCGGGCGCAGCTACGTGCAGGGGTTCGGGTTCTTTGGCGTCGGCATCCTCGCCGACGTCGAGGGTAACGACCACTACGCCGCGAAACACTTCGCGCAGGGCGCGGGCATCCTCGGAGTCGGGGCGCTGTGGGACGGCGGAGGCAACGACACCTTCAGCGCGCACGCGTTCTGCCAGGGTGCGGGGATGTTCGGTTCCGGCGTACTGCTCGACGACTCGGGCAACGACGTCTACGACTGCGCGACGATGGGGCAGGGCTCGGCGACCACGTTGGGCGCGGGCGTGCTCTCCGACCTTAGCGGCGACGACAAGTACCGACTGGCGTGCGACACGACCAAGGACGCGTTGGGCGGGATTCCCGGGTACGGGCAGGGCGGGGCGCTGTCGTTCCGGGCGTACCCGTGGGAGAAGAAGCTGACCGCCTACGGCGGGGTCGGGCTGCTGGTGGACGATGCGGGCGACGACAGCTACGAGTCGAAGGGTTGGTGCTCGCAGGGCGGGTCGTACATCATGTCGCTCGGTGCGCTGGTCGACAACGCGGGCGACGACCACTACGTCTGCGGCACCGGGCAGGGCAGCGGGATTCACATCACCAGCGCCATCCTGGTCGACCGCAAGGGCAACGATACCTACGAGGGCGGGTTCCGGTCGGGCGGGTCGGGCGGCGACCGGTCGACCGGGATGCTCATCGACTACGAGGGTGATGATGTCTACCGGTCGAGCACTTCGTCGTACGGCACGGGCTGCAAGCCGTTCTCGTACTCGCTGTTCATCGACTACAAGGGCAATGACCGGTATTCCTGCGACCGACCCAAGGGCGCGGTGCTGTTCAACGACTGGCACAGCTTCGGCGGGGTGTGGCCCGAGTCGGACCCGCACCTGTGGCCCTACGCCATCAGCCTCGACCTCGGCGGCGCGGACAGGTACGCGGTGCGCAATCGCGCGAACAACCGTGAGACGCACAGCTTCGGGCACGGTATCCATCTTGATATGGAGTGGACCGGCGGCGACGTCGTCGGCAAGGTCGATCCGTACCGGGGGCTGGACAAAGTGCTGGTCCGGCGCGGTGTTGTCGAGCAGCCGGACTGGTTTGCCGAGTGGTTCGAGTACGACAACGACCCCTTCGAGCGGTTTCGGGGCGTGGGGCTGGTAACGGATTCGGGCACAGCGATGCTGCACGACGTCGTGTCGCGGGCGCGCGCGGGCCGAAGTAGAGATGTGTTAGAGTGTATCCATCACTGGTTCATCACGGGCAAGCTCGGTGATGCCGAACTGCCCGAACTGCTCAAGCTGCTGAAGGCACCGGATGCGGAGACGCGGCTGATCATTGCCGACGACTTCGGGCTGTGGGGCGTGCGCGGCGCCGAAAGTGCGCTGGTTTACACGGCCGCGACCGACACCAGCGCGCAGGTGCGGCGGTTCGCCCTGCGGGCGTTGGCGCGGCTGGAGTCTCAGGCCGGGCTGGCCGCGGCGCGGAGACTCGCGACCGAGGACGAGTCTGAGGACGTGCGCCGGGTCGCGGTCGGGTATGCCGGCAGCGTGCGCGACAGTGCGGACGTGTTCCCGCTGCTGCGCTGGGCGCTGGCCGAGGACAAGACCTCGTCGGTGAAGTGCGCGGCCGCGGCTGCGCTGGGCGAGTTGGGCGACGAGCGCGCGGTCGAACCGCTGCGCGAGGCGGCGCGGACAATCGACGTGTACCTTCAGCGGGCCTGCGGCAAGTCGCTGTGCCTGCTGGGTCAGAAGGACGGGCTGGCCCTGCTCGTTGCTTCACTGCAGTTCCCGTCCATCGACGCGTTCGAGAACTACGACCGCAACGTCCCTAACACCATTGCCGCGTTCGCCGGGTTTGACCTGCCCGAGGCCGAGCGATACGTGCAGGCCAATTGGGAACGTGCGCTGGCGCGGCGGGGCGACAGCATCGACATCCGCGCCAACGCGGCCGCGTACCGGGCCTACCTGAAGCAGGGCAGCGCGTTGCGCGACCGGCCCGACTCGGTACAGGTGCGGCTGTACGAGGAGTTCCTCGCGGCGCACCCGACCCACTCGCGGGCGCGGCGGGAGTTCGCGGGCAAGCTGAACGGGCTGGCGTGGACGATGGTGACGGCGCCGGCAGGGTCGCCCGCGCGCGACGTCGAGCTCGGGCTGCGGTACGCACGGAGGGCAATCGAGTTGTCGGCCGACGCCAACACCTGGGATACGCTCATCGAGGCACTCATCCAAGCCGACAGGCTGGCCGAGGCCAAGGTTGAGAGTGAGAAGGCACTGGTCGCGTTCCCGGGCAACGCGATGCTTGCGGGCAGGCTGGAGCAAGTGCTACGGCTGACTGCTCAGGGGTCGGAGCCCCGGTGAGCCGGGCAGGCAGGGCCGCGCGGAATCAGGCCGGGCCGAGGCAGGTATGTTCATCAAGTGCGGCGCCGACAGCGCCCCTGATAGATAGGAGGACAGAGTGAGAGCGATGCGAGTGTGTCTTCTGCTGGTCCTGGCCGTGCTGCCGCTGGCCGGGTCGCAGCCGGCCGCGTACGAGCGGGCCGCGCTGGGCGCGGCGCAGGACCGGTTCGGGCTGAAGCTGCTCGGCGAGCTGGTTGCCGAGAAGCCCGGGGCCAACGTGTTCATATCGCCGCTGAGCGTGATGACCTGCCTGTCGATGGCGCGGGTCGGCGCGGCAGGGCAGACCGAAGCCGGGATGGCCAGGGCGCTGGAGCTGGGTGAGCTTTCGCGCGACGGGGCGAACCGCTCGGTCGGCGCGCAGATGCGGGAGCTGGCCGGCGCGGACAAGTCGGTCACGCTGAGCGTCGCGAACTCGGCCTGGGCGCGCAAGGGCGTGAAGTTCCAGAAGGCGTTCCTGGACGCGAACAAGACGCATTACGCGGCGCAGGTGTCGGTGCTGGACTTCAAGCGCGGGGACGCGGTCGGGAAGATAAACGGCTGGGTGAAGACGCAGACGCGGGGGCTTATCCCGGAAATCGTGTCGAGCGTCGACCCGGCCGACGTGCTGTTTCTCATCAACGCGGTCTACTTCAAGGGCCGGTGGTCCGAGCCGTTCGAGAAGCGGATGAGCCACGAGGAGTGGTTCCACTTTGCCGGCGGCGATTCGGCGCGGCGGATGATGATGATGCGCAGCGACCGGATGGACTACCTCGGGCACAAGCTGTTCGACGCGGTGCGACTGCCGTACGGCAGCGGCCGGATGCAGATGTACGTGTTCGTGCCGCGCGAGCGCGACGGTATCGATGCGCTGCTGGCCGAACTGACGCCCGCGAACTGGGGCACCTGGGTGAACGGCTTCTACAAGGCGTCGGGCGAACTGACAATGCCCCGGTTCAAGTTCGACTACGAGGCGAACCTGAACCGCAGCCTGGGCCGGCTGGGAATGGCCGAGGCGTTCAGTCCGCAGGCCGCGAACTTCAGCGCGATGGTGAAGCCGCCGGTGCGGGTGTTCATCAGCGAGGTGAAGCACAAGACGTTCGTCGAGGTGAACGAGGAGGGGACCGAGGCGGCGGCGGTCACGTCGACCAGGGTGGCGATGACGGCGATGATGCCCGAACCGCACGAGCGGTTTACCATCAAGGCGGACCACCCGTTCCTCGTGGCGATTCGCGACGACGGGACCGGCGCACTGCTATTCCTCGGCGTGGTTCACGACCCGAAGCAGTAAGACCCTCGCTTCCGCGCGGCCGCGGCCGCCGACTGCGCGTCGGCAGTCGCGGCCGCTTTCTCGCCGCCCGGCCTGAGTGCAGACTTTCCGATTCCTGTTGTTCAATCGTTTGTTTGCACCACCCCCTAGCGAACTCCTGAGATTTTCCTGAATGTGGCAGGCTCATAAGTAGTTTGAGGTGAGTGTTTTAGAGCTAATCAAACGAATGATTGTTTTTGTTGACATCGAGCGATGTGTTAGTAGTATATGACTACTAAATGCAATGGATTCTGCAATCTGGAGTAAGCGATGACACACAGGATTGAGCACCTTCTGGCCGAGGTTGGTTTCAATGGGCTGGAGGCTGCTGTCTACCTGGCGCTGTGCCGGGAGCCGGGTTCGACCGGGTATCGTATCGCCCAGGCAATCGGCAAGCCGGCGGCCAACACCTACAAGGCGCTGGACGCGCTGGTGCAAAAGGGCGCGGCGGCGGTAGACGGCACGGGCCGGAGCCGCATCTACGCGGCCGTGCCCATCGGCGAGCACCTCGAGCGGGTGAAGCAGGACATCGAGGCGACGCGCCGTGAGCTGGACCAAGAGCTCAGCGACCTGGGTTCGAGCACGGTGGCCGAGGGCATCTACAAGCTGACCGGTGCCGAGCAGGTGTATGCCCGGGTGCGCGCGATGCTGGCCGGTGCGAAGAGCGTGGTCCTGCTCGACATCTGGCCTGCGCCGCTCGAGGCGATACGGCCGGACGTCGAGGCCGCGTGCAGGCGGGGCGTGAAGGTGCTGATCAAGGCCTACACGCCGGTGCAGGTCGACTGCTGCGAGGTCATCGCGCCGCAGTCGGACGCGCCGCACCTCGCCGTGTGGAACGGCGACTGGCTCAACATCGTGGTCGACTGCCGCGAGTTCGTGCTGGCCCTGCTCAAGAAGGAAGGCGGCGGCGTCTACGAGGCGCTGTGGAGCCGCAACAGCTACCTCGCTCTGCTGACCCACAACTGGGTGATGAGCGAGCAGGCGATGACGCGGATGGGCGACCTGCTGCACGCCGGCGGTACGCCCGAGGACATTTTCAAGGAAGTGCGCCGGATGTCGTGGCGTTACATGAGCGACACGCCGATGCGCGAAGTAGCAGCCCAGTGGGTGTCGCCCCGGCACCCCGGGCAGGAATCGAAGACAACCGAAGGACAGGGAGGATAACATGTCCAGAATAGCCGGACTGATGGCAGTGGCGCTCCTGGTCGGCGCAGGCCTTTTGGGCTGCGCGCAGGACGGACGCGTGCAGGAAGACAATGAACCGGGCGAATTGCACTCCGCCGAGCTGGCGCAGGGCAACGTCCCCGAGGTCACGGTGACGGCAGAGCGGCCCGCGAACCTGATGCCCACGGTCGAGTCGGTCGCGTCGCGCAGCGCGTTCGCGGGCGCGTTCGTCGGCTCGCCGAGCGGCGTGCTCGCCAACTGACCGCCTGCGAGTGATGAAGTGGAACCGGTGCGCTGCCCCTGACGGGCGGCGCGCATTGGAGGGCAGATGAACCTGCTGCTGATACTGGCGCTGGTGGCGACCGACAAGGCAGTGACGGTCCGAACCTTCACCGAAGCGCCGCGCATCGACGGCCGCATCGAACCGCTCTGGCAGCAGGGCGATTCGGTCGACGACTTCTTCCAGACCGACCCGGTCGAGGGCGCCGAACCCGGGGACCGGACCGTGGTGTACGTGATGCAGGACGCGCAGAACCTGTACGTCGCGTTCCGCTGCCATTCGACGCGGCACCGGCCCCTGGCCCAGCTCTACGGGCTCGAGGATGAGGTGACGCTGTTTTTGGACCCGATGGATACGCGGCACACCGGCTACTTCTTCAAGCTGTACGCCAGCGGGCTGCTGCGCAGCGGGATGGTGCTCGACGACGGCCGCAACTGGGACTGGTCGTGGGAGGGCGTGTGGTTCGGCGCGACGTCGCTGTCCGACAGCGTGCTCGAGGCCGAGATGCGCATCCCGTTCAAGTCGATCCGCTACAAGGCGGACGCGACCGAGTGGGGCATCAACTTCCACCGCGCCTACGTCTCGATGCGCGAGGAGTACCAGTGGGTCGAGGCGCGGGAGCAGGAGGGCGGGCTGACCGTGTCGAAGTTCGGCCGTCTGCGGGGCATCAACCCGAAGGCGCAGGGTTACTACTTCGAGCTCTACCCCGAAGGTTACGTGCGCTACGACTGGGTGAGGGCGGACAGCGGCCGGGTCAAGCCGTTCGCCAGCCTGAACTTCAAGTGGGACCTGACTCCGCAGACCACGGTGAACGCGACGGTGCTGCCCGATTTCGCCCAGATCGAGTCGGACCCGTACTCGTTCAACATCTCGCGTTACCCGACCTATTTCGGCGAGCGCCGGCCGTTCTTTGTCGAGGGCAGCGAGCTGTTCCGGATGTCCGGGCTCGGGATGGGCAACTTCTCGCCGCTGAACATATTCTACTCGCGGCGCATCGGGCGGCCGGTCCGCGGCGAGCCGGTGCCGATACTCGGCGGACTGAAGTTCACGTCGCGCGGCGACGGCTGGAGCTTCGGCGGCCTGGGCGCCTACACCGACGGGGTCGAGGATACGCTCGGCGGCGTCATCGAGCCGCGCCGGGCGTTCGCCACGATGAAAGGCAACGTGGGCCTGGGCGACGGTGCGAACCTCGGCGTGCTGTTGGCCGGGATGCAGGACGGGCCTGGGGACTACAACTACGCGCTGGGCACGGACTGGACCCTCAGCCGGGGCCCGAACCGGGCCGTGGCCCAGGCCGCACTGAGCAATCGCGACGGCCGTTACGGCTGGGCCCTGAACAGCGGCTGGGGCGGGATGATGGCGCGCAACACCGCGGCGTCGGTGACGTTCCAGACGAGCAGCGACTCGTTCAACGTCGAGGAGGTCGGGTACATGCCGTGGGCCGGCCGGACCGTGCTCAGCGTCCAAGCCGGGCCCTACCTGACCCCGCAAAGCGGGCCGGTGCGGCGGCTGATGGTCCTGCCGCAGTTCAACGTGTCGCAGGAGCCGGGCAGCCGCGACCTCTCGTGGAACGCCGGCATCTACGCCAACCCGAGCCTGCGCAGCCGCTGGAGCATTGACGCCGGGGCGAACATCGGCCGGGTCAGCGAGAACGTGCCGCAGGTGAACCCGAACCGCGATCTTGAGTACACGCAGGCGAACGGCTACTTCTCGGTTCACGGCACGCCGAGCGTGATGTGGAGCCTGGGCTTCGGGGGCAGTGCCAACCGCGGGTTCAACTACGCGCGCGGCTACGTCGCGCCGAACTACTCGGAGTGGTTCAACTTCACCTACTACCTGTTCGGCAAGGTCGCCGTGATGGCGGGCCTGAACAGCTTCTGGGAAGCGGACACCGCGGGCGACATCGTCGCGGTGACGACCATCGCCCGGCCGCGGCTGGACTTCCGTTTCAACGACAAGTTCAACTTCAACGTGTACGACGAACTGGTGCTGGCGACACCGGGCACGCGGTTCGACTCGTCCGACGTGGTGCAGAACCGGGTCGGGTTCCTGTTCTCGTGGAACTTCCGGCCCAAGAGCTGGTTGTTTGTTGCGCTCAACGACCTGAGCGTTGAGCGGGACCCGGAAAGCCGGGGGCTGGAGTTCGGCTCGCGCGTCGCGGCGGTGAAGCTCCGCTACCTGTTCTACTTCTAGTGCGATGCGGCATCTGGCGACGCCGGGTCCGAGTCTGAACAAAGGGCCAGGCGCGCGATGAGCGGGACAGATAGCGTCGTGACCGCCGCGGCGGTCGAGCCGGCCGCGCTCGCGCCGGAAGGCGTCCGGGCGCGGTCCGAAAGAATCTGGAACCGCGATTTCGTGCTGCTCTGGCAGGGCCAGCTCGTGTCGGTACTGGGCGACGTGGTCTACTCGATCGCACTGGGTTTCTGGATACTGGCCCGGACCGGTTCGACCGCGCTGATGGGCACGCTGATGGCCGCCGGCACCCTGCCGCGCGTGCTGGTGGCGCCTTTCGCCGGAGTAGTGGTCGACCGGGTGAACCGGAAGTGGCTGATGGCGGCGATGGACGCGGCACGGGGCCTGCTGGTCATCGCGCTGGCGGCCGCGCTGCTGCTGGGCGTCGGCGAGGTCTGGATGGTCTTTGTCGCGGCGGTGCTGCTCAGCGCGTGCGGCGCGTTCTTCTTCCCGGCTGTCGGCTCGTCCCTGCCCGACATCGTGCCCAGGGAAGGACTGGTCAAGGCCAACTCGGCAATGGCGGCGGTGCAGACCGGGGCCTCCCTGGTCGGCAACCCGGTCGGCGGGTTCCTGTACGCCGCCCTGGGCGCACCGGTGATGTTCCTGTTCAATGGTCTCTCGTACATCGTGTCGGCGGGCGCCATCGCGCTGATGCGCATCCCGCACGCGGCCCGGGCCGCGGCCGATGCCCGTTTCTTCGCCGAACTGCGCGAGGGCCTGCGGTTCATCTGGCAGTATCGCGGGGTCAGGCACCTGCTGACCCTGGCGATATCCGGCAACTTCTTCGCCAGCATGGGCATCGTGCTGATACTGCCCCTGTTCGAGCGCACGGCCGGGCTCGGGCCCGGCCCGTACGGCGTGCTGATGGCGAGCTTCGCGGCCGGGCTGGCGCTCGGCTTCCTCGCGACGTCGGTCGCGACCATCCCGTACCGGCGTCGCTTCACGCTGTTCTTCCTGGGCGCGCCGCTGACCTCGGTCTGCGCCGCGCTGATGCCCTGGGCGCCGTGGCTGCCGCTGATGTGCGGGCTGATGTTCGTCGGCGGGGCGGCCAACGCGGTAGTCAACTCCTTCATCAGTGCCGCCCTGCAGACCGCGGTGCCGCAGGATGTGCGCGGGCGGGTCTTCAGCCTGATGGCTTTCACGGCCGGCCTGGTGCCCATCGCGATGGCGCTGGGCGGCGTGCTGGCCGAGTTCATTCCGCTGAGGCCGCTCATCAGCGCGGCGTTCGCGCTGACGGTGCCGGTCTACCTGTTCGCCGCGTTCTCCGACCCGGTCCGGCGCCTGATCGGGTTCGACCCGGCGGTTGATAGTCTTGAGGTGATAAGGTGAGTGCCGCGGCCGGGCGACAGGGCCCGGGCCCGACGGCAGAGAGGAGCAATCGTGATTGACAATGCAGTGGTCTTCTGGGAACTGGCATCGCACGACGGGGAGCGTTCGGCGCAGTTCTTCCGCGCCGTGTTCGGCTGGGAGGTCGTGTTCGACGAGGGCCTCGGGTTCTGGCGGGTCAACCCGCCGACCGAGGGCAACCCGGGCAAGGGTTACCTGTTCACGCTCAAGCGGGCGAAGCTGCCGTTCGTCGCGGTGTACATCCAGGTCAGCGACATCAAGGCAATGCGCGACCGCGTGGTCGAGCACGGCGGCCACATCGTGCTCGAGCCCGAGGAGCCGTCGCCGGGCGCGCTGGTCTGCCTGTTCAACGAGCCGTCGGGCGTGACTTTCGCGCTGGTCCAGTACTCAAAGGGCGAGGCCCAGTAACGGAGGTGTGAGATGACGAGCACCAGCCGCCTGCATCTGCACCTGCCGGTGGACGCGGACCGGCCGCCCGACGGCAGGGCGGCGGCGCGCCGGCGGATATACGAGGCCGCGGTCGACCTGTTCGCCCGCAAGGGCTACAACGGCGTGGGCGTGCGCGAGCTGGCCCGGGCCGCGGACGTGCAGCTGTCGATGATCGACTACTACTTCGGCGGCAAGCTCGCGATCCTCAAGGAGATTCTCCGGCAG
>JAWOHG010000079.1:0-4217 GCA_046485245.1 bacterium
GTGGTCGTGTCGACCGACGACGAGGAACAGGGCGAGGGGTTGCTGGACCGCCTGGCCGCGCTGGGTTACACCAACGACGAGAATTACGTCGAGGCCGACGTGCAGGAGGAGGCCGAGGTCCGGTACGGTTCGGCCGCGCCGGTCATCGTCGACGAAATCGTCGCGCTCGTGGACGAGGAACACGACGTGGCGCTGCAGCCGCGGCGTTCGTTCGAGTCGGACGACGACGACGTCTTCATATACCTGCCGGCCGCGGGCCCGCCGACGCCGCCCGAGCGGAGCAGGGTGACAATCACCGTGTTCGCCACCAACCAGAAGACCGGCAGCGACGTGCTCGAACTGCTTGCCGAACTGGGGTTCACCAACCGGCGGAACGAGGTGCTGGCCGGTCCCAATGCCAGTTTCAGCATCAGCTACGGCGCGTGCCCGAAGGTCTATATCGACGAGATCGAGGCGAGCCTGGAGAAGCGGTTCAAGCAGGACTTCCAGCGTCTGCAGGAGTTTGGCGACGACCAGCGCAGGATCTTTATCCATATCCCGGCAAGGTAACGGGCGCCGGGCGGGGTTTGACTTGACCCGCCCCGGCGGCTATCCTGTGGACGTCAGCGGGTCGAGGGCACAGCTCTAAGGCCCACTTTCAGAGTAAGTTACCCGGCAACGGCGGTCGCTCTGAGCGAAGCGCCGGTCCGACAGGCGCCCCGCGGCCGCACAGGCTGCCCGTTCGACAGCAGCCCGGATTCAATAGCCGTTGCGATAAGAGAAGCAGGCCCGCCCGCACGGGCCGAGACAAAGCAGACTTATTGCAGGAGGCGTCCGAATGCTACCCAAGTTCAGCAACGAAACGTACCTCGATTTCGCCCGGCCGGAGAACCAGCAGGGCATGAAGGCCGCCATCGAGCGTCTGAAGGCGCAGGCCGGCCGGGAATGGGACCTGGTCATCGGCGGCAAGCACCTGAAGGCGAAAGAGCAGTTCCAATCCTATAACCCGTCTGACAAGACTTCGGTCGGGACGTTCCAGAAGGCGACCGTGAAGGAAGCCGAACTGGCGATGAAGGCCGCGCAGAAGGCATTCCTGCCCTGGCGTTACATGCCGGCGATAGAGCGGGCCGGGATAGTCTTCCGGGCGGCGCGGATGATGCGCCAGCGCCGGTTCGAGTTCGACGCCGCGATGGTACTGGAAGAGGGCAAGAACTGGCTCGAGGCCGACGCCGACTTCGCCGAAGCGGTGGACTTCCTCGAGTTCTACGGCCGCGAGGCGATCCGCTACGACCAGCCGTGCGGCGTGACGCCCTACCCGGGCGAGGCGCAGGAAGTGCGCTACATCCCGCTCGGGATCGGCGTGGTCATCCCGCCGTGGAACTTCCCCTGCGCGATAATGGCCGGGATGACTGTCGCGGCCGCGGTGACCGGCAACACGGTGGTGCTCAAGCCCTCGTCGGACGCGCCGCTCCTGGCCGCGCTGTTCGTCGAGGTGCTGGAGGCGGCCGGGATGCCCGCGGGCGTGGTGAACCTGTTGACCGGGCCGGGCGGCGGCGTGGGTGACTTTCTCGTCGAGCACCCTAAGACCCGGTTCATCTCGTTCACCGGGTCGAAGCAGGTCGGGCTGCGCATCCTCGAGAAGGCGGCAAGGGTGTCGCCGGGCCAGGTCTGGATCAAGCGCGTGGTCGCCGAGATGGGCGGCAAGGACTGCATCGTCGTCGACTCCGAGGCCGACGTGGACGACGCGGCGATGGGCATCGTGACGGCGGCGTTCGGGTTCCAGGGCCAGAAGTGCTCGGCCTGCTCGCGCGCCATCGTCGACGCCAAGGTCTACGACGCGGTCGTGGCCAAGACAGTCGAGTTGGCGAAGAAGTACCACATCGGGCCGACCGAGGACCAGAAGAACTGGCTCGGCCCGGTCATCAACGAGAAGGCGTTCAACTCGATAATGGGCTACATCGCGGTCGGCAAGGCCGAGGGCCGCGTGGTGCTCGGGGGCAAGCGCGGGCCCGAGGGCGGCTGGTTCATCCAGCCGACAATCATCGCCGACGTGAAGCGCAACGCGCGCATCGCGCAGGAAGAGATTTTCGGGCCGGTGCTTGCGGTCATCAAGGCGAAGAACTACACCGACGCGCTGGCGATCGCCAACGGCACCGAGTACGGCCTGACCGGCGCGGTCTACTCGCGCAACCGGGAGAAGATTTACCGGGCCAAGCGCGAGTTCATGGTCGGAAACATGTACATCAACCGCAAGTGCACCGGCGCGCTCGTCGACGTCCAGCCGTTCGGCGGGTTCAACATGTCGGGCACCGATTCCAAGGCGGGCGGGCGCGACTACCTGCTGCTGTTCCTGCAGGCAAAGTCGATGACCGAGCGGTTCTAGCTCACTCGGAGGACGACAATGCCGGCAAAGAAAAACAGCAAGACAGCGGCCCGGAAGCTGCCAACGACGGCTCGGCCGCGGCGGACGATCATCGTCGGCGCGGCCGGGATGGACTACCACGTCTTCAACACCTGGTTTCGCGACAACCCGGCCTACCGGGTCGTGGCGTTCACGATGGCGGCCGAGCAGAACCTCGGCACGGTCGGCGGCCTGCGCACCTACCCGCGCTCGCTGGCCGGGGAGCTTTACCCCAAGGGCATCCCGACCTTTCTCGAACGCGACCTGGCGAAGCTGGTGAAGGAACTGAAGGCGGACGAGGTCGTGTTCGCCTACTCCGACGTGTCGCACAACTACGTGATGAGCCTCGCCTCATCGGTGCTCGCGGCCGGGGCCGATTTCCGGTTCATCGCGGCCGACTCGGTCCAGCTCAAATCAAAGCGGCCGGTGATAGCGGTCTGCGCGGTGCGCACCGGGTGCGGCAAGTCCCAGACCTCGCGCCGGGTGTACGAGATACTCAAAGGACTCGGGCACAAGGCCGTGGCGGTGCGCGAGCCAATGCCCTACGGCGACCTCGAGAAGCAGGTCTGGCAGCGGTTCGAGACGTACGAGGACCTGGACCGGGCCAAGACGACCATCGAGGAGCGCGAGGAGTACGAGCCGTACATCGACAACGGCATGATAATCTACGCCGGGTGCGACTACGCCGAAATCCTCAAGCACGCCGAGGCCGAGGCCGAGGTCATCGTCTGGGACGGCGGCAACAACGAGATAGCGTTCTTCAAGCCGGACTGCCTCATCGTCATCACCGACCCGCTGCGGCCGGGCCACGAGGTGACCTGGCACCCGGGCGAGGTCAACCTGCGGATGGCCGACGTCGTGGTCATCAACAAGGAAGACTCGGCGAAGCCGGAGGACATCGCGACCGTGCGGGCCAACACGAAGCGCGTGAACCCGAAAGCCGTCATCATCGACGCCGACTCGCCGCAGGACGTGGCCGACCCGTCGCTCATCCGGGGCAAGCGCGTGCTGGTGGTCGAAGACGGCCCGACCGTGACCCACGGCGGTATGGGCTTTGGCGCGGGCCGGCTGGCGGCGGTGAGGTTCGGGGCGAAGGAAATCATCGACCCGCGGCCGTGCGCGGTCGGCGCCCTCGCAAGAGAGATGGAGCATTTCCCGCACCTCGTCGACGTGCTGCCGGCGATGGGATACTCGAAGAAGCAGCTCAAGGAGCTCGAGGCAACCATCAACCGGGCAGATTGCGACGTGGTCGTGTCGGGTACGCCCATCGACCTCGAGCGGATAATCAAAGTCAACAAGCCCATCGTCCGCGTGAGCTACCGGCTCGAAGAGAAGTCCAAGCCGGGCTTGGAGGCAATCATCAAGCGGACGCTTAAGGCAAAGGGACTGCGCTAGAAAGACCGACGGGCAGGCGGCGCCGAGAAGGGCGCCGCCAGGGGGTGGAGAATGGCTGACGTTTCGGCAAGGCGCTGGTACTGGACGGTGACCGTCGCGGGCTGGCTGCTGGCGGTCGAGGCGGCCACCTCGCTGCTTTTGGGCATCGCCGGCCGGGCCCTGGCCGGCTCGCTGTCGCTTGAGATGCTGCTCGGCCCGGCCGCGGCAAGCTCGGGCACCTACAACCTCGAGGCGTTGGAGGCACTGGTCAGCCAGGTGTATGTCGCGACCGAAATCCAGATAGCGGCCAACGCCGTGGTCATCGCCGGCTGCATCGGTCTGCTGCTGCGCAGAAAGTGGGGCTGGTACACCGTCACGATAATGCACCTCGCCGAAACCGTGGCCGGGTTCATTCTCGGCCTGCCGCTGATTCGCAGCGCGGTCGCGGTGGTGTCGCCCGAGC
>JAWOHG010000216.1:0-13998 GCA_046485245.1 bacterium
GTACAGCGTCACGGCGCATCAGTTTCGCGACTCGGCAGCGATGTCACCCGCCGTCATCCTCGACCCGGAGGCGTGGCGGACGGGGATGTTGAGTCCGGGCAACGAATCGACGGTGGGCGGCGACCCGATGAGTTGACACCGTCCGGCGGACGGCTATCCTGCGCCGATGCTTGAACCGAGGCAGCCCACCCTGTTCACCGACCGGCTCATCCTGCGCCCGCTGGTTGAATCCGACGGCCCGCGCGTGCGCGAGCTGGCCGGCGACGAGGCAATCGCCCGCAACACTCTCGACATTCCTCACCCCTATCCCGAGGGCGTGGCCGAGCAGTGGATTGCCGGCCAACCCGCGCTGTTCCGGCAAGGAAAGGAAATCGTGTTTGCCATCACGCTGCGCGAGAGCGGCGAACTCGTCGGCACCATCGGCCTGTCCTCGATATCCCCGCGCCACAGCCGGTCCGACATCGGCTGGTGGGTCGGCCGGGACTACTGGAACCGGGGTTACTGCACCGAGGCGGCGCGCGCCCTGCTCGACTACGCCTTCGGCACGCTCGGTCTCAACCGGGTGTACTCGTCGCACTACGCGCGCAACCCGGCCTCGGGCCGCGTGATGCAGAAACTGGGGATGAAGCCTGAGGGCGTCAAGCGCCGCCACGTGGAGCGCTGGGGCGAGTTCAACGACCTGGTGCTCTACGGCATCCTGCGCGACGAGTGGCCCGCCCGCCAGGGCGCTTGACCCGGCCCGGGGCTGGGCTTATCATCCTGTGTCAACTCTGCGGGATAGCAGTAAATCCGTCAGGAGGAAGAATGCGCAAAGGACTCTATGTTATCGCGGCGCTGGGCGCCGCGGCACTGCTCGCGCTGACCGGCTGCGAGAACCTCGCCCGGACCTTCAGCGCGACGCTCAACGGCAGCAACTCGGTGCCGTCCAACTCAAGCATCGCCACCGGCGACGCCCAGTTCAACGTCGACCTCTCCAACACCAAGATGGAGTACACCGTCAACGTCGCCAACCTCGCCGACATCAACACCGCGCGCCTGCACTACGCGCCGGCCAACCAGGTCGGCGACGCGATCGCGGTGCTGTACGGCGGCCCGAGGAAGGCCGGCAGTTTCTCCGGCCAGCTTACCGAGGGCACGCTGCTCACCGCCGACCTCATCGGCCCGATGGCGGGGAAGAGCATCAAGGCGCTCGTGTCGGCGGTGCGCGCCGGCTCGACCTACGTCAACATCGCCACCGACTCGTTCCCGAACGGCGAAATCCGCGGCCAGCTTCGCTGATTCGGACCGAAACAGCGGCGGGCGGGTTCTGTGCCCGCCCGCCGTTGTCTTCCCGGCCGGTCAGTAAACGCAGACCTTGGCCGACGCGCTGTACCGCCCGGCCTCGGCGCGCACGATGTAACAGCCGCGCGCCAACCTCGTCGACAGGCCGTATTCGTATCGTCCCGCCGCGAGCCGGCCCGATGCAAGCGTCGCGCCGAGCCTGCCGCACGCGTCGAAGGCCGCAACCCGAACCGGCCCGCCGGCTGCCAGTTCCAGCTCAACCCGGCCTTGACCGCGCGCGCTGAGCGCAACCCGCGGTGCGGGGCCCGGTTCGGCCAGCGCGACCGGCGGCGCGCCCAGGCGCGTCGTGTCAAACCCGGTGCCGTCGACGCGCACGCCCGAGAGCACCAGTGAATCGCCCGACGCCTCGGCGACCACGAACGAGTAGGCGGCTTCACGGTATACGGTGTACGGCTGGGCCGCGTTCCAGCCGGTCGAGAGCGCGGCGCCGCCCGAGCCCGGGTTGATGTAGTGCACGCCGTTCACGAGGCTGTGCTCGTAGGCGTGGACGTGGCCCGCGAATACCACCGCGACTCCGAACCGCTCGAACAGCGGGCATAGCCACTGCCGCGCATCGACGTTGCCGGCGTAGCTCCGGTTCGTGGTGTAGGGCGGCAGGTGCAGATTGACGAGGATAAAGCGCACCGCCGGGTCGGCGCTGTCGGCGAGAAGCTCGGACAGCAGCCAGTCGTACTGCGCGCTCGAGGGCGAGAAGTCGGAGTAGGCATCGAGGCAGTGCAGGGCGACGCTGCCCCAGTGCGCGCTATGCCAGCGCTCGCTGCCGGGCAGGACGAGGAACCGCGACCAGTTGTCCGGGATGATGATGTCGTGGTTGCCCGGCGCGGGCAGGACCGGCCGGCCCGCGACAATCGCGCGCTCGATGTTGAACCACGACCGCCACTCGGCCACCGTGCCGTTCTGCACGAGGTCGCCGACGTTCAGTGCCAGTTGCGCGTCCGGCGCGCACGACATCATCTGGTCGACGACGCGTTGGTGCATCGTGCTGTCGTCCTGGTTGTCGCCGTAGACCGCGAACCGGAACGGGCGGCCGGCCGACGCACGCGCGCGGAACGTATGGTCCGGGGTCGTGTCCGCGCCGCTGATGGCGCGGTAATGCCAAGCCGTGTCCGGCGCGAGCCCGGCGAGAACCAGCTCGTGCCGGGTCGTGGCACCGGTGTCGGCAGCAGACTGCCCGTATGCCTCGCTCAGGCCGTACTCGACGATGCCGGCCAGCGTGTCATCGCTCTCCCAGTACACAATCGCTGAAGAGTCTTCGACCAGCGCGACCGCCGGCCCGGCCCACGCCGCGGCGCAGGCCGCGGTCCCGGCCAGCGCCAGCAACAGGGTCGTTTTCACGGCACCGTCGGCTGCTGCGCTGCCCGGCTCGCGACCGCGCCCCAGACCCGGCGGAAGTTCTCGCCCAGTATCAGCCGGATGTCGCTCTCGGGGTAGCCGCGCTCGACCAGCCCGGCGGTTATCGCTCCAAGCCGGGTCACGTCCTCAAGGCCCGCGGTCACGCCGCCGTAGCCGTCGAAGTCCGAGCCGATGCCGACGTGCGCCGGCCCGGCCACCGCGCAGGCGTGGTCGATGGCGGCCAGCACGTCGGCGATGTCGGCGTTCTCCGCGCCCGGCCGCAGGAAATAGGGCAGGAACACGATGCCGACCATCCCGCCGTTCGCGGCCAGCGCCCGCAACTGCTCGTCCGAGAGGTTGCGCGGGAAGTCACATAGCGCCTTCACGCCCGAGTGCGACGCGATGACCGGCGCGGCGGTCGTGTCGAGCATGTCGAAGAAGGTCTTCTCCGAAGCGTGCGACAGGTCGATGACGATGCCCAGCTCGTTGCACCGTCGCACCGATGAGCGCCCCAGCGCCGATAACCCGCCGTGCGGCGGCGTCTTATCCAATGCCGAGTCGGCCAGCTCGTTGGAGTTGTTCCAGGTGAGCGTGAGCACGCGCACCCCGAACTCAAAGAACCGGTCCAGCGTCTCAAGCCGGCCGTCGAGCGCGTGAGCCCCCTCGACCCCGAGCACGCCCGCGACCTTGCCCGCCTGCACCGCCGCGTCGAACTCCTCCGGCGTGCGCGCGTGGGCCAGCTTGTCCGGCACGCGGCCGCAGATGCCGGTGAACGCGGCGCAGGCGCCGAGCGCGAACCCGCTGAACTCGCCGGAACGGAACTTCTCCGGGCTCGGCCAGATGGCGAACACCTGGCCGTTCACCCCGCCCTCCTCGAGGCGCGGGATGTCGACGTGGCCGGCGCTTGACCGCGCGACGATGTCGCGCCGCCCGCTCACGTGCTCGTACAGCGCGTCGGTGTGCAGGTCGCACACCAGCGCGTCCCTGTGCAGTTGTCTGGCGTTCACCGCGCGATACTAGCCGGGCCGCGCCGCGCGTCAACTGTCCGAACCAACGCTCGGCCTATTGACACGAGGCCGCGCCGGACGCAGAATCGTCGTCACGGGAGGCAATATGCACCACTTAAGGGTCCTGTTTGCGCTCGCTCTGCTGGCCGGCCTCGCGCCGGCCCAGTTCCAGTTCGGCGTTGTCTGCACGACCGATAACCCGTTCGCCACTTCGCCCAACTCAAGCCACCGCCTCGGCGCAACCGACGAGTTGGTCGGCGGCGCGACCAACACGGTCCACTTTGTCTACTCAAGCCACCAAGCCGCGTGGATTCGCACGGGCACGTTCCGCGGCTCACTGAGTTGGGACGCGCCGGTGCTGATCGACGCTGACGGAGTCAGCCCGGCCATCGACTGCCGGCCTGACGGCCACCGCTACGTCGTCTGGTCGCGCGGCGACTCGATCGGCCACCCGCGCGTCTGTTTCCAGGACCTCGACACGGCAATGCCGCCCGTCCTGCTCACCGAGGTAAACGACAATAGCGTCACGCCAGACGTGTACTGCGACGACTCGGGCCGCGCCCACATCGTCTGGCAAGAGGAGAAGTACGGCGCCGACTCGACCGACATCATGTACCGGTCGTGGTACGGCGGCGTGCTCTCCAGCCCGGTCGTGATTTCGAGCGAACCCGGCTACGAGCAAAACGACTGCCCATCGATATCCTGCTTCGAGGGGGGCGACATCTACGTCACCTGGCGGGCGTACGACTCGGCGCTGGCGTCGCCCTGGAGCATCAAGCGGCGTCGGCTCATCGGCGGCCAGTGGCAGCCGGTCGAACTGGTCTGGCACTCCGCCCGCGAACTCAAGGCGCCCTCGCTGGACTTCGGCCGCGGCGGCGAGCCGCTCGGAGTGTGCTGGGCCGACAGCACGGCCGGCGGATTTGACCCGCACTACCTCGGCGGCAACGGCGGCGGGTACTCGACCCATTGGGAGGCGGGCAGCCCGGTGGTGAGCAACCTCGGCAACACGTGGTCGTACCTGTTCTGGCAGGACGACAGCGGCGGCGACTCCGACATCCGCACGCACTTCTACTACTTCATGACCGGCTGGGACGCGGGCTACTCGATTCGCCAGTTCTTCGGCATCACCGAGAACATCTGGAGTCCGACCTGCCTCGGCGCGCTGGTGCTGTGGCTGCAGGGCGAGCCGAACAACTGCCGTGTGATGTACGCCTACTTCGATTACCCCATCGGCATCGCCGAATCGCCCCGGCAGAAGTCTTCTCGCCGTCTCTCGGTTCAACCGAACCCGGTTCGGGCGCACGCGCGGGTCACCGCCCGCGGCCCGGTCAGCGTCTTCGACCGTTCCGGCCGGCTCGTTGCCGGACCATTCGTCATTCGGAATGGGCTTCGCCCCTGTGGGAACAGCGCGTCATTCGACATTGACCTCGGTTCCCTGCCTTCCGGCGTCTACCTCGTCCGCTCGGGCGCCGAGTCGGCGACCGTGGTCAAGCAGTAGTTCCTACCTCGTAACAGAGCCGGGCGCGGTTTTCCGCGCCCGGCATTCTTGTCGGCGTCGTGCCTCACGCGTGAGGCATGATGCGTCCTACCTCACCGGCAATGGCCCGGTGTTGCCCTCGACCTTGTTCTCCTCGCCGGTGACCGGCCGCACGTCGTAGACCGCGGCCGTGCCCTCGCGCGACACGTACAGCAGCGTGAACTTGTAGTCGGCCGCGATGAAACTCTCGAGGTCGTCCATGTAGGCGAATATCGAAAGGTGCTCGCGGTTGTCTTTCAGCATCCAGCAGGCCAGCGCCGGCAGGTAGTCGTCCAGCTTGTGCCGACCCGTGAACAGCTCGCGCGACACCTCGCGGAAGTCGGTGAGCATCCGCTGGCGCACCTGCGGGTCCATCCCGGCCGGCGGCAGGTCCACGAACGGCCAGATGACCGACTTGTAGCCCGCCAGCAGCGAGTCGGTCAGGCCCGCGGCCAGTTCGTCGAGCGAGACCCGCAGGCGCGACTGCGGGTAGCCGATGTCCCCGAGCGGCACGAGCGTGTCCTTGTTCGCGTACCAGCAGGCCCGGCCCGGGTAGCGCACGGTCAGCGCCGAATTGAGCAGGCGGTAGTTCTTGGCGTACACGACGTCGCCCTCGAGGTCGAGCCGGTTGGCCGAGAAACCGTTGCCGAGGTTGGCGCAGAACACCAGCGCGTTCTGGAGACCGGCCTTGCGCACGTTGCCCACGACCCGGCCGTCGACCTCGTTGTAGCCCCAGTATTTCTCGAACAGCGGCGGCAGGCCGACCGCGACCATCGAAAGCACCAAAAGCGGCACGACGCGGCCGAATAGCAGCCCCGCCTTTCGCCCGTCGAACCCGGACTGCCCGAACGTCCGCTGCACCAGCCCGGCCAGGCCCAGCCCGCCGCGCGCGGCCAACAGCAGCAGCGCCGCCGACGCCTCGAACAGGAACCGCGGCCCGAACACACCGCCGTGGTACCAGTAAAAGAAGTACGCCGCCGAGAGGCACAGGAATGAACCGCCGAGCAGCCAGTCGCGCCGGTCGCGCGTGCCGGCCGCGAACGGCACCAGTATCAGCACCAGCGCGGGCATCGGCCACTCGAACAGCGCCTTGTTGAGCATGTTCCAGTCGTTGCCGGTGTTCAAGAGGCCGCGCAGCGGCGTGTGCCCCTCGCCCCACCCGGCCCGGCCGAACCCGATTTCGTGCGCCGCGCCCCACTTCACGACGTAGCCGAACAGCATCGGGTGGCCGTTGGTGAGCCAGTTGTACACCAGCGACAGGCTCGACACCGCGGCCGCGGCCAGCACCATCAGCGCGAACCGGCCCGCGAACCGGCGCGGCTCTCTCACCATCAGGTAGACGCCGTACCCGGCAAACGGCAGGCACAGCGCCGCCGCGGTGTATGGCCGGATGTTGACCACCAGCCCGATCATCACGCCGGCCAGCACGGCCTGGTGCCAGCGGCCGGCCGGCTTGCCGCCCAGCCCGGTAGTGCGAGTATAGAACAGCAGGAACAGCGTCACGAACAGCAGGGCGCTGGTGTGGTTCATGTACTCGGCCGACATGTTGAACAAAAACGGCGACAGGCACGCCAGCAGCGCCGCGACCCGGCCCGTTCTCTCGTCGTACAGCTCGCGGCCGAGCAGGTAGATGGCCGGCGCGGTCAGCGCCCCGAGCAGCGGGTTGATTATCCACGGCATCCCGACGAGCACGCCGAGCGCCAGCAGCAGCGGGTGCAGGAACGGGTACTGCGAGTACCAGCGGCCGGCCGCACCCGGCCAGCCCTCGACCGCGAAGCCCGAGGCCGGGTGCCCGGTCGAGCCCGGGATGTTGATGATGTGGGTGTAGTCGAAGAAATCCGGGAAGGGCATCGCCGGCAGGAACAGCCGCCCGCTCGCGAATATCCGGGCCTGGAACATCTGGGCAATCGAGTCCTGGATGTGCGGCATGTGCTGGAACACCAGAAGCGACACCAGGTTCGTCACGATGAAAGTGAAACCGAACACCAGCCCGATGAACCGCCACCGGCCCATCGTCACCAGCCGGTCAAACAGCCGCTCCATCGGCCGGTCGAGAAAGGCCAACTGTCGCCAGGCCCCGGCCAGCAGCAGCGCCAGTCCGACGCCGGCCACGGTCACGTAGAACACGGTGCTCGCGCCGGTGTCGACCGGGTTCGAGTCGGTCGAGCGCCAGGGCACGAGCGAGAAAACGAGGAGCACGAGCGCCGCGACCAGCGGCGCCGCGAAACGGCCCGCTCGCCACGGCTGGGTGATGGCGGCACGGAACCGCGGCCACAGCAGGCCCGCCAGAAGCAGCAACCCCGCCAGGCCGACGCTGACCGGCCACATCGGGAAGAAAACGTAATCGTGGGGCGCCATCCCCGGCAGGTGCACGTAGACGCGCGACTCGGCCGCAAACAGCCACGCTTCCGAGTAGTTCGCCATTGCAGCGACCGCCAACAGGACCAGCCCGGCCGCGGCCAGCACCAGCCTGGGCAGTGGCCCGGGCGCCGGTTTTGTCTGCACTCTATGCTGCGGTTTCGCCATTTGGTCGAGCCGGGCCGATTATAGTGCACCCCCCCTGCCGGTCAACCGTCGGCGGACGGCCCGACCCGCTCCAAGCCGGCAAACCTATGGATATTGACTACTTGACCGGTCTGGGGTATTTTTAGCCTCCGTGATGACCGTAAACAGGCTTAATCCTTGAGGAGGACAAATGCGTAAGAGCCTGACCCTGACGGTATTGGCCCTTGCAGTGCTGGTGCTCGGCGCCGGCTGCAAGAACAAACCGCCCAAGACCCCGACCCTGACCGGCCCGACATTGGTGCAGGTCAGCGCCGCGACCAACTTCAGCGTCACCGCCACCGACGCCAACAAGGACAACATCCGCTACTTCGTCGCCTGGGGCGACGGCGACACGCTGACCTCCGGCCTCAGCGGCTCGGGCGAGGCCCTCACCGTGACCCACACTTGGACCGACACCGGCTGGTACACGCTCCGCGCGCTGGCCGAGGACGAAGAAGGCGCCCGCAGCCCGGACTGGTCCGACTCACTCTACATCCACGTCGTGACCGACACCGGCAGCGCCAACACGCCGCCTGACGCACCGACCAAGCCGATCGCGTCCGGTGCGCTCTGGGTCGACTCGACCGTGACCTTCTCGACCGCGTCGACCGACCCGGACGGCGACTCGGTCAGCATCAAGTTCTACTTCGACGACGCCGGCACGCCGGTCTGGACCCCGTACGTGGCCAGCGGCGCGACCGTGTCCGCCCCGGTCGTCTATTACTCGGGCGGGTACAAGATCGTGTACGCCGTCGCCCGCGACATCGTCGGCGACACCTCGGCCTGGTCCGAGCCCGAGACCGTGTTCATCAGCGAAATCAACCTCGTGCCCGGCAAGCCGCAGTGGGTGGCCTGGCCCAAGCGCGGCATCGCCGGCGGCCCGAACTACCGGTTCTACGCCCGCTCCTCGGACCAGAACCTCAACGACACCCTGCGCTACGTGTTCTACTGGGGCAACGGCGACTCCACGGTCAGCGACCGGTTTGCCCAGGGCACCAACGGCATGGGCCTGTATCGCCCGACCGGCGACACGATGACCTACACCGTGACGGTGAAGGCCATCGACCGCGGCGGCCTCGTCTCCGACATCTCCGACCCGGTCACCTTCAAGACGGTCGGCGAGGGCGAGATCATCTACGGCTTCGACGACGACTTCACCGCCTCGCCCGCGTTCGGCCAGACCGTGTCCTACGGCGCCCCGTGGCCCTCGGTCATCGTCGGCTCGGACGAGGGCAACATGCACTTCATCGACGCCTACCTCGGCGCGATCATCAACACGATCGTGCCCGTGGACGCCGAGGAGTTCCAGTCCTCGCCCGCGGCCACGCCGGCCGGCGTCGCCTATGCCGGCAACGAGAACGGCCGGATGTACGCCTTCGACGCCAACGGCGAGCAGAAGTGGTTCTACGCCGTGCCCGACTCCGGCCAGGGTATCTCGACGACGCCGCTGGTCGACGGCTCGAGCATCTACTTCGGCGGTGAAGACCGCCTGCTCCACAAGCTCACCGACAACGGCGCGAGCTACACCCACGTCTGGGCGACGCCGCTCAAGAACGAGCTCATCGCCTCGCCGGTGATGGACGCCGCCGGCAACATCGTCGCGGTCGACGACTCCGGCTACGTCCACTACATCAACGCGGCCGGGCAAATCCAGTGGAGCTACCGTACCGGCGACACCATCGGCATCTCCTCCTCACCGGCAATCGGCACCGATGGCACCATCTACCTCGGCACCGAGAGCGGCCGGCTCCTCGCGGTCAAGGACAACGCCCTGTCCTGGGCCTACGAGACCAGCCCGCGCGCCGGCATCTCCTCCTCGCCCATCATCGCGACCAACGGCAACATCTACTTCTCGGCCGACGACGGCAAGATCTACCAGATCGACGTCAACACGCACCTGCCGGTGCCCGGCTGGCCGGCCCAGGCCAGCCTGACCCCGCTCACCTCGACGCCGGCTCTCACCGCCGACGGCTACGTCTACGTGATCGACGACGACGAGTTGCTCATCGCGATGGGCCCGAGCGGCACCGTGATGTGGCAGACCGCGCTCATCGTCCCGCCCTACGGACGCCGCGGCGGCCATCGCGGCAGCGTGCTCTCCATCGATGTCGTCCCGTCCCCGACGGTCGACAACTACGGCATCATCTACGTGACCTGCCCGGCCGGCGTGTTCGCGGTTGCCGGACGCCTTGCCGGCAGCCTCGCCAACAGCCCGTGGCCGATGTTCCACCACGACGTCCGCCACACCGGCAAGTACGGCGCGCGCTAGCGCGGCGCAGTGAATACCACAGGCAGGGGCGGGAGTACTTCCCGCCCCTGCCTGCTTCTGGCCCTCGCCCTGCTGCTGGCGGCCTGCCCCGAATCGGTGCCGACCACACCCGAACTCCCGCTCGGTCCCGACAGCCTCGCGATGAGCGCACCGGGCCGTTTCGGCTTCTACAGCCTGCCCGCCAACCCTGAACGTGACCGTTACCTTGTCGATTGGTCCGGCGGCGGGCTCGACACGACTGATGAGTTCCGCGCCGGCGAAACGCTCTGGCTCGAGCACGCCTGGCCCGACACCGGTCGCCGCGGAGTCCGCTGCCTCGCCCTGCGCGACGACGGGGAAGCCTCGGCCTGGTCCGGCACGCGCGAAGTCAGGGTCTACAACCGCGCACCGACCGTGCCGGCCCTGTTCGCGCCCGACACCGCGTACGCGGCCCGGCCCGCGCTCTGCGGCGCGCTGGCGACCGACCCGGAAGGCGACCGCATCGTCTATGCGTTCGAGTGGGGCGACGGCGAACAGACCACGACCGCCCGCTACGCCTCGGGCGACACCTGCCGCCAGTACCACACGTGGGCCGCGCCCGGCACGCTGCTGGTGCGCGTGCGCGCCCGCGACGACTACGGCAACTGGTCCGCTGGCTCGCCGTCCCGGGCCGTGCTCGTCCTGCCCTGAATTGTCCGACTAGAAACTGAACAGGTACCGGACCTTCAGCACCCCGACCTGTTGCGTCGCCCGGTCCGTGTCGGTGTTGAAGTTCCAGGCGAGGTAGACCGTGCTGCGTGGCCGGAACGTGTACGAATACAGCGCCGAGAGGTACTCGCCGCGCTCGGGCCGGTCAAGTTCCGGGTCCCAGCCCCGCACGAGTTCCAGTCCCAGCCGCGCGGTCATCTTCGGCGTGATTGAGTACACCGCCGTGGGCCGGTACACCATTGTCAGCCCCCGCTGCCAGTCCAAGTTCCCGTCCGGCTCGAACTCGGCGGTCGGCCGCAACGCGAGCGACAGCGCCAGCCGCTCGATTGCCTGCACGGTCACGTCCAGCCGCGTCGAGAGGCTCATCGCCCGCGCGCCCCGGCGCCAGTTGTAGGACCGGGTCCAGTTCGCGTACGCGCTGCCCCACACCGGCCGCGCCGCCGACGTACTGAAGTAGACGCCCGCGCGCGGCGCCAATCCGCTCTGCCACTCGCCGGCCGAATCCGGGTAGAGCTCTGTCCCGCCCCCGGCCCACGCCATCAGCGAAGTCTGGTCGTTGAACGACAGGTTCGCGTTCACCGACGCGGTGACGGTCGGCGTGCCGCTGTCCAAATCCCACGTCTGCTCGTACCCGCCGTCCAGGCTCAGCGCCGCGTAGCGGAACGGCCCGGTCGCGTACCACTGCGGCCCGCCGCCGCCCGACGCCGACTGACCGCGCCACGACGTGAACCCCGGCCCGTTGAGGTCGAAGTCGGCTGCTATCCGCACGGCGTTCCCGTAGACGTAGAAGTGGTCGGAGTCCAGGTAGCCGGTCGCGCCGGCCGCGTAGCCCAGGCTCTCGCCCATCTGCGACCCAGCCGCGAAGAACTGGCCGGTGAAGCGCCCGCCGCGCAGGGCGAAGTCCGCCGCCGCGCCGTGATTCGAGCAATCCTCGTTGTCCTTGCCCGCGTACAGGATGCCCGCCTCGGAACTGCGCAGCACGCCCTGCCGCAGCGATACGACCGAGAAAACGCTTGCCGGCTCAGTCGCGGCCGCGCCGTAGTAGTCGTAGTCGGTTCGGCCGGTCAGCGCCCCGAGCGCACCGACCGTGGTCCGGCCCAGCCGGTCGGTGTACTTCGCCCCGGCGAGAATCGGCACGGTCGTGCCGTCGGGCAGGGGCCGGCCGACGCGGCGGGTGTAGAACGGCGTCAGCATGTCCAGCCGGCCGAAGTTCTCGGCCGCCTCGACGAAGAACGGCCGCGCCTCGGACAGCCACAGTTCGTAGCGCGTCAGGTTCACCTGGTACGGGTCGGCCTCGATTTGCGCGAAGTCGGGCAGGGTCGTGAGCTGGATGTTCGCACTCGAGGTCGGCTGCCACGAGAGGTCCAGCCCGGCCGCGGCCGAGAGCCCCTTCCACCAGCGGGCCGAGTCGCTGCCCGCCGTCTCGTACCGGCCCAGCGCCACCGGGTACACCTCGAGGTGCAGCCCGGGCCGTGGCGCCGCAACCCCGACGAGCGACGGCATCTGCGCGATGCGGTACCCGGTCTGCGGCGTCACGCTCCAGTAGTTCCGTTCGCCCCTGCCGGCCAGGTTCCGGCCGAACTCGACGCCCCAGCGCTGCAGCCCGGGCCGGTACCGCAGCGATGCAAACGGAATCTCCATCTCCACCGCGTAACCCCACTCGTGCCGACGCGCCGCCGACCGCCACACCCCGTCCCACTCCTGTGACATCATCGCGTCCTCGGTCAGCCGGAAGTCCTCCTCGACGCCGGCCGCGGTGACGATGAACCCGTACGCGCTCGCGTTGTCGTCGTAAGTGTCGAGGAACAGCCGCACCCCGTCGACGTTCCCCGACGTCCGCGCCACAATGCTTGAGGTGTCGCGAACGAGGCAGCGGAACGCCACGTACAGGTGACGCTCGTCCTTCAGGATGTAGGCAACGGTCGACTCGCTCGGCGGCTTGCCCGCGTCCGGCGACGACTGGGTGAACCCCGTCGCCGAGTCGGCCATCCGCCAGGTCTCCTCGATGACCCCGTCGATCCGCGGCGGTATCGCGGCCACGCGGCATTGGATTGTGGTAGTCGAATCGACCCCGGCCAGCAGCGCCAGCAGGATTATCCCGCTCACGTCGCCAGTCTAATGTTGCGCCCCGCGCCGGTCAAGACAGCGCCGTGGCATCTCCTGTGGTCGGAACAGAAGTCGGTCTCTTTGTGCCTTTGGTGGCTTTGTGGTGAGACTCGCCCGGCCTAGAACTGGTGCAGGCTGTCGCCGATGATGGCGGCCCCGACGCGGCCCTTCAGGCTGCGTCCAAGGAAGGGTGAGTTGCCCGAGCGTGACACCGGCATCGTGTACTGCCAGTTTGCGTCGAGGTCGAGAACGACCAGTTCAGCCTCGCGGCCGACCTCCAGCAGGGGCAGTCTGAGGCCGAGGATTTGGGCCGGCTTCACGGTCAGCCGCGCGATCAGGCCGACGAGGTCGAGCGCGCCGCCCAGCACCAGCGTCTCGTACCCGAGGCTGAACGCGGTCTCCAGTCCCGTCATCCCGGGCGGCGCCGCGTCCCACTCCGCGTCCTTCTCGCCCTTCAGGTGCGGCGCGTGGTCGGTCGCGATGCAGTCGATGGTGCCGTCGGCGACGGCGGCGATGATTGCGCGGCGGTCGGCTTCGGTCCGCAGTGGCGGGTTGACCTTGCAGTTGGTGTCGAACCCGGTGATGGCCTCGTCGGTGAGCGTGAAGTAGTGCGGGCAGGTCTCGGCCGTGACCGCGACCCCGCGCGCCTTGCCCCAGCCGATGACCTCGACCGTGCTCTGTGCCGAGACGTGGGCGATGTGCAGCCGGCCGCCCGTCGCCTCGGCCAGCAGGATGTCGCGCGCCGCCTGGGCCGACTCGGCGCAGTCGGGCGACGTCTTAAGGCCCAGCCGTGTCGACACGCGACCCTCGTTGGCCAGGCCCTCGACCAGCTCGCGCACCTCGCAGTGCGATATCACCGGGATGTCGAACGCCTTGCAGTATTCGAGGCAGCGGCGCATCACCATCGCGTCCGCGACCGGCGACCCGTCATCCGACACGGCCACGGCCCCGGCCCGCACCATCGCCCCGATTTCGGCCAGCTCCTTGCCGGCGCGGCCCCGCGTGCAACAGCCGATCGGGTGGACGCGCGCGAAGTCGGCGGTGCGCGCCCGTTCCACCTGCATCGTGACCGCGGCCTCGCAGTCCACGGGCGGCTCGGTATTGGGCATCGGGCAGACCCGGGTGAACCCGCCGGCCAGCGCCGCGCGGGTGCCCGTGGCAATCGTCTCTTCGTCCTCGCGGCCCGGTTCGCGCAG
>JAWOHG010000210.1:0-12293 GCA_046485245.1 bacterium
GTTGAGCGGTTCACAGGGCCGCCTGCCAGACTGTTTGGCAATCCGCTTGGCAATCTGCTTGGCCTCTTGCCGGTACGACCATCGCTTGGACCCGCGCGCGTCACGCGCGCTTGTCTGCCACTGTCACCCTGAACGTAGCGAAGGGTCTGGTGCGATGCGAGGCGGCGAAGCGTGAGATCCTTCGGCTCCGCCTCAGGATGACAAGGGGAGAAGCCCTCTTCCGCCGGTCAGCAATCCAGTCTGTCACCCTGAACGAAGTGAAGGGTCTGGTGCGAAAACGAGTCCCGGAGTCGCCGGGAAATGCCGCGGGGCGGCATTGAGCCGCCCCGCAATACTGTCAGCCGTCTTCTAGCAGACCTTGTCCGCGAAAGCAAACGGCGTCTTGAGCTCGTCGCGCCGGTATTCGGGGAAAATCATCGGCGAGCGCCGCTCGGACGGCACTGCGGCCGTCTTGAGCTCGGACTCGTACGCCGCCACGTGACCGAACCAAAGATTCCTCGACTCGCTACGCTCGCTCGGAATGACAGAGCGGGCCGCGGCGGCCGCGGCGATGCCGGCGCGCCGGCCGAAAACGAGGATGTCCAACAGCGAATTGCCCATCAGCCGGTTGCGGCCGTGGATGCCGCCCGCCACCTCGCCCGCCGCGTACAGGTTCTTCACGTCGGTGAGCCCGGTGTCGTCGATGAGGATGCCGCCGTTCTGGTAGTGCTGGGTCGGGTAGGTGAGGATGGGCTCGGTGTCCATGTAGATGCCGAACCGCTCGAACTGTTTGTACATCGCGGGCAGGTTCTTCTTCACCGCGCCCTTGCCTTTGAGCACCTCGATGAGCGGGGTGTCGAGCCAGACCCCGAGCGAGCCGGTCGGCGTGACCACGCCCTTGCCCCGGCCCTTGCACTCGCGGATGATGGCCGACGCGGTGATGTCGCGGCTCTCCAGTTCGTAGATGAACCGGTTGCCCTCGTCGTTGACCAGGTGCGCCCCGACCGAGCGCACCTTCTCGGTGATGAGCAGGCCGAGTATCTGCTCGGGGTAGGCCGCGCCGGTCGGGTGGTACTGGATGGTGTTGATGAACGCAAGCTTCGCCCCGGCGCGGTAGGCCAGCACCAGCCCGTCCGCGGTTGCGCCGTAATGGTTGGTGCAGGGGAATCCCTGGATGTGCAGGCGGCCGCACCCGCCGGTGGCGAGGATGACGGTTTTCGCCTTGACCGTGAACAGCTCGCCCGTGTCGAGGTTGACGAACGCCGCGCCGGTGCAGGCGCCGTGCTCGTCGGTGAGCAGCTCGACCGCGGTGCAGTACTCGATGAGTTCGAGGCCCCGGTTGCGGAACTCGTCACGCAGGGTGCGCATTATCTCGGCCCCGGTGTAGTCGCGCGCCGCGTGCATCCTGCGGCGCGAGGTGCCGCCGCCGTGGATGGTCACCAGCGTGCCGTCCGGCTCCTTGTCGAACATCACCCCGAGCGCCTCGAGCCACTCGATGATGCCCGGCGCGTCCGACACCAGGGCCCGTGCCAGCGCCGGGACGTTTTTGAAATGGCCGCCGCCGAGCACGTCGAGGTAGTGCCGCTCCAGCGAATCCTGGGGCTTGGTCGCGCCCTGGATGCCGCCCTGCGCCATCATCGTGTTGGCGTCGCCGATGCGCAGCTTGGTCACGACCAGCGCCGATGCCCCGGCCTCGGCCGCCACCAGCGCCGCCGACACGCCCGCGCCGCCCGCGCCGATGACCAGCACGTCGACCGAGCGCGCTATCCGCGCCGCGGCGAGCCGCTCGCGTCCGACCAGGGGCCACGCCTCGAGCAGGTCGGCGAGTTCGTGCGGGGTGCGGTCGCCCTTGTTCGCCCCGACCGAAAGCGCGCGCATCGAGCTCTCGATGAAGTCCGGGTGGAAACCGCCCAGCAATTCCTTCTTCTGTTCGGCGTTGATGAGCGGTATCTTGCCCTGCTCTACCCGCGCCTGGCGCGTCGAGTTGAGCCGCTTGATTGATTCCTGCATTGAAGCCGGGTACACCGCTGCCTCCTTACGGCTCGACGTCGCGCTCTTTGTAGTACTTCTCGGACAGCTCGGCCTCGGTCATCGCGCAGAACCGGTCGAGCGCGGGCTCGAACTTGCCCGCATGAATCTCCGCCATCCGCTCGGTGAGGTGCGCCGCGCGCGTGGCCACCTTCGCGCCGTAAAGCCGCCGCGCCAGCAGCGCGACGTTGTAGTGGACGATTTCGGCCGGGCAGCGCGACGCGCACAGTCCGCACATAATGCAGTCGAACGACATGTCGGCGACCTTCGCTATGTCGCCGCGGATGGCCGCGTTGACGTAGCCCATCACGTCGATGTCCTGCGGGCAAATCTTGGTGCAGGAATTGCAGGCGATGCAGCGCATAAGCTCGGGATACTTGCGCACGAGCACCTGGGTCGAGGCCGGGGTCTCGGCGATGTCGTACTGCGCCTTGTTGCCCGGGTAGAACGGTATCTGGGCGAGGTACATCCCGTCTTCGATGACCGTCTGGCAGGCCAGCCCGACCTTGAGCTTGTAGGAATCGGCCTTGCGGTAGACCGTGCCGCACGCGCCGCAGAACCCGCCCCGGCACCCGCAGCCGCGCACGAACCGGAACCCGGCAAACTCCATCGCCTTCATTATCGTCAGGTCGCGCGGCACCTTGTAAGCCTGGCCCATCACGTAGATGGTCACCAGCTCGACTGACGTCAAGCTATCTTCGATCGACGATTCCCGGTTGTCGATTGCCGGAGATTCCTCGGCTTGCTTCAGGCTCGCCTTCTGCGCTTTGGCCTTCGGCTTTTGACTTTTGGCTTTTGCCTTTTGGCCTTTAGCTTCTTCGTCCGCCATTTCTAGTCCTTCTTGTACTTCGCCACGCCTTGCTCGTACAGGTCGCCGCCGTGGCAGTCGTTGATGACGATAGCCGGGAAATCCTCGACCTTCAGTTCGTGCACCGCCTCCGGCCCGAGCTCCGGGTAGGCGATGACCTTGGCCGCCTTGATGCTGCGGGCAATCAGCGCGGCCGCACCGCCGACCGCCGCGAAGTACACCGCGCCGTACGTGGTGATGGCGTCGAGCACCGGCTTGGTCCGGTTGCCCTTGCCGACCATCCCGCGCAGGCCTTTCTCTATCAGCAGCGGCGAGTAGGCGTCCATCCGGTAGGAAGTTGTCGGCCCGGCCGAGCCGATGGGCTTGCCCGGCTTGGCCGGCGACGGCCCGACGTAGTAGACAATCGCGCCCTTGAGGTCGAACGGCAGGGCTTCGCCCTTCTGGATGGAATCGAACAGACGCTTGTGCGCGAGGTCGCGGCCCGTGTAAATCGTGCCGGTGATGAGCACCGAGTCGCCCGCGCGCAGGTCCTTGATGGTCGCCTCGGTCAGCGGTGTCGTTATCTTCTTCGCCATTGCCGCTCCCTAGAGTGTCGCGGCCATGTGCCGCGCCGCGTGGCAGTTGATGTTCACCGCGCAGGGCATCGTCGCGATGTGGCAGGGGAACGCCTCGATGAACACCGCCAGCGCCGTGGTCGTGCCGCCCAGGCCCTGCGGCCCGATGCCGAGCCGGTTGATGCGCTCAAGCAGCTCATTCTCCATCTCGGCGTAGAACGGGTCGGGGTGAATCGAGCCGACCTCGCGCAGCAGCGCGTGCTTGGCCAGCATCGCGCACTTGTCAAAGGTGCCGCCGATGCCGACCCCGGCGATGACCGGCGGACACGGGTTGGCCTTGGACCGCGCCACCCGGTCGACCACGAACTTCTTGATACCCTCGGCCCCGTCCGCGGCCGACAGCATCTTCACCTCGCTCATGTTTTCCGCCCCGCCACCCTTGGGCTGGACGGTAATCTTCAGCTTGTCGCCCGGCACGATGTCGGTGTAGATGATGGCCGGGGTGTTGTCCTTGGTGTTCTCGCGCCGCAGCGGGTCCTTGACTATCGACTTGCGCAGGTAGCCGTCGGTGTAGCCCTTGGCCACGCCCTGCTGGATGGCATCGGGCAGCTCGCCGCCTGCCACGCGCGCGCCCGACCCCAGTTCCAGCCAGACCACGGCCCAGCCGGTGTCCTGGCAGATGGGCATCATCTCGCTCCGCGCGATCTGCTCGTTCTCCAGGCACTGCTTGATGATGTCGCGGCCGGCCGGCGATTCCTCTTTGTCCAGCGCCGACTTGAACGCGCGGACGACGTCGTCGCCCAGCAGGCAGTTGGCGTCGATGCACAGCTTCGCCACCGTGTCGCGGACCAGTTCGAACGGTATCTCCCTCAAGGTAGTCTCCTCACGATGCTCTATCGACAGTCGACAATCGTCACTCGACAATCTCTACAGCGCGTGCTCCAGCACCCAGATTTCCGGCCGAGCGGGCAGGCCCTCGGCTCGAATCTCCACTTCGGCCCGGCCGACGCGCCGGGCATCGTCCCGGCCGCGCAGGAAATCGTCAACCCCCGCGACCGGGAAACCCAGCTTCGCGGTCTTGTAGTGCATCGGGATAATCACCTTCGCGCCCAGCGCCGCGCTGACCCGGTGCGCCTGTGCCGCGTCAATCGTGAAATGGCCGCCGACCGGCACGAGCAGGACGTCGACCGGCCCGATAGCCTTGACCAGTTCCGGCCCGGGTTCCTCGCCGAGGTCGCCGCAGTGCAGGACGCGAAGCCCGTCTATCGTGAACCGGTACACGGTGTTCCGGCCGCGCTGCTTGCCGCCGGCCTCGTCGTGCGCCGTGTCGAACCCGGCTATCCGCACGTCCTTCACCGTGAACTCGCCCGCGCCGCGCACGACCTGCGGCTTGCCCGGCAGTGTCTGCCACGCGCAGTGGTCGTCGTGGTCGTGGGACACGGTCACCGCGTCGCAGGTTTCGCGAATCGGGCCGTACCCGACCGCGCCGTCAAAGCAACCCGGCTTGTACGGGTCGGTGACTATCCGCGTGCCGCCGTGCGCGGTCAACAGGAACGCCGAATGCCCCAGCCACTCAAGCTTCATCGCGCTTTGCGTGACCGGGGCACGTGGCTGTCCTGCGGCTCTTGGGTTCCGTTCGTTCGAAGCTTACTTGGCCTCTGCCGGTACGACCGATATCCGCTGCTTTATCCGGGTGACCCGCTCGAACCTGACCACGCCGTCGGCCAGCGCGAACAGCGAGTCATCCTTGGCCCGGCCGACGTTCTTGCCCGGCAGGAACTTCGTGCCGTGCTGCCGGACGATGATGTTGCCGGTCCGCACGACTTGCGAGCCGAACATCTTGACGCCCAGCCGCTGGCCGGCCGAGTCCCGGCCGTTGCGTGCCGAACCGCCGCTCTTCTTGTGTGCCATAAAACATTCTCCTCTAGAGACTTCGGATTCTGGACGGCAATTATAGACCAATCAGCGGCCCAGTCAAATCATCGCCGAGCGAGGCCTGAAAGCCCGGCGGGAGAGCCGCTGGCTCCCCCGCCGGTTCGGTCGGGCTTGTGTGCGCCCCTACCGCCTCACGGACAACTCTGCGAACGCGACTCCGTGACCGTAACCAGGACGAATCGTCTCGGTTCGGATTCGTTCACGAGCCGGGCCGGACTGCCGGCACCTGCTCAGGACGTAGCTTGAGGTCACAGATTGTCGCAATGCTTGCTGCGCGGTCACCCCTGCGTCGCCCAGGCGACTCCAAGCCCAGTCAGACTTCCCGATAGTGGTAACCCGGTCGGTAGATTATAGGTCTTTGCGGCAGCTTGTCAAGCCCTCACGGCTGGCGGCGGACCCCGGTCGCCGAGGATGTGACTGCCGAGTTTCTCGGCAGTCCCTTAGCCTCAGGGCGGTGTTCTGGGCACCCTTCCGAATACGCTCGAAGTCGTAACTGAAACTCGGTCAATGCCTTGCGCCGGACGGCCCGGCCGCGGAGCCCGATGGCATGGTGTGTGCATATCTATGAGTGCGGAATACCGACCGGAGTCGCCTTGGCGGCGATGGAGGAAAGCGTGTCGAGCATTCACGACCAGCCGGTTCAGCCAGGAACAGCGGTGTCGGGCTTGGTTGCGTGGCCCGACACGCTTGCCGTGCCCGCCTGCCTGAACGAACTCGTCTGCGACGCGCTCGGCCGACCCCAGGACTACCGGATAATCGACGTGAACCCCAGGTTCGAATCGATGACCGGGCTGTCGCGCGAAAAGGCCGCCGGCCGCCTGGCCTCAGAACTTTACGGCCCAACCCCGGAATCAGCGCTGGCCGGGTTCGCGCAGGCGACCGCGGCCGGCACGACTGTCAGCCTCGACACCTGCCTTGGCCGGCGCGACTGCCGCGTCACCGCGCTGCCGGCCGGGCAAGGCCGGTTCGTGACTGTCTTTGCCGAGCGCGAGGCTGAACCCGAGGAACACGGCCGCAGCCTCGACTACCGCGAGTTCTTCGACCTCGCCCCGGACTACTGCTACGTCGTGTCCGCCGAAGGTCGCTTGACCGACGTCAACCGCGCAGCCTGCGCCGCCCTCGGCCGGACCCGCGACGAACTCGTCGGCAGCCCCGTGCTCTCCATCTACGCGCCCGAGTGGCAGGCCCGGGCGCGCAAGCTGGTCGAACGCTGGCGCCGCACCGGCCGCCTTGAAAACGAGGAAATGACCATCATCGCCAGCGACGGCACGCGCCGCGTGGTCCTGCTCAGCGTCATCGCCGCCCGCGGCGAGCGCGGCCACCTGCTGCACTCGGTCCTCGTGCAGCGCGACATCACGCTGCTGCGCCAGGCCGAAGCCGCGCTGCGCGATTCCCGCGACAGCTTCACCGACCTCGTCGGCAACGTCGGCGACGGCGTCGTCATCGCCGACGCCGAGGAGAACTGCATCTCGGCCAACCGGGCGGCGGCGGAACTGTTCGGCGTTACCCTGTCCGAACTCATCGGCCACCCGGCGCGCCGCTTCACCACGGACGAGGGCTGGCAGCGCATCCTCGCCGAGACCGCCCGGCGCCGCACCGGCGAGATATCCAGCTACGAACTCGACATCATCCGCCCCGACGGCGAAACGCGCAACACCGTGCTGTCCGCCTCGCCGCGCTACGACGTGCTCGGCCGGTACTCGGGCAGCCTCGCCGTGTTCCACGATGTCACTCACCTGCGCCATGCCGAGCGGGAGCAGGCGCGGCTGCTGCGTTACGCGGCCTGTTCGGCGCGCGAGTTCGGCTGCCTCTACGCGGTGTCGGAACTTCTCGCCGCCTCGCCCGCGCCGACCGCCGCCGTGCTCGCCCAGGTTGCCGACATCGTGCCCGTGTCCTGGCCGCACGGCGACGTGTCCGGTACGGTCGTCACGGCAGGCGGCATCGAGGCGCGATCGGCCGGCTTCGTCCCGACCGCGTGGAACCTGTCCGCGCCGGCCCAGGGCGAGAACGGCTCGGTCGGCGACATAACCGTCTACTACCGGCGCGACCGGTCCGGCACCGACGAGCCGCCCCTGCCCTGCGACGAGAGGGACCTGCTCGACTCGATCGCCCGGCAGCTGGCCGCGTTCGTCGAGCGGCGCCGGGCCGAGGACGAACTGCGCCGGGCCCACGACGAGCTGGAAGAGCGCGTGCGCCGGCGCACCGCCGAGCTCGAGATGGCCAACAAGCTCCAGCACGACCTGGTCGACATGGTGATGCACGACCTCGGCACGCCGATGCAGGTCGTCAGCGGCTACAGTTCGATGATGGTCGAAGGGGCGTTCGGCCCGCTGACCGACAGCCAGCGCGAGGCGCTCGAAGAGATGCAACTCAGTGTTAAGACACTGGAGAGCCTGCGGCGCGACATGCTCGAACTCTCGCGCTTCGAGAGCACGGAGGTCGAGCTGAAGCTCGAGCGCGTCGACATCGCCGAGTTGGTCGACGGCTGCATCCACGAACTGTCCTTCCTCAGCAGCCACAAGAAACAGCGCGTCAACTCGTTCGTCGCGCCGCGCTGTGTCACCTGCGACGCCCGCCGCATCCGCCAGGTCGTGGCCAACTACCTGTCCAACGCCATTCGCTACACGCAGGACGGCGGCCGCATCGAGGTGCGGTCCGCCTGCGACGACCCGTGGCTCGAGGTCTCGGTGCAGGACAACGGCCGGGGCATCGAGCCGCGCGACCAGCGCCACCTGTTCGAGAAGTTCCGCCAGGCCGGCCAGCGGGTGCGCGGCTCTAGCGGAATGGGACTCGCCGTGGTGAAGAAGATCGTCGAGGCTCACGGCGGCCGTGCCTGGTGCGAGTCGCGCCCGGGCATCGGCTCGACCTTCTACTTCCGGATTCCGACCGCGCCCGCGTCTGCATAGTCTGCCTCCTCGAAAGCGGCGGGGCGGCGCACTTGCCGCCCCGCCGCCGATTGCGCGGATGAACCGGGCTAACGCCGGACCACGACCTTGCCGACTGCACCGGGCCCGCCGGCACCGATGCGCGCGACGTACACGCCCGCGGGCAGAAGACCCAGGTCCAGCTCGACCTTCCCGCTCGCCAGCCCGCCCAGCGACCTGGTCAGGACCACGCGGCCGGATGCGTCGTGCAGGGTCAGCTGCGATGAATTGGCGGTCGGCAGCCCGGACCAGCGGATTGTCGCAGCGCCGCGGGACGGGGTCTGGACGACAAGCGTCACGCCTGACGCGTCACGCTTCACGCCCTGCAGTCCGGTCCGGGCGTGTTGCGTCTCGCGGGTTGCGTCCAGCGCTCCCGGCACGTACCGCCAGAACTCGCTCGACTTGTTGCCCTTCAGCGCATAGAGCAACGGCCCGTACGATGCGATGTCGCCGCCGCCTTTCACCCGCTTGCGCCGGCCCGACCAGCCGATGCTGGGCAGCGTCTCCTGTTCGGCCCACGAGTCGCCGGCCGGCCGGTAACGCCAGAACTCCTGCGTGTTGGCGCCCTTGAAAGCGTAGATTGCCCCGGCCAGCCACGCCGCGCTCGAACCATCCTTGGCCTTGCGCGTGCGGCCGGTGTAGGAGTACAGCGGCATCGGTTTCAGCGCCGAGTCGCTCCAGGTCAGCGTGTTGACGTCGAACTTGTAGAACTCGTGGTACTTGGCCTTGTGGGCGTAGATGGTGTGGTCGCCGTCGAAGCAGAGCCACGACCCCTTGTCCCATCTGATGCTCAGGCCCACCGGCGCGTAGGGGAGGGCCTGCCAGGAATCGCCGGTCACGTGGTAGCGCAGGAACTCGTTCCGGTAACCCTTGAGCACGTAGACGTGGTCGGTGAACCCCGGCACGTAGACCATGTCGGTGCCGCCCTTGACTTTCTTGTTGTAAATGCCGATCGGCACCTCGGCCAGCGTTGTCCAGCCGGCCGGGTGGCTGTACCGATAGAATTCCAGCGTGTTGTTGCCGCGCGTGGCGTAGAGCACGCCGTTGCCGTCGCCGCAGGCCGCGGCGCCCTTGTAGGGGCTGCGGCCGGACAGGCCCGGCGGTATCTGGGGCAGGTCGAACCAGGCCGCCGAGCGCGGTGCGTAGCCGTAGAAGTCGGCGGTCTTGTAGCCCTTGGCCGCGAACAGCATCTCCTGTCCCTCGTCCGCGACCAGCCACGCGCCGTCCTTCGAGGGGCGGCCCGACGGCGTGATCGGGACGGGCGCCAGTTCCAGCCAGCCCGGCACCGGCACGGTCACGGTGAACGCGCCGCCCAGCGAGTTGTTGGCCGGGTCGGCGTCGCCGGCGATGTACAGCGAGCAGCGCAGGGTGTAGCCGCCCGGCAGGTGGGGCCGGGGCCAGAGCGAAAACTCGTGGGTGTAGCTCGCGCCCGGGGCCAGGTCGACCACGAAACCGCTGTCTGAGTACGCCGTCGCGCCCAGCCCGTCGCGGATGGTGCAGAATACCTCAAGGCTGGCGACGGCGCCGCCCAGGTTCGCGTACGTCGCCCGCGGCGCGACCGCCGCCAGCGAGTCGAAGGAGCCGGTCGGCGCGTCGATGCGTACGATCGCCGCTTCGCGGCCTCGGCCGAGGTCGAGCTGCCGGCCGTAGATTTCCCAGTTGCCGCTTGAGCCGTCCTGCCACACGCAGTAGAAACCGCTCGCCGCCGGCGCGAGACGCGGGTGGTGGGTCAACGCCGCGGTGAAAGTCAGCCGCTCCGGGGCCGACCACGTACTGCCCCGGTCCGGGCTGTGCCGGGTGTAGACCTCGGGGTTGCCGTCGCGGTAGTCAATCCAGGCCAGAGCCATCGTGTCGCCCTTGATGGCCGCGTGCGGCTGAGCGGCCCCGCCCGGCGAGATGACCAGCCGCGTCGTGTCCCACGTACCTGAGCTCGGGTCGCGCCGGCCGTACATCACCGCCCATTGGCCGCCCGTGTTGGGCTTGCGCGCCCAGAACACGTGCACCGCGCCCGAGTCGTCGACCACAAGCTCGGGGTCATAGTCATACTGCGCGAACCCGGCCGAGTCCCGCGCGACCCACGTCGTAGCCCAGGTCGCGCCCGCGTCGGTCGAACGGCAGTAGGCCAGGTCGAAGTCGGTGTCGTCCCACGCGGCGGCCGCCACGTGGTAAGCGCTGCCGTCGTCCTGCATCGACAGGTGCAGCGACTGCCGGCTGGTCGGCTCGACCGGCACCCCGCGCCACGCCCCGCCCGGCCCGCGGTTGTTGAAAAACACGCCGTTACGCGGGCTCTGCCACGTGAACTGGCCCACAGCCCACCAAGCCACGCCGACCCGGCCGTTGCGGACCGTCACCGGCGCGTGGTACGAGCCCATGCTCGAATCGAGCAGCGAAGCGTAGCTCCAGCCCGCGCCGCCGTTGGTGCTCGTGGCCAGCCACGGGTACCAGAGGTAAGTCGTGTCCCTGACCGCCGGGTTGACCGAATCCACTCGGCACAAGTGCCGGCCGTACCCCATCGCCGACACCGCCACGCTGTCGTCGGCCGCGACCCGCGCGTACCACATCACGCTCTCGGCCGCCGGGAACGCAAACAGCGACTGTGTTGCCGACCAGTTCGCGCCGTTGTCGGTCGACTTGCGCAGTTGGACCGACCAGCGGCCCGGCGAGTTGTCCGACCAAACGAGGTAAAGGCTGCCGTCACGGCCGCGGCAGATGTCCGGGTCGCGCGAGAACCCGGCCGTGTTGCTCAGGTTGGCCGCGTCGACGACCGGCTCGCGCCGCGGCGCAGGCGGCTTGGGGGCGTACCCGGCCGCGAACAGCTCGGTCATCACGTCGCCCTCGGCGAACGGCACGGGGAACCCGAGCATCGCGGCGAGTGTCGGTGCGATGTCGATCTGGTCGCGCGGCGCGGCCGCGGTGACGCGGTTGCGGGCAATGCCCGGCCCGATGGCCAGCAGGCCGAGTTGGCGCGAGCCGTGGTCCCACTCGCCGTGGCCCGGGAAGCTGCCGTGCGCGTCGTCGTTGCGGCCGTGGTCGCTGGTGACGATCATCACGGTCCGGTTGCGGTAGAACGTATCGGTGTAGGTCCCCTCGGCCTGGATGTGCTGCCAGATGTCGTAGATCAGCGAATCGGCGACGCGGATCGACGCCAGGTAGTCGGAGTAGATGCCGGTGTGGCCCTTGGTATCCACGTCGGCGAGGTTCAGCAGTACCAGCCGCGGGTGCAGCGAGTCCATCGTCCGGTGCAGCAGCCGGGTCGAGGCCGTGTCGTCGTGGGTCGCGGCATCGCCGCGCACGAAGCCCTGCCACTGCGCCCCGTACGCCGGCTCGAGGCTGAAGTCGGTGATATCCCCGACGTTGCCGGTCTTGCCGATGACCACGCCGCAGGCGGTCGTGTCACCGAGGTTGAAGTACTGCCGGTAGTACTCGAACAGCAGCGGGTCGAACGAGCGTATCTCCTGCTCGTTGCTGCCGTTGTTGCGCAGTATCTGGCGCACGCCCGACAGTATGGTCAGGTGCCCGCCGGTCGTGGCGGTCCAGCCCCGGTCCCAGAAGCGGGAGTGGTACGTGCCCAGCGGCTTGAGGTCGTTCCAGATGCGGGGGAGATTCGTCGCGCCCAGCGCCCAGCTCTCGTCGTGGCGCATCCCGTCGATGATGATGATGAAAGCGTTCTCGGGCGCCTGCGCCGCGGCCGTGCCGCACGCGGCGACTGCCAGCAAACACAGCAGGGTTCGCATATCGATGCCTCCTCTGGTCGGACCATTTGGGAACCTCACCGTCCATAAAGGATACCGCCGGCGCCGACCCCGGTCAACCAGTCGCCTTGACAACCGGCCGGGGCGAACTACTCTCAGGCAAACTAAAGGAGACGGCAATGGAATCACCTGTCACCGCGGTTCCCGCCACCACGCCGGCGCGGACTAACGCCCGTGGCCTGGCCGGCTGGCTCAAGTTCTTCGGCATCGTCACCATCATCGCGGGCGCGCTCAACGCCCTGTCGCTGGTCGGCATCCTCTGGGCCTGGCTGCCGATATGGCTCGGCGTCCTGCTCGTGCAGGCCGGGTCGCG
>JAWOHG010000192.1:0-2757 GCA_046485245.1 bacterium
CTGCCCGCTGCCGGGCAGGACCGCCGACGCCAGTATCGCAGTACCGCGGGCAACCGGCGCCGCGCCGGCCGTACCGGCCGCCGTCACAAACCAGATGGCAATCGTCAATCTCTTCACTCTCTCACCTCCGTCACCGGACAATGACCTTGTGCGCCGGCCGCGCCGTACTGCTGCCTGAAACCACGAAATACGTCCCGGCCGCGCCCAGCAAGACGCCGCCCTCGCGCACGACCGCAACCCGCCTGCCGGCCGCGTCGTACACCCCGGACCCGGTCCAGTCGCGGCCGAGTTCGAGACACTGACCCCGCCGCACCATTGCCGGCGGGCGCGTCACGAATCGCACTTCCCCGCCGGATGCGAGGCCGACCAGGTCCCAGTCGGTCAGCTTCGCGAATATGTCGAACCCGCGCCGCCGGCGGTTGTCGGTCCAGGCGAACGCGAGCGCGGAACCGCTTGCCGCCACGCTCTGGCCCACGGTCCAGTGCGTGTTGTGCGGAAACACCGGCGCGTCGCTGACGCGCTGGTTGCCGCTGATGCGCGAATGGTCGGAGCGGAACCGCTGGCAGTATATCTGCGGGCAGCCGGGGAAATCGCGCTCGTCGTTGAACATCACCGCCAGCCGGCCGTCCGGGGCGCAGGCCAGGCTCGGCGAATAGCAGTCGGTGTTGCCCGCCCCGTCGTCGACGCGCAGGTTCGCGCCGAGCGGGTTGCCGGCCGGGTCGAAGAACTGCAGGTACACGTCGTAATCGTCGTTGCGCGTGTCTTCCCAGGCCACTGCGAAACTGCCGTCCTCGGCGACGGCGCAGGCCGGGTACCCGTGATACCGTCCGCCGCCTTCGTTGACCTGCCGGTTGGCCCCAACCGGGTTGCCCACCGCATCGTACAGCTGGCAGTAGATGTCGGCGTTGCCGCCGCGGTAGTCCATCCACGCGGCGACCACCTTCCCCGCGCGGTTGGCCGCGACCGAGCCGTAAATGCCCTGCGCGGATGAATCGTCGCTGACCGGGGAGTCGGGCCCGAGCGGCTGGCCGTCCGGCCCGAACCGCCGCTGGAACAGCTGGTAAACGCCGCGGCGCGTGTCCATCCAGCAGACTGTGGCGACGTCGCTGGAATCCATCGCGCAGTAGGGATACCATTGCGACGCGTCGGGCACGTCGGCGTTGACCATGAAGTTCGACCCGACCGGCGCGCCGAGCGCGTCAAGCACCTGGCCGTAGATGTGCCAGCCGTTGCGGCCGTCCGACCACGCCACGATGCTGCGGTCGCGCCCGCCCGCGACCGCGGCATAGTACTGGGCCGCGCCCGACAAGCCATCGTCGTTCAGCCGCCGGTTCGGCCCGGTCGGCTGGCCCGACTGGTCCAGCACCGCCGAGTAGATGTCGGCCGTGCCGTTGCGCTCGTCCTCCCAGGCCACGACCGTCCGCCCGGAGAGATTCATCCCGATGGACGACACCCGCTGCTGCGTGCTGGCCGCGTCGTCGCTTGCGCGGAAGTTGGCGCCGATTGGCGACCCGGACCGGTCCAGGCGCTGGGCAAAGATGTCCGGGTTGCCGTTGCGGCTGTCGGCCCACACCAGCCACCAGCCGCCGTCCGGGGCCGCGGCCGCGGCCGGCTGGTTCTGCGCCGCTGAACCGGGGTCGTCGTTGACCCGGAACGCGGCGCCCAGCGGCGTGCCGTCCGCGGCAAACCGCCGCGCGTACACGTCCTCGTTGCCGTTGCGCCGGTCGGTCCAGGCCAGCAGGAACTCGTCGAACGCGTTCGCAGCCGCGGCACAGCCGAACTGGTCTGAGCTGCCCGCGTCGTCGCCGGCGCGGAAGTTGGCGCCGACCGGCTGCCCGGCCGCGTCATAGACCTGCGCGTACACGTCCCACTGTGCGCGCCGCCGGTCTTCCCAGCAGGCGATGAACCGGCCGCCCGGGCCGGCCGCCACCACCGGCGCCCACTGGATGCTGTCGTCGGTCGTCACCTGCAGGTTGGGTCCCAGCCTTGCCCCGGCCGCGTCAAAGCGCTGGGCAAACACGTTCCAGTCGTAAGCGTTCCGGCCGCGGCCGTCCATCCACGCGACCACGAAGCGCCCGAGGCTATCGCCGGTCACGTCGGGCTGGTACTGGTTGGCCTGGCCGACCTGGTCGTCGTTCACCCGGAAGTTGGTGTCGCGGGCGTTACCGGCCGCATCGAAGAACTGGGCGAAGATGTCGCCGGTCAACCCGAGCCTGCGGTCGTCCCACGCGACGAGCGTCGTGCCGTCCGGCCCGACGTGCGCGCCCGACTCGATCTGGTCGCCCGGCACGCCCGAGTCGCTCACCCGGAAGTTAGCGCCCATGCGACCGCCGCCGGCGTCGAACACCTGGCTGAACAAGTCGCCGTTGCCGATCTCGCGCCGGTCGTGCCAGGCCAGCCGCGACCGGTCCCCGGCCGCGCAGGACGGTTCGCCCTGCCACCCGAGGCCGACGTCGTCATTGGCCCGCTCGTTCGGCCCGATGGGCGAACCGGCCGGGCTCAGCCGCTGGAACCAAACGTCGGCGTCGCCCTCGCGGAAATCGTACCAGGTGATGAGAACGTTGCCGGACCGGTCGACCGCAACGTCGGGCGCGGCATTGGCGCACCCGCCCGCCGTATCGTCGTTGCAGGCGAAGTCGGGTCGAATGACGCTGTCGACCGCAAGGACTGCGCCAGGCCGGCCTGCCCGGCGCGGCGCCTCACAACCGGCCGGCATTGGCCGCGGGTTGTCCGGCGCCCGCAAAGCGGCCAACCGCG
>JAWOHG010000276.1:0-9417 GCA_046485245.1 bacterium
GCGATGAGCGCGAGGATGCTGAACCGGTCCATCAGCCGGCCGAGCGGTTTGCCCATCGCGAAGAAGTCGGCGATTTCCTCCTGGGTCGGGCTGATGCCCTTGGGGCCCATCCGGGCGTACTGGATGAGTTCGGGGCTCATCGTGTACCAGTAGACGAGGTTGCAGAGCGCCATGTAGGCGACGTGGGGCCAGGAGTGGAGCCGCAGCCAGAACCACGGGATGAGAAGCAGGAGCCACGCCCAGCGGAACACGAGGATGTGGCCGACGACGAGCCCGAGGACCGATGAGGCGGCCGAGGTGATGAGCAGGCCGACCGGATCGACGGCCAGCAGGCCGCCGATGATGGGCGATTCGCCGCGGCCGCCCTTGAACCCGGCGAACAGGGGCCAGTCGTGGCCGACCAGGCCGAAAGCGGCGGTGGCGAGGTAGTAAGGGGCCTCGGGCCAGAACAGCCGCACCGCCAGCGTTGGGACAAACACCTTGATCATGTCGAGGATGGCGGTGAGGCAGCCCCAGCGGGCGCCGAGGTGGTGGCGGGCCGCGGTGGCCGAGACCGAGTCGGTGACGAACAGCTCGGTCGAACCCGGTACTTCGTACTCGATCTTCGAGATGTCGGCCTTCGGGTTGACGCGGCGGGCGATGAGCCGGCTGAAGGATATCGAGCCGAACAGGTAGCCGGCTGCGGCCGCGGCGAGGATGTGGAGGATGCTCATCGAACGGCGGCCGGCACGGGCGCAAGCAGCGGGTCGATCTTCTCCTTGATGGCCCGGATGACGAGCGGGTCGTCGTTCCACGCGCCGAGGTTCCAGAGCTGGACTTCGGGCGGCACCTTGGCCTTGTTCACCAGTTTGGGCGTGTCGTACTGGCTGTGCATCGCGTCGGCCGAGATGGCGGCGGAGAAGTAGAGCACGCGCTTGACGCCGCCCTTGACGAATTCCTCGACCTTGGGCGCGGGGTGGGGTTGTTTGAACTCCATCCAGGCGAGCGAGAGGTTCTCGCGCTTGTAGCCGTTGGCCGCGAGCAGTTCGAGCACGCCGTTGCGGAAGGCAAGTTCGTGCTCGGTCTCGGTCGGCCATTCCTCGTCCCATTCGTCGGGCTGGCCGTGGCCGACGAGCAGGACGCCGACGTCTGACTTGTCGATGTCGGTCGAGTGAGCGTCGGCGCGCTCAAGGAACATCCGCTTGAGCGTTTCGGAGTCATACAGCGGGCCGGTGAAGCTGACCGGGATGCCGTACTTCTCTTCGATGTCCAGTCCCTTGACCTGGTTCTGACCCTCGGCGGTGTGGTTGGAAACCGTCAGGAACACCTCGCTGACGACCATCTTCGAACAGCCGTCGTTGAGGGCCTGGATGGCCGCGGCGTGGGGCGTGGGCGAGGCGTCGAGGAACGAAAGATAGAAGCGGGTGACGGAGTCGCCTTCGGCGCGGTAGGCGGCCTCGAGCGCCTTGATCATCTGCTTGTGCACGAAGACGTGGTTGGACCGGCCGACGCGCAGGTAGCCCTGGCGCAGGGCGTGGGCGAAGAACGGCCGGACGAGCCACGGCACGAACGGTATCTTCTGCTCGTCGAACTCGCGGAACTGGTTTATCCAGCCGATGGGGTCGTAGGTCTCGGGCTCGCCGTGCGTGAAGTAGACGACCGCGGTGTGGCCCTTGCCCGGGTCGCCGGGTTGGCGGGTGAGTTCGGGGCTGGTGCGGGTGTCGGGCCGGTTCATGAACGCCTCGGTCTGCAGGCACCAGCCGCCCATGAACGCGACGAACGCGAGCGGCAGGACGATGGCGAAGTGCCAGGGCCGGAACCGGGCAGAGAGCACCAGCAGCGTGGCAACCGCGAAGAGCACGGCCAGGGCGAGGGCGAGGCTCATCTGCAGCGGGTGCGCGACGAGGTAGCGGACCGCGAACCAGCCGGTCAGGAACGCGAACACGGGCAGCAGCAGCCAGCGGAGCAGTTTCATCGCTCATACCTCCCTTGGTGACTTGTGGACGGTGATTTCCCCGGTGAAGCCGTCGACCGTGACCTCGGCGCCGTCGGGCAGCCCGAGTGCGCCGATGACCGATACGACTGCCGGGATGTTGTACTCGCGGGCGATTATCGAACTGTGGGACAGGATGCCGCCGGACTCGGCGACGACCGCGCCGGCCCGGGCAAAGAGCGGGGTCCAGCCGACGTCGGAGAACGGTATCACCAGCACGTCGCCTTTCTGCAGGCGGGCGAAATCGGAAGTGTTGCGGATGACGCGGGCCGGGCCGCGGTAGTAGCCGCGCGAGGTTGCCACCCCGAGCAGGCGGCTGGCATCGGCGTCCTCGAGCGGCGGCGGCGTGTCGCCGAAGATGATGCCGGGCAGGCGCGCGCCGGCGCACGCGGCCATTTCGGCGCGGCGCCCGGCGGCGAGGGAGCGCGCGTCAAGCCGCTCGCCGCGCGCCACGGCGCGGACCTCGTCGAGGTAGAGGTGGAAGATGTCGTCGGCCGAGGCGAGCCGGCCGTGTTCGGTCCAGCGCCGGCCGAGCTCGGTGAACAGCGGCCGAAACAGGCCGTACCCGTAGGTGTAGAGCGACGACACGCGCTCACGCAGGAGCCGGAACTGGCGCGCGCGGCCGGCGAGCCAGTTCAAGCGGCGCAGGTCGCGGGAGCCGAGGCCGAGTTCGTCGAGCGACTTCAGGCGCGAGCCGTCGCGCGGGACGAAGTCGGCTATCATCCCGAGGACGTCGTCGGGCCGCTCGCGCCACGGCACGTAGGAGAAGTCGACACCGGAGTCGGAGAGGTGGCCGAAGCGTTCGACAAAGTCCTCAAACGCGCGGCGGTACGATTCGAGCCCGGGCGCGGCGAGACCGGCGACGGTGCGGGCCTGGGCGCGCAGGGCCGGGTCGAGCCGGTCCAGTTCGGCGTGCAGCCGGGCGATGTCGGGCTTCGGGTCGACGTCGTCGAAGCCGTCGAGGCCGCGGGTGAGGTCCAGCTCGGCGAAGTCCCGGCCCAGTTTTTCCAGCCGCGTGCGCAGGAGGCGGTTGTAGAGGAGCATCAGCAGTGGGGTGACGACGTTGTGGTAGGCGGTCTCGAGGGTGTAGTCGAAGAGCCGGTCGACTCGCTCCAGGAGCACCGTGTCGGAGAGCGTGGCCGGATCGATGCGCCGGAACTCGTCGTACCACCCGCGGGCCCGGGGCAGGAACTTCTCGGTCCTGCGCGCGAACCGGTACTTGTCGAGCGCGAAGCCGAGCATCCGGAACGCGTGGCGCAGGGCCTTCAGCGAGGGCATCATCCGGGGCTTTTCCGAGCCTTCCGACTGCACGCCCATCATCAGTTCGAGGCTGTCCTGGGGCATCCCGAGCGACTCGAAGATGCGGCCGATGACGCCCATGTTGAAGTAGGTGCGGTAATGGAACGCCCGGGCGAGCGCGAGCGGGTCGATGTCGTTGGGGCCAATGAGCTCGGTGAAGAACCGCACCCAGGCGGCGTTGACCAGCGGGATGTTCACCGACCAGACAAGCGGCTTGACCTGGCCGGGCAGCATCTCGCGGGAAATCGCGTTGGAGTAGACGTTGACGCCGGCGAGCGAGGTGATGTCGCGCACCTGCACGAGCCAGAGCCGCCCGCCGTCCCAGACCCACTCGACGTCCACCGGCCGGCGCAGGCGCCGGGCGACGCGGCGCGTCTCGCGCACGATTCGTTCCGCGACCGGTTCGAGCAGCGCGCCGGCAGCAGGCCGGACGGTCCACTCGCCCCACTTCCAGGTCCAGCGCAGCGGCGTCACCCCGCCCTGGACCAGCGCGTCGCCGCGGCCGGGCACAGCCTCGACGATGGTCTCGGCCAGGCCGGTCATCGGGTTCTTCGAGAAGGCGACGCCGGACAGGACCGGCTTGACCATCGCCTGGACGAGCACGCCCATCCGCAGTTCGTCGCAGGTTCGACCCGAGCGTTTGAGGTACTCCTCCACTCGCGCCGGGCAGGCCGCGTCCCACACCGATTTCACCGCCGCCACCAGCGCGTCGGTGCCGCGCACGTCGAGCACGGTGTGGAACTGGCCAGCGAAGGACTCGGTGACGGAGTCCTCGATGTTGGCCGACGAGCGCACGGCCCAGGACCGGTCGATCCGGCCGAGCCGGTCGAGTTCGGCACGCAGCCGGACGAGGACTTCACCATCGCCGCGGGCATACCGCTCGCGGGCGCGCCAGTCCACCGCCCAGGTCTCGGGTACCGCCGCGCCCAGCCCAATCAGCCGCGCCAGCCCAGCAGCCTTGTTGCCTGAACGCACAGCGCCGCGGGCCCGAGAGCCGGTCAAGGCTCGGCGCGTCCCGGTAGCGCCAACTCGCGCGAGGAATTTCACAGTGCTATGGACTGCAGCCGGTCAGCCGCAGGTTGGCGCTACCGGGACGCGCCGGGGCTCTCGCCCCTTCGCAGTCTTTCGTCAGCCTGTTGGCGTTCATCCCTGATGTCCTTGGCGGTATGATGGCGCGCCCGGGCGGCATCGTCAAGACTGGGGCAGGCAGCAGAATTGACACCACTCCCCGCGGCAATAAGATGAGCCGATGGCACGAGTCACGGCGCGGCGCGGCGCCGGCCCGGCCGCGGTGCTCTCCGACATCGCGGCGGGCCGGTTCCGGTCCGTCTACGTGCTGGCCGGGCCGGACCGGGCCGCGGCCGACGATATCGTCGCGGCGCTCCGGGCCGCGCTGGTCGAACCGGGGTTCGAGGGGTTCGACCTGGAGACCGCCTATGCCGGCGACGCGGGAGTGGGCACGGTGCTGGAGCACGCGCGGCAGGCGCCGATGATGTCGAAGCGACGGCTGGTCATCCTGCGCGAGGCCGAACGGCTGAAGGCGCCGGAGTTCAAGACGCTGCTGGAAGGGCTGGCCGACCTGCCCGACGGCAACACGATGGTGGTGACGGTCGACCCGGACGGGCCGAAGAAGAAGGCGCTCTCATCCGCGGGCCTGGGCGGCTCGGTGGTCGACCTGGGCCAGCCCGGCACAGGGGACCTGCCCGCGCTCCTGGACCGCTGGGCGCGCGAGCGCAAGCTGGAGCTGGAGCCGGCCGCGGCGCAATTGCTCCTGGAACTGGCCGGCACCGATACCGCGACGCTGCGGTCGGAACTGGACAAGTTCGCGCTGGGCCTGGACCCGGGAACGAAGCTGACCGCGAAGACGGTGCGGCGGTTCGCCGGGCATTCGCGGACGTTTCTCATCCGCGAGTACCTCGTGCGGCTGATGACGCTCGACACGGGCCGGGCCCTTTCTGAGCTGGAGAGCCTGAACCGGCTGGGCGAAAGCCCGGTGACGATACTGGGTTGGCTCGAGGGCAACTTTCTGGAGCTGGCGCGGCTGCAGGCGGGCCGGATTTCGCAGTACGCGGCGTGGCGCACGCGCGACTTCGCCGGCCGGTGGCGCGACCCCGCGATGGTGCGGCGGTGCCTGCTGCGGCTGTACGATATCCACCGCGCGGCGGTCAGCGGCCACCACGAGGCCTACACGCTGCTGGCGCAGTTCACGGTCTGCGCCGCGTGCCGGCCACCGGACCATTGCGCGATCTTCGACCGGCCGAAGCGGCCGGAGTTCTGCCTGCGGCGAATGCAGGCGAGGACAGTGAGAAGTGAGCAGTGAACAGCGAACAGAGATGGCGAGCAGACGAAACGGACAGAGACGAGGACGTTGAGCGATGAGCGATTACGCAGAACGCGGCCTGGTCAGCTACCCGGCGCGCGAGATCGAGGCGCGCTGGCAGGCGTACTGGGACGAGCAGAAGACTTTCCGCACGAGCCCAGAGCCGAAGCGGAAGTTCTACGTGCTGGTGATGTTTTTCTACCCGTCGGGCGACGTGCACATGGGCCACTGCCGGAACTACGTCATCGGCGACGTGCTGTGCCGGTTCCGCCGGATGCAGGGATACGATGTGCTGCACCCGTTCGGCTGGGACTCGTTCGGCCTGCCGGCCGAGAACGCGGCCATCGCCCACGGCAACCACCCGAGCTACTGGACGTTTGAGTCCATCGACACCGCGCGGCGCAGCCTGAAGCTTCTGGGCATCGGCTACGACTGGGACCGCGAGGTGACGACCTGCCTGCCCGAGTATTACCGCTGGAACCAGTGGCTGTTCATCAAGTTCCACGAGCGCGGGCTGGCATATCGCAAGGAAGCGTCGGTGAACTGGTGCCCGAGCTGCCAGACCGTGCTGGCCAACGAGCAGGTGGACGAGGGCCGCTGCTACCGGTGCAAGGCGACCGTGGACAAGCGCAAGCTGACCCAGTGGTTTTTGAAGATAACCGAGTACGCGCAGGCGCTGCTCGACGGCATCGACACGCTCGACCGCTGGCCCGAGCCGGTCAAGGTGATGCAGCGGAACTGGATTGGGCGTTCCGAGGGCGTGGAAGTGGACTTCACGCTGGAGCCGGGAACCGGGGAGACGGGGCCCGGGGCCAGGATACCGATATTCACGACCCGGCCGGACACGCTGTGGGGCGTGACGTTCCTGGCGCTGGCCCCGGACGCGCCGCTGGCCGAGACGATCGCGAAGGGCACCGAACGCGAGGCGGCGGTGCAGGAGTTCTGCCGCCGGGTGGTGATGCGGCCGGAAATCGAGCGGGTCGCGGCGACAGCGGACAAGGAAGGCGTCTTCACCGGCCGGTACGCCATCAACCCGGTGAACGGGGAGCGGGTGCCGATTTACATCGCCGACTTCGTGCTGGCGTCGTACGGCACCGGGATGATTATGGCGGTGCCGGCGCACGACCAGCGCGACTTCGAGTTCGCCCGGAAGTACGACATCCCGGTCAAGGTCGTGATCCGGCCGCCCGACTCCCCGACCCCTGACCCCCGGTCCCTGTCTGCGGCCTACACCGAGGTCGGGGTGATGACCGACTCCGGGCCGTTCGACGGTACGCGGTCGGACGAGGGCATCAATAAGGTGAGCAACTGGCTAGATGAGAAGAAACTGGGCCGGCGCGTGGTCAATTACCGGCTGAAGGACTGGCTGGTGTCGCGCCAGCGTTACTGGGGCACGCCGATACCGATGGTGCACTGCCCGCACTGCGGCGTGGTGCCGGTGCCCTACGAACAGCTGCCCGTGCTGCTGCCCGAGAGCGTCAAGGACTACAAACCCAAGGGCAAGTCGGTGCTGGAGGGCGTCGAGGAGTTCATCAACACCGTCTGCCCGAAGTGCGGCGGCGCGGCGCGGCGCGACCCCGACACGATGGACACGTTCGTCGATTCGTCGTGGTACTACCTGCGCTACACCGACGCGCACAACGAGCAACTACCCTTTGCGCCCGAACAGGCGAACAAGTGGCTGCCCATCGATGAGTACATCGGCGGCATCGAGCACGCCTGCGGCCACCTGATTTTCTTCCGGTTCTTCCACCGGGCGCTGAAGGATATGGGAATGCTTGCGACCGCGGAGCCCTGCCGGACCCTGCACACGCAGGGGATGGTCAGCCTGAACGGCGTGACGATGTCGTCGTCGAAACGGGTCGGGGTCTGGGTCGGCGAGTTCACCCAGACGCACGGCGCGGACACGGCGCGGCTGACCGCGTTGTTCGCGGCGCCACCCGAGAAGCCGATGGACTGGACCGACGACCTCGTGACGGGCGTGACGAGGTTTTTGAACCGGGTGTGGCGGATTTTCGAGGACAACCCGGGCGCGGCCCGCCTCGAGCGGCCGGACACGGCCCGCTTGAGCGCGGCGGAGAAGCGGCTGTACATCCAGCTCAACCAGGTCATCGCCAAGACCGCATCCGACTGCGAGGCGTTCCAGTTCAACACCGCCATCGCGGCGCAGATGGAGTTCCTCAACGAGCTGGCCGCGTTCGAGGACCGCACTTCGGCGGTGTTCGGGTACGCGCTGGGCCAACTGGTGCTGCTGCTCGCGCCGTTCGCGCCGCACATCTGCGAGGAGCTGTGGCACCGAATCCGCCCCGGTGCCGGGTCGCTCGTCGACGAGCGCTTCCCCGAGCCGGACCCTGAGTTCCTCAAGTTCGACGACATCGAGCTCGGGGTGCAGGTCGACGGCAAGCTGCGCGACCGGCTGACAGTGGCGCGCGGTGCGGCCGAGGCGGACGTGAAAGCAAAGGCGCTGGCCTGCCCCGGCATCGCGGCTTTCATTGCCGGGCGCAAGGTCGCCAAGGTGATATATGTCAAGGACCGGCTGGTCAGCATCGTGACCGCGAAGGAGGTTTGATGAAGACGCTGGGGTGGATACTCGGGGCCGTGGCGCTGGCGCTGATTGCCTACCTGCTGTACGGCTTCTTCCAGGACAGGCGCAAGAGCCCGGACGCGGTGTACTACGAGGTCACCACCGACTCGGTGCTGGCGTACCGCGCCCGGGCGGCCGAGCTGCGGGCGCAGTCGAAGCTGCTGAAGGCGCGCATCGAGGAACTCAAGCTGTGGGAGCGGCCCGGCGTGCAGGCGCGCATCGAGGAACTGGACCGGCAGGTGGCGGGACTCGAGCTGGCGGTCGAACGGTGGGAGGCGGGGCGGCGCACGCGCTCCGAGAAGGACCTCTACCGGCAGTGCATCCTGCTCTACGGCGAGGCGTCGGGCGCCTGCAAGTCGCTGGCCTTCGACACGCTGTCGGCGGGCGAGTAGCGGTATCCCAGTGGACCGCGTACTCGTCCTCGACTTCGGTTCGCAGTACAACCAGCTCATCGCACGGCGGGTGCGCGAGCTGAAGGTCTACTCAGAAATCGTCGCGTGCGACATCACCGCCGACGAGGTCCGGCGGCGCAACCCGCAGGCGCTGATACTGTCGGGCGGGCCGGCGAGCGTGCTTGAGCGCGGCGCGCCGATGCCCGACCCGGCCATTTTCAAACTGGGCATCCCGATACTGGGCATCTGTTACGGGATGCAGGCGACCACTCGAGCGCTGGGCGGCCGGGTCGCGGGCGGCTCGAGCCGTGAGTACGGCCGCGCCCAGCTGCGCCCCGGCGGCTCGCGTCTGCTGGCCGGAGTGCCGCGGTCGACCCAGGCCTGGATGAGCCACGGCGACCACGTCGCGCGGCTGCCGCGCGGGTTCAAGTCTGTGGGCCGGACCGCGGGCATCGCCAACGCGGCGATGGCCGACGAGGACCGGCTGATTTACGGCGTGCAGTTCCACCCTGAGGTCGAGCACACACCCGAGGGCCGCAAGATACTGGCTAACTTCGTGCTGGGCATCGCCGGCGCGCGGCCGACCTGGACGATGCAGAACTTCATCCGCGAAAAGATTGAGCAGGTCCGGGAGCGGGTCGGGACCGGCCGGGTCATCTGCGCGGTGTCGGGCGGGGTCGACTCGTCGGTGATGGCGGCACTGCTGGCGCGGGCCGTGGGCAAGCGGTTGCTGGCGGTGTTCGTGGACAACGGGCTGCTGCGGCACGAGGAGGAGATGACGGTCAGCCGGACCCTGGGCCGGCGGATGACGCTGAAGACGGTCGACGCCCGCAAGCGGTTCCTCTCGCGC
>JAWOHG010000018.1:0-7874 GCA_046485245.1 bacterium
GCGTCAACGCGCCCGGCGTGTACATACTGAGGGTCCAGGGGGCCGGGGTCGGGGGGCAGGGCAGCAGCCAGAAGGTGGTAATCACGCGCTGAAGAGGCCGGACCGCAGGGCAGACGGATTCAAGTCAAAAGCCATAAGCTAGAAGCCAAAAGCCAAAACCCCAGACGCCAGTACCCAACGCTCAAGCCCCAAATCCCAGACCGAGGACGTCGAAGGCAAGCCTGCGCCGGTGGAGCGAGAGGCACCTGGCCCGGCCGGGCGCAGGGCCGGGAATGTAACTTAGATGTTACAAATCCAGGAGAGGCTGGAGTGGACCCAAGTTTCGCAGGTGCGAGCGTTGGCCGACTTCTGGCGTCTTTGACCCTACCGCTCCCCCCACGGTCTCCCTCGCGGCATCGAGGAGCGCGATGCACGCCGAGTGATGGGTGATGAACGGCCGGGCCAAGCCGGGGGCAGGTGGCCCCGAAACTCAACTGACCAGTTGCGCGGCAACAGTCGCGACAACCATCCGGGCTTCCCGCTGTCCCGCGCCCGGCTTTGTCAGCGCGGCATGACCGAGCCCGGACCGCCTTCCCGCGTCCGTTCCTTCGGTCCGCGCCTCGCCCGGCGCCGGCCGGTGTCATTGCCCCGGCGCTTTGGCCGCCGCGTCCGATTCCACAAGCGCAGTCACAACCCGCCGCGCGGGCAAGGCCGCGGCGGCGGGACAATGCCCGCCGCCGTTGGCGATTGAGTTGAGGTCGAGCTGCGGCTAGCCGCGCGGTTTCTTGGGCGCGGTCTTTGAGACCCAGACGCGCTTCATCTTGACCGGGTTCAGGGGTTTGTCGCCCGGGCCGGTGGGCACGTTGCCGAGGCGGTCGAGCACGTCGAAGCCGCACTCCATCTCGCCGATAACGGTGTACTGGCCGTCGAGCTGGGGCAGGGGCGCGAGGCAGAGGTAGAACTGGCAGTCGGCCTCGCGCTTGGGGTTAATCTGGTCACCGGTGCGGGCCATCGCGATGGCGCCGCGGATGTGCTTGCGACCGATTTCGGCGCGGACCATGTTGTTGGTGCCGCCGCCGCCGGTGCCGTCGGGGTCGCCGCCCTGGACCACGAAGCCGGGGATGATGCGATGGAAGGTGAGGCCGTCGTAGAACTTCTTGATGGCGAGGTTGGCCACGTTGGCGACGTTGTAGGGCGCGTCTTCGGTGTAGAGTTTGAGCGCCATCGGGCCGTAGTCGGCGACGTCGATGACGAGCCAGAGCGCCTTGGGCAGTGCCGCCGGGTCGAGCGTGTCGGAGAGCGGCTTGGGCTTACGGAATAGGCAGGCTTGGGCCACCAACGGCAGGCAGAGGACGAGCAGGGCCAGAGCTTTCTTCATCAGAATGACTCCTTGAGGTTTTCGCGGTCGCCCCAAGTCAAGCAAGGGCGAACACAGAAGTCAAGAATAGGACGAATAGGACGAATAGGACCAATGGGACCCATGGATGCGTGGCCCGGGTTGACAGGCGGCGCGGGGGCGGCAAGAATCAGGGGTGACGCGGAGCCTTTTGCTGGCGTTCTCGCTTCTGTCCGGCACGATGGGGACGACCCGGCTGGTGCGGTTCGCCCGCCGGAAGAGCGCCTATTTCGCGACGCTTCTGGTACGGCCGGATGAGTATCACCTGTTCGGCCTGCTGGACGGGCCGGAGGGCATTGACCTGCTGTGGCGGCGAGAGCCGGCAGGGAGCGCGGGGCGGTGAGTCGCAAGCCGCTGCCGGGCAGCGAGGAGGAGCGGGCGCTGAAACTCCTCGCGGCGCTGGAGAAAACCCGGCCCGAGCGCGTGCCGCGGCGGTACGGTTCGTGCCTGCTGGTATTCACGTTTCTCATCGTGGTCGCCATCGTCGTGTTGCTGGCGGTCAACTGGCCGAAGTTCTCGCAGCTCTGGACCCAGCTTTCCAGGCCGGATTCGCTCATCGGCACGCCCTAGCGTGACAATCTACGGCTGGCTGCAGTTGGGGGCGCTGGCCGTGTTCCTCGGCCTGGCGGTCGGCCGGACGATACGCATCGGGCGACGCAGGCACCTCAACGCGTTCGCAATCAGGCCGGACCACAACTGGTGGCGGTGGTCGCTGGAAGTGTCGTTCTTCGCGGCGGTGAACCTGTGGGCGGTCGAGGTCGTGCTGGCCGCGATTCCCGGCGAGATGAGCCTGCTGCCGGCGGCGCTGGGGCGCGTGGTCGCGGACGCGCCGTGGCTGAAGCCGGCCGGCGCCGCGCTCGTGGTCGCCGGGCTCGGGCTGGACGCGGCCGGGTTGTGGGCGCTGGGCGAATCGTGGCGGCTGGGGGTGGACGAGCGGCAGCCGGGCGAACTGGTGACCTCGGGCATCTACGCGCGGACGCGCAACCCGATTTACCTGTTCTTCGACCTGTTCTTCTTCGGCGTGTTCCTGGTCAACGGGACGCTGGGGTTCCTGCTGTTCGCCGTGTTCGCGGGCGCGAACCTGCACCTGCAGATACTTGATGAGGAGCGATTCCTGGCGCGGGTGCACGGCGAGCGGTACCGGCAGTACCGGCAGGCGGTCGGGCGGTACTGGACGTTTCGGCGGGTCGATTGACAGCGCCGGGCGGTCGGCTAGACTGGCCCGGGCGAAGCCTGATGGGGAACGCTAACCACAAAGACACCGAGGAAATTACGATTGTCGATTGTCGAATGCTCGTCGTGAAGGCGACGCTTCTCGCCGCGCTGCTCGTCGCATCGGCGGCGGGCGCGGTGCTGGTGCCGGAGTGGTCTGCGCCGACCCGCGGAACGGTGCGCTCGACCGCAGTCTGCCCGCGGCCGGACGGCACCGACGAACTGTGGTTGCTGTTTGACGACGGCCGGCTGGCCGTGGCCGGGCTCGGCGACACGCTGCGCGAGGCGGGCCGCGCGCCGGCGGGCGCCCAGGCCATCGCCGCCTGCCGCGACAGCGGCTTTTTGGTGTTTCCCTGCCGCAACGAGCTGGTCGTTCGTCGGCGCGACGGTACCGAGCTGCGGCGGGTGGGCCTGGGCGAGGCGCTGGACGTGGACAGCGCCTGGTGCGCGGGCCGGGTCGGCGCTCAGTCCCGGTTCGTGTTCTGGTGCCGTGACGGCGTGCGCAGCGTGAGCCTGGATGGCGCGCTGGCGAGTGTCAAGCGGATGGGCCGCGACCTGGTGCCGCTGTGGGCGCGGCTGGTCGACGTGACGCGGGACGGCGAAGCGGAGCTGGTCGCGACCGACGGCAGCCGGCTGGAGGTCTGGCGGCTGGACGGTGCGCGTTCTCTTTCCGCGGTGTGGCGCGACAGCGCCGCGCCGGCCGGCGTCGGGCCGGCCCAGTCGCTTCTGTCGGACTGCGACCTGGAGCGGGACGGCGCGGCCGAGCTGGTCGTGCTGACCGACCGGTCACGGCCGGCCGGAGATAGCGGCCCGGCGCTGTATGACTCGGTGCGTTGCCTTGCCGGGCCGGCCCTTGAGCAGTCGTGGTGCGTGGGCGCGGGCAGCGCGGCGCTGCCGGGCCGGTTCACCGCGGTGGCGGGTTCGCGGACGCGGGTGTACGTGCTGGGCTTGGACTCCTCCGGCGGCTACATCGCCCGGCTGGACGAAGCCGGTCGGTGCGTGGCGCTGCGGCGCATCGGCCCGGTCGGGCTCGCCCGGCCGCTTGCCGCGTTTGCGCTGGGGCGGTGGCCGGCAGTCGTGACCCGGGTGGGCAACGGGCCCGAGGCGGTGAACGTCTACTCGCCGTCGCTGGGCGGGTCGACTAACTCCGCCGGGTACTCGGGCGTGCGCATCAAGCGCCTGGTTGCGCTGAACCTGAACCGCGACACGTTCCCGGATCTGGTGGTCGTGCGGACGTCGGTCGACGCGGGGATGCGCGTCGACGCGTTCACGAACGGGCTGGGCGGCATCGAGGCCGAGCTCGAGGCGGCGCTTGAGCAGCTGCGCGCGGCGCCGGGACAGGGTGGCGACATCAACGCGACGAAGCGGACCCTGCGCCGGGTGCAGTTGCTGTCCGCCGAGCTGGACCCGGGCAGCACGCAGACCGCGTCCGAGCTCGAGGCAGCCCGGGCGGTGCGGCGACGGCAGACGCTGCTTTTCATCGTCACGCTCGCCGGGTTGCTGCTGGCCGCGGGCGTCGCGCTGGCCGTGTTCCTGCTGCTGCGGGCGCGACCGCGACACGCGGCCGCGCCGAGCCGGCAACAGATCGAGCACGCGCCGCTGGTGGCGCGCACGGCCCTGGCCGTGGACCTGGTGGCGCTGGACCACAATTTCGTGTCCAAGGGCAACGACGTCGGCGCGGTGGAACGGATTATCGAGGTGCGCGCCCGGCTCGGCCTCGCCGGGGACCGCGACCTCGGCCGGGTGACGGACAACCCGCAACCCTACTACGCCAACGCCATCGAGCGGCTGATAACCGACACATCGACCCTGCCGCTTGTGGCGACCATCGAACGGGCGGCCCGGGCCGCGCTGCGCGCCCGGCCGCTGGAGGTGATGGAGCTGAGCCGGCAGGCCCACCTGGAACTCGACCGGCGCGAGGGGTTCCGCATCGTGCTCATCCGCAATCGCGAGTACCCGGCGGCGCTGCGGCGGCTGCGCCTGCTTTCGAGCCCGGGCGTGGATGGCATCATCGAGCACCTGGTGCTGGACCACATCCGCTACGCGCAGGCGCACGCGGAAATCGTGCTCGACTACACGGTCAACACGCAGTGGAACCGCAAGGTGTTCATCCAGTTCCTGTCGGACAGCGGCCGGAAAGTGGACTTCACCCAGCGGTCGGGCCACCTGGTCAGCGAGCTGGACGAGCTGGCGTCGCGGCTGCGCGGCGTCGTCGACACGCCGGGCCCGGACTACGAGCCGGCCGAGCCGGGCGAGAAACTGTGGCTGCGGGCGACCGACCTCGTGGCGGTGCTGGAGGAGACAGTGGCGCGGCTGAAGGGGACGGGGGGAGCGGAATGAACCGAGATTTGCGATTTGCGATTGACGATTTTCGATCGCTCCGGACGGGGAACGGGACGGATGGGACCGATGGGACCTATGCTCACGGCGGTTGACAAGCGCACGGTGTGCACCCTAGAATTGAGCCGATGCGGGCGATAGCCGAAACCGGCGGGATTACTGCGCGCGGCGACAACCGGCCGGTCATCCTTGTCGTCGACGACCTGCGCACGAGCTACGACACGCTGGTGCGCAAGGTGAACGAGCACGACGGCGGCCGGCTGCTGCGCGACTTCGAGTTCGTCTACACCGGCTCCTACGCGGAACTGAAGGACTGGTACGACGCCAACCGCGAGCGGTTCGTCGCGCTCATCGTGCAGGACGTCGACTTCAGCCACGTTACGGACGAGACGCGCCTCGTCGGCTACCCGACGATGCTGAAGGACAAGATGCCGCGATCGTTCGACACCCGCGCCCTGCAGGGCTTCCTCATCCACGCCTACGTGCGCCAGAACAACATCGACCGCATCTCGCCGGTCGTATTCGTGTCGTGCCGGGTCGGGGTCGAGAGCACGCGCGAGTTCAGCGAGTTCATCGCCTACCCGGGCTACGGCAACTGCTCGTTCGTGCCCGAGACCGCGGTCGGCGACCAGTATTACCCGCGCATCATCGAGAGCATCGACTCGATGGCGCTGCGGCCGATGGACTCAGACCGGCGCCGGCATTGGCGCGAAACCCACGAGATGGTCATCGGCCGGTCGCGCAAGATGGCTTTCCTGGCCCACGAAATGGAGCGCATCGGCCGGTCGGACGCGGTCGCGCTGCTGCTCGGTGGCCCGGGCTCAGGCAAGGAACTGGTCGCCTGCGCCCTGCACCGCTGCAGCTACCGCTACGGCGACGGCAAGAACAAACACCCGCTGACCGTGAACATGGCGGCGCTGGACCACAGCCTCATCGAGGACGAACTGTTCGGCCACGAGAAGGGCGCGTTCACCGGCGCGGTGCTCGAGCGCGAGGGCATCTTCGAGGCGGCGCGCGAGTCGAGCGTGTTTCTGGACGAAATCGGCGACATCGGCCAGGACATCCAGGTGAAGCTCCTGCGCGCGATGGAGTACCACTGGGTCAAGCGGCTCGGTTCGTCGACCGAAATCGAGGTCGACATCCGCATCATCGCCGCGACCAACCGGTCGGTGCAGGACCTGCAGTCGCGGTTCCGGCCCGACTTTTACGGCCGGCTGGTGCAGCACTGCATCCTCATCCCGTCGCTGCGCGACCGGTGGACCGGCGAGGCGGGCGCGGTGGTCGAGGCCGACCTCGAGGAGATGTTCGAGTACGTCATCGAGCAGATGAACCGCAACCCGCGCCACAAGCGCCGGCTGAAGATGGAGCGCTCGGCGGTGAAGTTCGCGCGCCAACTCGTCGACGAATACCTCGACGGCGGCAACAACATCTTCGAGGGCAACATCCGCACCCTGCGCAACCTCATCGAGCGGGCCTACGAACGGGCCCAATACGACGGGTCGGGCGAGGTGGGGCTCGGGCACGTCATATCGACGCTCGGGATGATAAAGTTCATGAACGTCCAGGCCGGGGCAAAGGGCGAGCCGGGGTCCATCGAGCGGACCGTGGGCAGCCTGCGGCTGGAGCATATCGAGCGACAGGCCATCGTCGAGGCCCTGTCCAAGGCCGAAAACAACCTCTCCCGGGCCGCCGAGATACTCGGAATGCACCGGGATACACTGCGAAAGAAGATTTCCGACTACAGTATTTGAGGGTCACTGCCGAGTTTTTCGGCAGTACTGCCGAGAAATTCGGCAGTTTTTCTTTGCCCTGTCGCACCCCGCGCAGTCGCACGTTGACAAGTTAAGGTTTGTCAGTATATTACTGGCGTAGGTGTTTGGTGATGTGCTGGCACGGAGCTTGCACATTACTGGTCGCATGCTGGAAGAAGCATGAGGGGTTGGAGAGTAAGACCGAGCCATGCCAAGCTGAGGTCTCTCTAAGGGAAGGATGTCGCGCTCCTGAGTCCCCCCTCACCAGTCAACACTCTCGACGGGGACCGACGAGAAACGCGGTGCGCCACTAACCCGGCGCACCGCGCCTCCTTTCGGACGGTTTACACGCCGACCGGTTGACATTTGCCCAGCGCGGGGTTAGCCTATCACAGGATCGGAAATGGAGAGGACATGGAAAACCTGAAACCATTCCTGCGAACGGTGCTGGACGGCCTGGCGGTCGAATACGCCGACGCGCGCATCGAAGAAAACGAGCGCACCGGCATTGCCTACCGCGGCCGCGAACTGGACGAGGTCAGCCGCGCGCTGGAACGAGGCGGGTGCCTGCGCGTGTACCACCGCGGCAACTGGGCCTCGGTTACCTTCAATATCATCGACGATTCGATTGCCGACCTCGCGCGCGACCTCGCGGCGCAGGTCGAAGCGCTGCCGGGACGGGACAGCCGGCTGCACCCGCTGCCCGAGTTCGACGACGTGGTCGGCATCGGCCAGTCCGACGACCCGCGCCGGGTCGCGCTGGGCGACAAGCAGGCGCTGATCCACCACTACAACGAAATCCTGCTCAAGACGCCGGGCGTGACGAGCACGATGTCCTTATACGGCGACAAGTGGCAGCGCGTCACCTTCTACTCGACCGAGAACCGCTACATCAGCCAGGAGCGCGTCTACACCGGGTTCTACTGCGCGGCGATAACGCGGGACGGCGCCAACGTCCAGCGCTACGCCGACACCTTCGGCAAGACGCAGGGCTTCGAGACGCTGCGCAACCGCGAGGCGATGGTCGAACGCATCGGCAAGGTCGCGGTCGACCTGCTGCGCGCCGAGCCGGTCAAGGCCGGCAGCTACACGGTCATCATCGACCCGCTGCTGGCCGGCGTGTTCGCGCACGAGGCGTTCGGCCACCTGAGCGAGGCCGACACCGTGGCCGACAACGAACGGCTGCAGGCGCTGAT
>JAWOHG010000072.1:0-14767 GCA_046485245.1 bacterium
GCCGCCGGCTTGGATAAGTGCTGCTTTTGACACCCTCCCGGCCACGGGAGGTTCGTTGTTCCAAATCCAGGAGACGGATGATGAAGAAGCTGAAGATCGGTAACCTCACCGCCACCCTGCCCATCGTGCAGGGCGGGATGGGTGTCGGCGTTTCCCTGTCCGGGCTGGCTTCCGCGGTCGCGCGGTGCGGCGCCATCGGCGTCATCGCCGCGGCGGGTATCGGCGTGCTGCGCGGCCTCACCACGCAGCAGTCTCGCGGCCTGCGTACGGAAATCCGGCTGGCCAAGGCCGCGACCGACGGTATCGTCGGCGTGAACATCATGGTTGCGATGTCGGACTACGCGGCGCTGGCCGAAGCCGCGGTCGAGGAGGGCGCCGACGTGGTGTTCTCGGGCGCGGGCCTGCCCCTGGACCTGCCGAAGTACCTGAAGCCGGGCAGCAGGACAAGGCTGGCCCCGATCGTGTCGTCGGCCCGTGCGCTCAGGCTGGTGGCTAACCGCTGGCTGTCGCGCTACCGTTACGCGCCGGACGCGGTCGTGGTCGAGGGCCCGATGGCCGGCGGCCATCTCGGGTTCAAGCCCGAGCAGATTGCCGACCCGGCGTATTCGCTTGAGAAGCTCGTGCCCGCGGTCGTGGCTGAGGCGGGCCGCATCGCGCTGCAGTGCGGCAAGCCGATACCGGTGATTGCGGCCGGCGGCGTGTATACCGGTCGGGACATCGACCGGTTCTTCAAGCTCGGTGCGTCGGGCGTGCAGATGGCGACGCGGTTCGTCGCCACCCACGAGTGCGACGCCTCGGCCGAGTTCAAGCAGGCTTTTCTCGATTCAGGCAGGGACGACATCGTCATCATCAAGAGCCCGGTGGGGATGCCGGGCCGCGCGATACGCAACGGGTTCATCGACCAGGTCAGCGGCGGCGAGCGCAAGCCGTTCGCCTGCCCGCACCATTGCATCAAGACCTGCGACGCCCAGACGAGTCCGTACTGCATCGCGCTGGCCCTGACCAACGCCCAGCGCGGCAACCTGAAGAACGGCTTCGCCTTCGCCGGCGCCAACGCCTGGCGCGTGAACGAACTCGTTTCGGTCAGGGAACTGCTGGCCGAGCTCGAGGCCGAGTACGACGCGGCCACTCAGCCGGCGTCAGCCGAGCCGGCCATCGCCTAGGCCGCTCCTCAATACATCGAGGTTCCTCCGCAATCGGAGAGGAGACCGGACTGCGCCGCCACTACAGGTAGTGGCGGCGACTGAACTGGGGCCCTACAGGTTGTGGAGGGGGTGAATCCCCCGTTGAGCCTGGTGGCGAGGGTCGGTGCGAGTGCGCCGGCCAGCCGCGCGTCGAGCAGGTCGGCCAAACCGGCGTCCATCGGGCAGGCGAGGTCGGTTGCGAGCACCGAATTGAGCGCAGATGCGAGGTGCAGCGCGACTGACCGCGCGAGACGCCTCGTCAACGTGGCGCAGAGCCGGGCCGCCAGCGGTGCGTTCAGCGCCGACGCCAAGAGCCTCTTCAGGCCGGCGCCCAGCCGTGCCGCGAGCCGCGGGCCAAGCGGCCGGTTTGAGCCGCGCCTGGCCAGACCGTATCGGCCCCTTGCCGCGGGAAGGCGCTTGACCACGGGGCCGGGGTGTGTAAAACTTGTGACGGAGCGCAGAGAGCACCCGCCAGCAGCGGGCGAATGCAGAAGTCAGAGGGCAGAATGATGAATGCAGAATTGGCGGCAGAGAAGCGGAAGGTAGACGATGGGAGTTGCGATGCTGAGTGACATAGAGATAGCACAGCAGGCGAAGCTGAAGCCGGTTGCCGAGATTGTCCGCGCGCTCGGCATCGAGGATTTCGACCTGGTCCTGCCTTACGGCAACTACAAGGCGAAGCTGTCGCTGCGGCTGTTCGACCAGCTCAAGGACCGGCCGGTGGGCAAGCTAGTGCTCGTGACCGCGGTCACGCCGACAAAGTACGGCGAGGGCAAGACGACCGTTTCGGTCGGCCTGTCGATGGCGCTGAACCGGCTGGGCAAGAAGTCGACCGTTGTGCTGCGCGAGCCGTCGCTCGGGCCGGTGTTCGGCATCAAGGGCGGCGCGGCCGGGGGCGGGTACTCGCAGGTGCTGCCGATGGACGACATCAACCTGCACTTCACCGGCGACATCCACGCCGTCACCGCCGCGCACAACCTGCTGTCGGCGATGCTGGACAATTCGATTCACTTCGGCAACCCGCACCGCATCGACGAGCGCGAGATAATGTTCCCGCGGACCATCGACATGAACGACCGCGTGCTGCGGACGATGGTCGTGGGCCTGGGCGGGAGGACGAACGGGCCGGCCCGCGAGGACACCACCGTCATCACTGCCGCGTCCGAGGTGATGGCGATACTGGGGCTGGCCGCGTCGCGCTCGGAGCTCAAGGAGCGGCTGGGCCGCATCCTGACCGCGATGGGCTACGACGACAAGCCGGTGACCGCGGCCGACCTCGGCGCGACCGGCGCGCTGGCCGTGCTGCTGAAGGACGCGCTGAAGCCGAACGTGGTGCAGACCATCGAGGGCACGCCGGCATTCATCCACACCGGGCCGTTCGCCAACATCGCGCACGGCACCGCGAGCGTGGTGGCGACCGAGATGGCGCGCCGGCTGTGCGAGTACACCATCATCGAGGCCGGGTTCGGTTCGGACCTCGGGGCGGAGAAGTTCATCGACATCGTGGCGCACAAGGCGGGCTGGAACGTGGACGGCTGCGTGCTGGTGGCGACGGTGCGCGCGCTGAAGCACCAGGGCGGCGCGGCCGACCATAAGACCGCGCGGCTGACCCACCTGTGGGCCGGGATGGCGAACCTCGCGCGCCACATAGACAACTGCCGGGCATTGGGGCTGGAGCCGGTCGTGGCCCTGAACCGGTTCGGCGACGACCGCGACGACGACGTGAAGATGGTCGAGCAGTACTGCGCCGAGCACGGGGCCGCGTGCGCAGTGAGCAACGGTTTTGCCGAAGGCGGGGCCGGCTGCGAAGGGCTGGCCGAGGCGGTGGTGAAGCAGGTGGCCGAGAAGCCGGGCCACAACAAGCCGGTGTACGACTACGACAGCTCGGCCGAGGCGAAGGTCGCGGCGGTGGCGGACAAAATCTACGGGGCAGGGCAGGTCGTGTACACGCCGCGGGCCGAGCGCGACCTGAAGCGCATCAAGGCGCTGGGTTACGACAAGCTGCCGATATGCATCGCCAAGACGCCGCTGTCGCTGTCGGACGACCCGGAGTGCCTGGGCGCGTGCACCGGTTTCAAGATCGCCATCTCGGCGGTGCACATCCGCGCCGGCGCCGGGTACCTGGTGCCGGTGGCCGGGGAGATGGAGCTGCTGCCGGGCCTGGCAAAGCGTCCCAACGCGTTGAAGATAGACATCTTCGACGACGGCAGGATCGTGGGGCTGTCCTAGAGATGACGAGCCCCAATGACGAATGACGAATGGCGAATGACGAATTGACGGGCAGGACGAATGACGAAGCCCGAATGACGAAACTCGAAACAGGGAAAAAGCACCTGAGCAGGGCAGTTATCGCGTTCGCCGCGGCGGGCGCGGTGCTCTCTTGCGCGCGGCCGGGGATGCCGGCGCGCGAATTCCTGCAGTACAACGTCGAGACCGTGCGCGAGGGCCGGACCGACCGGATGCTGGAGCACTGTTTCAAGATAGCGTTGATGGTGCTGCACGAGCCGGCCTGGGACGGCGCGGCCGAGGGATACGACCGTGCCGCGTTCGTCGAGCAGAAGGAGTACTTCCGCAGCATCTTCCACAAGCCGCTCATCGGCGACTGGCTGGCCGGGCTTGAAGAAGCCGGGTCGGACCTGGCGATACGTGAGGTGTATGAGTTCGGCCGGTACGATGAGATGGTCGAGTTCCTCGGCGGCGACCCGGAAACGAACGGCATACCGGTGGTCGAGGCGGTGTTTGCGCCGGGCTCCGGGCTGCAGCCCGAGGTCTGGCCGGCCGAGCACGTGGCGTTCATCAGCCGGTGGGCGGCGCGCGTGTTCCCGTCGGAGCTGTGGCCGCTGGTGGTCCGCCACGAGGCGCGGGGCGAGGACTGGACCGGGCTGCGCCTGATGGAGGAGGCAAGGGTCGTGGACCGCTGGGCAATCGCGTACCTGTCGAGCAAGGGCGTGCTGTACGGCACCCTGATGCTGCGGGTGCGCGGGCTGTGGGCGCTCTGGCCGCTGGTGCACTAGCCGCGGGACAAGCCGGCCAGCCGGCTTGACTTGCACCCTCTGTGAACTAAACTACCAGCTATGGTCGGCGCCGCGCTCTTTCTGCTCTGCTCGCTCCCGATGCAGGGCAGCCTGAAGACGACGGTCGAGGCGGCCCTGACCGCCCCGACAGGCGGCCGCATCCTGGAGTTGTACTACGAGGTACCACGCAGCTCACTTGTTTTCCTCAAGAGTGTCGACGGCTACGAGGCACGCTACCGGTTTCGCGTACAGGCGCTGGGCCGGGGGCGCGAGCCGCTCGCCGGCCGAGTCTGGGACCGCGAGATGCGGGTCGCCGAGTATGCCCACACGGGCAGGAGCGACTCGGCCGCGACCGGCGTGCTGACGATGTCGATTCCCGATTCGGCGACGCTGGTCTCAGTCGAGGTGGTTGACCTTTCGAGCGAACGGCGGGCGGTCGGCCGGCTCGAGTTGGGCCGCGTCGCCTCGGGCCTGTCCCTGGGATTTGTCACGGCCGGCGAGCCGGCCGCGACGCGCCGCCTGGGCATCGACGACACCGTCCGGGTCTGGGCCACGGCCCAGGCCGGCGTCGCGATGGACAGTTGCCGGTTCGTGGTCAAGCGCGCGGACCGCGTGGTGACGGGCGCGACCGTGCCGGCCCGCGACTCGGCCGGTGTCCGCACCGCGTTCTACAGCTACCCGGTCGCCGGTGCAGGCGGCGGGCCGCGGTTGCGCAACGGCGACTACGAACTGCTGGCCACCGGGCTGGGCGTCGACGCGCGGCTCGGCGCGATAGCGACGTTCCGCGTCGATTACCCGTTCTTCTTTGACGACAGCGTGTACCAGAGCCGCGTGGAGCAGCTAGTCTACGTCGCTTCGATGGACGAGAGCCGGCGCCTGAAGCGGGCCGAGCCGGCACAGCGGGACAGCCTCTGGCGCGAGTTCTGGCGGCCGCGCGACGACGTGCCCGCCACCGAGCGCAACGAGCGGGAAGAGGAGTACTTCGAGCGGATCCAGCACGCCGAGGACAAGTTCCGGCACGGGGACATGGGCTTCCGCAGCGACCGCGGGCGGGTCTACGTCACCTACGGTCCGCCGGACCAGGTCGACGCGCGCGCGTTCGAGCTCGACTCGCCGGCCTACGAGATCTGGTACTACTACGACTCCGGCCGCTCGTTCACGTTCTACGACCGCTACGGCACCGGCCAGTACGTGCTGGCAGGCACGAGGGGCTGAGCGATGACGGCAATCACCGGCCTGCTGTTTCTTGTTGGCGCCCTGCAGTTCACGGTCGACTGGGCGGGTTTCCGCGCGCGCGGCGACTCGACCCGGGTCGAGGTGTTCTACGCGGTGCCCTACGAGCAGCTGCACTATTCCACGGCGCCGGACAGCGGCGTCGAGGCCCGGTTCGCGGTGTCGGTCGCGATGACCGGCACCGACGGCGGTTTCAGCCAGTCGGGCGTCATCCAGAAGCGCGCGCGGCTGCGCTCGTTTGCCGCGGCGCAGCGCGCCCAGACGACGTTTGTCGACGGCTTCAGCATCATCGCCCCGCCGGGGCGCTACGCGCTCGACGTTTCGGTTACCGAATCGGTGCCCGGCGGCATCAATTCGGGCACGCGAAGCGACACGGTGGAGCTGCGTTCGCTGGCCGACGGGCTTACCCTGAGCTCGCTGCAGATCGGCACCAGCGCGACCGTCGATTCCGCGACCGGGTCGGTGCTCGTGGTGCCGAACCCCGCGCTGCAGGAGGGGATACCGGGCCAGGAACTGGTGTACGTCTACCTCGAGGCGTACGGCTTTGAAACCGACAGCGGCTCAAGCGACATCCGCCTCGGCGTGCTCAAGCGGCGGCCCGGCCAGGCCGACACGACTCTCCGGGAGTCGGCGGTGACCAAGGAGCGGCAGTCGCGCAGCCTTGCGACCGCGGTTGCGGTGAACGTCGAGGGCCTCGAGCCGGGCGGTTACGTCCTCTTCGCCGAACTGGCCGACCCCGCATCGGGCCGGACCGCGAGGTCGGAGCACCCGCTGCGCATCGGTCCACCCGCGCCGGACGTGCCGACGACGACCTGGCTGCAGACGCTCACGCCGACCGAGCAGAAGCACGTGCGTGAGCTGAAATACCTGGCGACGCCGCGCGAACTGGCTTACTACAATTCGCTCGGCGATTCGGGCCAGGCCGCGTACCTGGCGTGGTTCTGGTCCAAGCGGAACCTGGCCGAGTTCGCCCGGCGGATGGAGACGGTCGAGGCGCGCTACGCCCGGCCGAAGACGCCCGGCGTGTCGACCGACCGCGGCCGGATATACGTCAAGTACGGCGAACCCGACGCGGTCGAGCAGCGCGTGATTGAGAGCGACCTGCGGCCGCGGGAGTACTGGCAGTACTACGGCACCGGCTACTCTTTCATCTTCATCGACCTGCGCGGCGACGGCAACGCGCGGCTGGCCTGGACCAACGCGCCGGACGAGCCGGCGACCGGATTCGAGGAATACCTTTCGCCCGAAGAGCAGCGGGAGTTCAAGTAACCCGATGCGCACCGCGCTGGTCGAACTGCACCATTTCAAGTCCGAGGTCTGCGAGGTGCCGGACGGGCTCGAGCTCTCGGCCGGCGATCCGCTGGTCATCAGCGACGAGGAAGGCGAGGACTTCGGTCGGTTCGTCTCCTTTGTCGAAGACGGCGACGCCCGCAGCACCGTCATCCGGCCGGCGACGCCGCTGGACATCGAGCACCGCACCGAGCTCGACGCCCGGACCCCGAAGGCGATGGAGCTGTTCTGCCGGCTCAAGGACGAGTTCCGGCTCGACATGCGCGTCGTCGGGGCGCACTGGCGGCTCGACCGCAAGAAGATCTGTTTCTACTTCGCCTCGGAGGAGCGGCTGGACTTTCGGGCGCTGCACAAGGCGGTTTCGTCGGCGCTCAACCTGCGCGTGGCCATCAAGCAGATCGGCGTGCGCGACCACGCGCGGCTCCTGGGCGGGCTGGGGCCCTGCGGCCGCGAGGTCTGCTGCCGCCAGTTCATGAAGGAACTGCGGCCGATCGCCCTGCGGATGGCGCGCCAGCAGAACCTGTTCGTCGAGCCGGCGAAGATTTCGGGACTGTGCGGTAAGCTGCTGTGCTGCCTGGCGTTCGAGGATTCGGCCTACCACCAGTGGATCGAGGACATGCCCCGGGTCGGGTCACAGGTGATGACCGAGCAGGGCTACGCGACGGTGGTGTCGGTCGACCACGCCAAGCGGCGGCTCACGGTCCGCCACGACAATAACGCAGAGGAGTGCCTGGCATTGGAGGAGGTCAGCTGCCATCGCGGCGGCGTCTGATGAGAGCGTCGAGAAAGTCCATTCCTGCCCGTGCGCGCGGCGGCCGGGGCGCGGCGGCGGTCAGCCCGGCGACCAGGGCCGCGGCCCGGCGCGAGGGCATCGCGCCCGAGCTGTTGGCCCGGCACATAGCGGCCGGGCGAGCGGTCCTGTTGAAGTCGCGCAAGCACCACATCCGGCCGCTGGCAATCGGCGCGGACACGACGGTGAAGGTCAACGCCAACATCGGCACCTCGCCGGACTCGAGCGACCTGCGCCACGAGCTGGCCAAGCTGAAGGTGGCGGTCGCGGCCGGGGCCGACACCGTGATGGACCTGTCGGTCGGCGGGGACGTGGACCGGGTCCGGCGGGCGGTGATTGCCGCGTCGCCGGTGCCGGTCGGGACCGTGCCGCTGTACCAGGTCGCGATCGACGCCCGGCGGCAGGGCCGGTCGTTCATCGAGACGCCGGCGTCCGGCTTCCTCGACGGCGTGCGCAAACACCTCGAGGACGGCGTCGACTTCGTGACCGTGCACTGCGGCATCACCCGCGCGAACGTCGGCCGGCTGTCGGTGAACCGGCGGCTGTGCGGCGTGGTCAGCCGGGGCGGGTCGATGACCATCGAGTGGATGGTGCGCAACGGGCAGGAGAACCCGCTCTACGAGTATTACGACGAGCTGCTCGCGATGGCCCGGCATTACGGCGCGGTCCTGAGCCTGGGCGACGGGATGCGGCCGGGCGCGATCAGCGACGCGACCGACGAGGCCCAAATCGCCGAACTCATCACCATCGGCGAGCTGGCCGAGCGGGCCCGCGCGGCCGGCGTCGGCGTGATGGTCGAGGGGCCGGGCCACGTGCCGCTCGACCAGATTGAGGCCAACGTCAAGCTCGAGAAGGCGGTCTGCGGCGGCGCGCCTTTCTACGTGCTCGGGCCGCTGGTCACCGACGTGGCCTGCGGTTACGACCACATCACCGGCGCAATCGGCGGCGCGCTGGCCGCGTTCCACGGGGCGGATTACCTCTGCTACGTGACGCCGTCGGAGCACCTCGGCTTGCCGGACCTCGACGACGTCAGGCAGGGCATCATCGCGTCCCGGATCGCCGCCCACGCCGCCGACGTCGCCCGGCACCACCCGGGCGCCGATGAGTGGGACCGGCGGATATCGCGCGCGCGCGCCGGCCTCGACTGGGATTCGATGATCGCGGGCTGCGTCGACCCGGCGCGGGCCCGGCAGGTATTCGGCAGGGCACGGTCGCGCACGGCCGGCGCCTGCACGATGTGCGGTGAGTTCTGTGCAATCAAGCGATGCAAGGAGACGCTGGATGGTTAAACCCAAGTACACGCTCTACACGCCGGGACCGGTCGCGGTGCCGGCCGACGTGCTGCGCGAGATGTCATCGGGCCTGGTCTACCACCGGGAGGCGTCGTTCGCGGCGCTCTACGCGTCGGTCCGGGCCGGGCTGCAGCGGCTGATGCTGACGAAGTCCGACGTGCACGTCCTGACCTCGTCGGGCACCGGCGCGATGGAGGCCGCGGTCTGCAACCTGGTCAACCACGGCGACAAGGTGGTCGTCGCGACCGCCGGCCGGTTCGGGGAGCGGTGGCGCGAGCTCTGCCTCCGTTTCGGCGGGTTCGTCGACGAACTGAGCCGGCCCTACGGCGAGTCGATACCGCCGGCGGAGCTCGAGCGGCGCCTGTCGGCCAACGACTCGGCGCGGTGCGTGTTCACGACGCTGACCGAGACCTCGACCGGCGCGGTGCACGACATCAAGGCCTACGGCGACATCTGCCACCGGCTCAACCGGCTGCTGGTCGTGGACGCCGTCGCCGGCCTGGGCTGCGACGAGTTGCGCGCCGACCAGTGGTACGTCGACGTGGTCGTGGGCGGGTCGCAGAAGGGCCTCGGCGTGCCGCCCGGGCTCGGGTTCGTGGCGCTGAGCCCGCGGGCCTGGGAGCAGGTCGACCGGTGCAAGAACGCGCGCTACTACTTCGACCTGCGCGCGGCGCGCAAGTACGCCCAGAAGGGCCAGACGCCCTGGACCCCGGCCATCTCCACGTTCTACGCGATGGACCTCGCGCTGAAGCGGATGACCCGCGGCGGGATGCCGGCGTACTGGAAGGCGCGCAAGACGCTGGCCGACGGCGTGCGTCGCCGCGTCGCGGCGCTCGGTCTTTCGCTGTTCCCGCAGACCCCATCGAACGCGCTGACCGTCATCAAGATGCCCGATGGCGTCGACGGTGCGAAAGTGGTCGACCTGTGCAAGACGCGCTACAAGGTGCTGCTGGCCAACGGCCAGGGCGACATGCGCGGCAAGATCGTCCGCATCGGCCACATGGGACCGGTCACCAAGGCCTGGGTCGACAAGGGAGTCAGGTCGTTCGAACTCGCCTACAAGGCCACGGCCCGCAAGCGTTAGTTTCTGCCCGGGATTACGAGCGGCCGCGTTTCTAGCGCGGCCGCTCGCCGTTTTCGGCGGCGGTCTCCTCGCCGGGCAGGCGCAGGCGCGTCATCCGGCGCAGGAAAACGTACGTGTAATTGACGAACGACACCGCGATGAGCACGGCGACGACGATGTTGGCCGGCGAGCGGTACTGGGCGAGCGCGGGAAGGTCGAGGGTGTAGTAGACAATCAGCAGCGCGAACGCGAACCCGGTTATCTTGCCGACGATGTCGGAGGACACGAACGTGCCGCGCGAGCGCATTATGGCGACGCTGCCCGCCAGGATGAGAATGTCGCGCAGTATGACCGCCCCGGCGATGTACAGCGGCAGCCCGCGCAGCCATACGAGCACGACGAGCACGGTGGCAATCCAGATCTTGTCGACAATGTGGTCGAGCGCCCGGCCGAGGTTGGAGACCAGGTGCAGGCGGCGCGCGGCGATGCCGTCGAACGCGTCGGTCAGCCAGGACACCGCCATCACGCCGACCGCGGCAAGGCCCTCGCGCCGGAACAGGAAGACCAGGATGATCGGCAGCAGGACGAGCCGCGACAGGCTCAGGATGTTGGGCAGGGTGACGAGGCGACTGGCCGACTGGCCGTCGCCGTGGTCGTTCTGGGCCTCGATCGGCTCAGTCACGGAGCGCCTTCTTCGCCGCGTCCAGCAGCTCGCGGGCGTGGGCGATGCCAGCCTTGCCGACCTTGGCGCCGGCGGTCATCCGCGCCAGCTCGTCGGTGCGCTCATCGTCGTCGAGCCGGGCGACCGAGGGCACGGTCCGGCCCGCGCGGACGTGCTTCTCGACGCGGTAGTGTGCCGCGGCATAGCAGGCTATCTGGGGCAGGTGCGTGATGCAGATGACCTGGTGGGTGCGGGCAAGGCGGGCGAGGCGCACGCCGACCGCGTCCGCCACGGTCCCGCCGATGCCGGAGTCGATTTCGTCGAACACCAGCGTCGGCACCGGGTCGGCCTCGGCGAGCACGCCTTTGAGCGCCAGCATCACACGCGACATCTCGCCGCCCGAGGCGACCTTGCGCAGCGGGCGCAGTTCCTCGCCGGGGTTGGCCGAGAACAGGAACTCGGCCGTGTCGATGCCGGTCGGGCCGAGGCGCAGGCGGTCGCCGTCGACGACACAGTCGCCCTCGGGGTCGGCGGTCCGCTCAAGCGCCACGGCCAGCCGCGCCTTTTCCAGCCCGAGCTGGGCAAACTCGGCGACGAGCTTCTTCTCGAGGGCCGAGCGCACCCGCGAGCGGCGAGAGGACAGGTCGACCGAGGCGGCGACCAGTCGTTCCTGCTTCTCGGTCAGTTCCGCGCGCAGCTCGGCCAGCCCGGCCTCGTCGGACTCGAGCGAGTCGGCGTCGGCGCGCAGGCGCTCGGCCAGGCCGGGCAGGTCGTCGGGCGCGACGCCGTGTTTGCGGGCGAGCTTGTCCAAGAGGAACAGCCGCGAGTTGACCGCTTCCACGCGCTCGGGCGAGAGGGCGATGCCGTCGCGGTAGGCGACCACGGCGCGCCAGAGGTCGTCGACTTCGGCGCGGGCCGTGGCGAGGCCAGTTTGGCGAGTCGCGAACTCGCTGTCGAGTTCGGCAAGCTCATCGAGCGTTCTGGCGGCGCGGCCGAGCAGTTGGGACACCGATGGGTCCTGGTCCGAGAGCACCGCGTCCAGCGCCTGGGCAAGGGCGTAACGTTTCTCCGCGGTCTGCAGGAGTCGGCGTTCCTCTTCGAGTTCGGCCGGCTCTCCCGGGCGGACTGCGGCCGTGGTCAGTTCCTGCAGGTGGAAGTCGGCCAGTTCGCGCCGACTTCGGCGCTCGGCCAGGCTGCGTTCGAGCGCAACCAGCCGTTCGCGCAGGCCGGAGTACTCGGCGAAGAGCGCGGCCAGCGCCTCGCGCCGATCCCAGAGCCTGGCATAGGCGTCGAGCAGCTCGAGGTGGGTCTCGGGGCGCAGCAGGAGCTGGTGCGAATGCTGGCCGTGGAGGTCGACCAGCCGGTCGCCCAGGCGTTCCAAGCCGCCGACAGTGGTCGGCGAGTCGTTGGCGTGAGCCGCGCCGCGCCCGGCCTTGTCGGCCCGGCGGCGCAGGATGAGGGTCCCGTCCGGGCAGTCGATGCCGGCCTCGGCGCAGCGGGCCGCGCCCGGCTTGTCCAGCTCGAACCGGCCCTCGACCAGCGCCGCGTCGGCGCCGGTGCGGATCGAGTCGGAGTCGGCCCGGCCGCCCAGGAGCAGGGTCAGCGCGCCGACGATGATGGACTTGCCCGCGCCGGTCTCGCCGGTCAGCACGTTCAGGCCCGGGCCGAATTCGATGGTGAGCTTGTCGATGAGCGCGTAGTCGCGGACGACGAGCTCGGCCAGCATCGCTAGCGCTGCGAGCCGGCCCAGTGCAGCTTGTCGCGCAGTATCTGGAAGTAGGTCTTGTGGCGCGGCGTGACCAGCCGGATGCGGTGCCGCGCGCGCTTCACCTTCAGCGGGTGGCCGGGCACGAGCCGCCAGCGCTCCTGGCCGTCGAGGTTGATGACGGCCGAGCCGGTGCGCGCGGACAGCGTGAACTCGAGCGCCGTGTCGCCGGGCAGGACCACGGGCCGGGCAGACAGCGCGTGGGGGCAGAGCGGGGTGATGAGCAGGGCGTCCATCGTCGGGTAGACGACCGGGCCGCCGGCCGCGAGCGAGTAGGCGGTCGACCCGGTCGGCGTGGCGACGACCACACCGTCGCCCACGAACTTGGTCAGGAATTCCCCGGCCGCACTGGCGGTGAGCTCGATGACGCGGTTCTCCTCGCACATGTTGATGGAACAGTCGTTGAGCACGAAGGCGGTGCGGCCGCGATATCGGGCCTCGATGACGACCCGCTCCTCGATGGTGTGTCGGCCGTCGCGGAACGCGAGCAGGCCGTCACGGGCCTCGTCGACAGAGAATTCGGTCAGGAACCCGAGCCCGCCGAGGTTGATGCCCATCACCGGGACGCCCCGCGCGCCGATAGCCCGGGCCGCGCGCAGGAGCGTGCCGTCGCCGCCCAGCGCCAGCACGATGTTTGCCCGACGCACCAGCGTGCTGTCCGACACGCCGCGCACGCCCAGCTTCAGGGTGCGGGCCGTGGCGGCGGAGACCAACGGTCTGAACCCGTTCTCCTTGAGCCAGCCGACAAGTTCGGTAAGGAAGCCCCGGGCGTCCGGTTTCTGCAGGTTGACGAACAGGCCGACGTTCACGGGTTGTTCTCCAGGAAAGCGTAACGGGTCAGCCCGGCCAGGTCGCGCTCGATGCGCGCGCCCGGGGCAACCCGCCTGACCGCGTTGCGGTGAGTCGAGTCGACTTCGATGGCGATGAGCCCGCCGTGCCGTACGAGCGAACGTCCCTGTTCGAGCAGCATCGCGACAATACTAATGCCTTTCGGCCCGCCATCAAGTGCCGACCGTGGCTCGCGCCTGACCCGGTCGGACAGGCGGGCAAGGCGCGCGGTCGGGATGTAGGGCGGGTTGGCGATGAGCAGGTCGACCTTGCCGGCCAGCCGGCGCAGGGGAGGGGCGGCGAGGCCTTGGCACTGCGCGAGGCGGATTCGGCGGCCGAGCTTATGGCGGGTGATGTTGAGTCGGGCGACCTCGAGCGCGGCACGGGAGCTGTCCACTGCAACCACGCGGCAGTCCTGCACCGTGCGCGCGACCGCGACAGCGATGCAGCCCGAGCCGGTGCCGAAGTCGACGACCAGCCGCGGCGCGGGGCAGAGTTCGAGCGCGCGCTGGACCAGGCCTTCGGTCTCGGGGCGCGGGATGAGCACGCGGCGGTCGACGAACAGGTCGAGGTCAAGGAATGGGGCCGAATGGACCGCGTACTGGGGCGGCAGACCGCGCTTCACCGCGGCCACGGCCAACCGGAATCGGCGGGCGACAACCGCAGACACGGGCCGGTCCGACCACGCCTCGTGGCGGGGCACCTCAAGCAGGCTCATCAGCAGGAACTCGGCGTCGGCGCGGTCAATGCGGGGCAGGGCGTATTGGACCAGGGCGCGCGCGGTTGTTCTGCGGGCAGGGGTCACTCGAGCTCGGCTTCGGCCTGCTCCAGCGCGTTGAGCAGGGCGTCGATGTCGCCCTCGATGATGTGGTCGAGGTTGTGCGCGGAGAAACCGATGCGGTGGTCGGTGACGCGGTTCTGGGGGAAGTTGTAGGTGCGAATCTTCTCACTGCGCTCGCCGGTGCCGACCTGCTTGCGCCGGGTCGCGCTCGCCTTGGACTCGTCCTGGGTTCGTTTGGCCTCCAGCAGCCGGGCGGCCAGCACCTTCATCGCCTTGGCCTTGTTTCGCTGCTGGGACCGCTCGTCCTGGCACTGGGCGACAAGGCCGGTCGGTATGTGGGTGACGCGCACCGCCGACTCGGTCTTGTTGACGCCCTGGCCGCCGTGGCCGCCGGCGCGGAACACGTCCACGCGCAGCTCCTCGGGGTTGATCTTGATGTCCAGTTCCTCGGCCTCGGGCAGGACCGCGACGGTCACGGTCGAGGTGTGGATGCGGCCCGAGGCCTCGGTCTCGGGGATGCGCTGGACCCGGTGCACGCCCGACTCGAACCGGAATCGGCGATACGGCTCCTCGCCCGCGACCTCGAAGGTGATTTCCCGGAAGCCCTTCAGGTCGCTCGGGCGCGAGTCGAGCACCTCGATCTTCAGGCCGTGGTTCTCGGCGTAGCGCGAGTACATCCGGAACAGGTCCCCGGCAAACAGCGCCGACTCCTCGCCGCCGGCCGCGGCGCGGACTTCGATGATGCAGCCCTTGTCCCAGTCGGGCGAGCGCGGCCGCAGGTCGGATTCGAGCTCGCCCGCGAGCTTCTCCAGTTCGGGCTGCAGGCGGGCGAGTTCGACCCCGGCCAGCTCGCGCATCTCCGGGTC
>JAWOHG010000131.1:0-3057 GCA_046485245.1 bacterium
GGGCAGCGTGCTGCCCGTGCCCGTGCAGGTGCGCATCGATTCGCGCAATCGCTTCTGGCTGGCCCACTTCGCGTTCGAGGGCGGGCTGGCCTCCTACGACCCTGCGAACGGGCAGTGGGACCGCGTGCAGTGGGGCCCATCCTCGGCGCGCAACATCATCACCGCTTTCGGGCTGGACCGGTACGACACCAAGTGGGTGTTCAACGGCGGTACGGTTGTCATCGCGATCGACTCCGCGGGCGGGCAGGAGGTTTTCGAGGTACCGGGCCTGGCCAACACGCCCGGCGGCGGGTACGAGTTCGACTTCGATGACGAGGGCCGGGCCTGGGCCGGCCTGACCGTCGGGCTGGTGATGGTCGATTACGGCGGCACGCTGCACGACCGCACGGACGACGAGTACCGCATTTACTCGGCGGGTCTGCCGTCGGCCGAGGTGCGGTCGGTTGCGGTGGACCGCGACGGCGGCGTGTGGTGTGCGACCGGCCAGTGCGCCGCGCGCTGGGACGGGTCGCAGTTCAGCCTCTTCACCACGACCAACAGCGGCATCCTGTCCAACAACAACTACCGGGTGCGGGTCGATGGCTCCAACCGCGTCTGGATACTGGGCGACGGCGGGCTGTCGATCTACGACCAGGTCGGCGGCACCTGGACCAATTACACGCCGCAGAACAGCGGCCTCATCGCTAACATCCTGGACACGCGCGGCTTCTACTCAAGCATCGCCCTGGAGGACAGCATCGGCACCGCGCTCGTCGGCACCGGGGCCGGTTTGTCGGTCTTCGATTTCGCCCTGCCGCCGATTGAAACGGCCGAGGGCATCAGCGTCTTTCCGAATCCCTGCATCCTGGGCGTGCACCGCGGCGTCATCGTCGACAGCCTGCCCGACGACGTCCAGTCAGTCGAGATACGAACGCTCGCGGGTCGGCCGGTCGCGCGGTTGAGCATCGAGCGCGCCCGTCACCGCGCAGTCTGGACCGCGCAAGACGTGCCCAGCGGGCTCTACCTGGTTTTGATACAGACTCCCCGCGGCGTCAGGGTTGAGAAAGTGGCCCTGGTCCGGCCCTGAGCGCCGGACCCCGCCCATCGTCAGTCGCTAGCGGCGCCGCTGAGGCTGGTGGCTGGTGGGGCGAGTGTCTTCCCCTGCCGGTCCCTCCATGCACGACTCGAAGTAGCGGCATTCAGTGCAGCAGTCGTCTTCCCGGAGGTTGCCCTTGGCCAGACAGTCGTCATAGCCATAGCAGGCACGACAACACATCGGCGGTCTCCTCTTCTCAGGTTGTCATTCAACTGGGACATCAGCTGCGGGATGCAGCGGTACCGCGCGGCGAGAGCCCGACCAGCAGGACGAGCTCGCGCACGAGCTCGGCGACTGCCGAGGCGCCGGCCGACGGCTGGATGGTGCGCGGGCAGAACTCGACGACGTCGGCCCCGACGACGTTCATCCCGGCGAACGCGGCCAGGGCCCGAGCGAGTTCCGAGTAGCTGCAGCCCCCGGGCTGCGGGGTCTGGACATCGGCCAGGAACGCCGGGTCCAGCACGTCGAGGTCGAGTGTGATGTAGACCGGCCTGCCGGCCACCGACTCAAGGACCTTCGGCACCGCATCCAGCACGGCAAACGGGAACACGTTGACCGCCTGCATTTCCTCGGGGCTCGAGAACGAGCGGATGCCGAGCTGGAACAGGCGGTCGCGCGGGATCGTGTCGAGCACGCGACGCATCGCGGTGGCGTGGCAGACCCGCTCGCCGAGGAAGCTGTCGCGCAGGTCCGAGTGAGCGTCAAACTGGACGACACACAGCCCGGGGTGGATACGGTCCAGCTCGCGGACGATCGGCGGGGTGATGGTGTGCTCGCCGCCGATGGCGACGAGGCGCTTGCCCTCGGCAAGGCACCGGCGCGTCGCTTCTTCTATCAGCCGGATGGGCGCGTCGGGGTCGGGGAACGTGAACTCGAGGTTGCCCGTGTCACAGACCTTGACCCGGGTCACTTCGGCGCGCTGGTAGGGGCTGAAGCTTTCGATGTTGTCGGCGCCGATGCGCGCCATGTCGGGGCCGAAGCGTGTGCCGGGGGCGAACGAACTCGTCCGGTCCAGAGGCACACCCGCCAGCAGGACTTCAGCATCCTGCCGGTCAGCGGTTGCGTAGTAGAATGCCATTGAGCGCGTGAGCATAGCCCGCACCGGCATTGAGTCAAGCCCCCGCGGCGCGTTGACAACCCGGCGTCGACCGCTAGCTTGTGCGAGTCGTGCGAGTCTTGATTTCGGCCGGCGAACCCTCCGGTGTTCTGCTCGGGCGCCTGCTCGGGCAGGCGATCGAGCGGGCCGAACCCGGCGCGAGTACGGACTGGGTTTCAGTCGGCTCGCGGCCGGTGATGGGTTTTGCCGAGGGCCTGCTGGCCGCGCCTGCGCTCGGCAGGACGCTGCACGATGCGGTGCGGCAGGTCAGACTGCACCGACCGGACCTCGTGGTCCTCGTCGCTTACTCCGGCTTCAACCTCCCGTTCGGCCAGCACTGCCGCAAGCTGGGCGTTCCCACGTTGTACGTGTCGCCGCCGCAGGCGTGGGCGTGGGGCAGGGCGCGCACGGCCGTCCTGCGCCGTGCCGCCGACGCGGTCGTTTGCCTGTTCAGCTTCGAGGAGCGGCTGTTGCGGTCGGCAGGCGTCAATGCCGTGTACCTGGGTTACTCGCTGCTGGATTCAGTCGTAGAGCGGCTGGCAACCGAGCCGGCCCACGAGGCTGCCCGGTCCCGTTATCTCGCCTTCCTGCCCGGCTCGCGACCGGCCGAGCGGGCGTTTCACGTGCCGCTGTTCGAGCGCACCTTTGCCCGGCTCAGGCAGGCCGACCCCGACCTCGTCGGTCTCATCTCGCTGCCGCAGGGCGAGGCGGCGGGCGCCGGGTTGGTGGCTGTCCACGAGCACCGCTACGCCCTGATGCGCGACGCGGCGTGCGCGGTTCTCTCTTCTGCCACGGTGACGCTGGAGGCGGCGGTCGCGGGCGTGCCGATGGCCGTCAGTTACCACCTGTCGTGTGCGTCACGGGCCATCGCCCGGCTGCTGGTCCG
>JAWOHG010000168.1:0-2729 GCA_046485245.1 bacterium
CTGGCCGACGCCGGCTGCGGGTTCGACGTCGCGTCGCTGCCCGAAATCGACTGGGCGCTCGCGGCCGGCGCCACGCCCGACCGGCTGATATTCGCCAACACGATGAAGCGGCCCGAGGCCATCGCCGCGGCGCGCCGGCGCGGCGTGAAGCTGATGACCTTCGATTCGGCCAACGAGCTGGAGAAAATCGCCCGCAAGTCGCGCGGCGCGTCGGTCGTGGTGCGCATCAAGGTGCCCAACGTCGGCTCGGCGGTCGAGCTGTCGCTGAAGTTCGGCTGCGACCCGTCCGAGGCGCTGCCCCTGCTCCTGCACGCGCGCGACCTCGGCCTCAAGCCCCGCGGCATCTCGTTCCACGTCGGGTCCCAGTGCACCCACGGCGACAACTACCTCGAGGCGTTCGAACTGGCCAAGATCATCCTCAACGACGCCCTGCTCAAGGGGATGGCGCTGTCCCTGGTCGATATCGGCGGCGGCTTCCCCATCCGCTACTTCGACGCGGACGAGGACTGGTTCGCCGCGATGGCCCCGGCCCTGCGGATGGAACTCGACCGGCTGTTCCCGCCCCACATCGACATCATCGCCGAGCCGGGCCGGTCCCTCGCCGGGCCGTCGGCGTTCCTGGTGATGAGCGTCATCGGCAAGTCGGTCCGCTCGGGCAAACCGTGGTGCTTCCTCGACGACGGCCTGTACGGCTGCCTGTCGGGGATGATGTTCGACCACGCCAAGTACGCGTTCTCGGTTTCCCGCGCCGGCGAGACCCAGCTCACCACCCTCGCCGGCCCGACCTGCGACTCCATCGACATCATCTCATCCAGTGAAGAACTGCCCGACCTGCAGGCGGGCGACCTCGTCGTCGCCGCAAACATCGGTGCCTACTCCATCGCCCACGCCACCCACTTCAACGGCATCCCGCCGGCCAAAGCGATAATGGTGCCGTAAGGAGGAGCCGTGAAGAAAACCCCAAAGCCCAAATCCCAAACCCCAAGGCCCGGCGTCACGCCGCGGATGCGCAAGGACCTGAGCGAAGTGCCGGAGTGGCTGCGGACGCGCGAGTGCCCGCACAAGGCGCAGTACCTCGGCGGCACGCGCATCCAGCCCAGGGGCATCACCGGCCGCGAGAAGCTCGCCGACCTCGTCGACGCCTCGTTCCTCGCCTACAACGCGGCGCGCCTGCGCGAGGGCTGCCGCCTGTTCACCGAGAAGATGCTTGCGCCCGACGTCACCGTCGGGATGAGCCTCGCCGGCGCGCTCACGCCGGCCGGGCTGGGCTGCTCGTCCATCGTCCCGCTCATCAAGGCCGGGTTCGTGGACTGGATTGTCGCCACCGGCGCCAACATGTACCACGACCTCCACTTCGCCTTCAACCTGCCCCTGCACGCCGGCTCGCACCTGCTCGACGACACCGACCTGCGTAAGAACGACGTCGTGCGCATCTACGACGTGCTGCTCGGCTACACCGACTGCCTGATGGAGACCGACAAGATACTGCGCTCCATCATCGTCCAGCCCGAGTTCCAGCACGCGATGGGCACGGCCGAGTTCTACTACCTGCTCGGCCGCTACGCCGCCGAGTGGGAGAAAAAGAGCGGCAACAAGGACGTGTCGGTGCTGGCCGCGGCCTGGCGCGCGGGCGTGCCGATACACACCTCCTCGCCTGGCGACTCGACCATCGGGATGAACATCGCCGGCCTCGAACTCAAGGGCCTCAAGCTGCGCATCAACCCGTCCATCGACGTCAACGAAACCACCGCCTACGTGCTCGGGGCCAAGCGCTCGGGCGGCAAGTCCGCGGTCGTGCTGATGGGCGGCGGCAGTCCCAAGAACTTCATGCTCCAGACCGAGCCGCAAATCCAGGAAGTCCTGATGATAAAGGAATACGGGCAGGACTACTTCTTCCAGGTCACCGACGCGCGGCCCGACACCGGCGGCCTTTCCGGCGCCACGCCCCACGAAGCGGTGAGCTGGGGCAAGGTCGACCCCGAGCGCCTGCCCGACGCGGTCGTCTGCTACACCGACACGACCATCGCCCTGCCGGTGCTCACGCATTACGCGCTCGCGCGGCACCCCAAGCGCAAGCCGAGAAGGCTGTACGGCCAGCGCCGCCGGCTGGTCGAAGCGCTCACCCGCGAGTTCTTCGCCCACTCGCAGTTCTAGGCTCGGCCGCGAAAACCCGGGACTGTCGCAAGCGCGGCGAGGCACGAGCCGCGACGGGGCTGTCCCGAGGTTTTCGCAGGGACCAGGGGCCGGGGATCAGGGCCGAGAGCCGCCCAGTCTATCGACAATCGCCAATCGTCCATCGACATTTGCCACATCGTGTCCCAAGCCGTCGAGACAACCACAAACCGGTTTGCGAGCGGGCCGGTTCACCACAAAGAACACCAAGCGCCCAAAGAGTCCAGCCCGCCATCCGGCCGGCTATCAGCCATCCTCCAGAACGCGCAGCTGGCCCGCAACCTGGCCCGGCATCTGGACCTGCGGCTGCAGCCGCGCTTGAGCCATCGCCTTGTGGCCAGGCTCGGCCAAACGCTCGACCAGCGACTCGGCCTGCGCCTGTTCCGTCTAATAGACTGAGTATTGGCCGCTTAGCTCAAACACAAGCTTGCCGCCACGCTCCTCGCCCGTTTCGCGCCGCAGCTCGGCCCAAGCCTGTCCGCCGTGCTGAACCACCCAGCCAATGGGGTAGTCACCCCCTACACAACCTGTGGTATGCCGTTCTCGCTCGCACCGCT
>JAWOHG010000027.1:0-3135 GCA_046485245.1 bacterium
GCCGGTGAGCACGCGCTCGCGCACGACGTTGTAGACCTTTTCGAGCACGCGCGGCACGACGATGAGCACGGTCGGCCGCACGGCCTGGACGTCGTGGGCCACGGTCTGGGTCGATTCGGCGTAGGCGATGCAGCCGCCGACCAGCAGCACGGTGTAGTAGCCGCAGGTGCGCTCGAACATGTGGCAGAGCGGCAGGAACGACACGACCACGTCGGTCTCGTTGATGTTGAAGCGGGACGCGCCCGAGATGACGTTGGACAGGATGTTGCGGTGGGTCAGCATCGCGCCCTTGGGCTCGCCGGGCGTGCCCGAGGTGGAGCAGACCGTGAACAGGTCGTCGGGTCCGGGCTGGTGGGCCGCGCCGAGCTTCGGGTTCGCGGCCAGCGCCTTCGCGCCCTCCGCGCGCAGCAGCTCGAACGAAAACAGGGTCTTGCCGGTGTGGCTCTCGCGGTCGCGTTCGAACAGCGTGATGACGTCCTTGAGGTCGGGCACGTCGGCCAGGATGCGGCTGCCCACCGCGAACAGGTCGGGCGTCTCGACCCCGAGGTGGCGGACGTTGGCGTCGTTGAGGATGTAGCGGACGGCGTCGTCGGGCAGGGTGTGGTACACCGGGATGAGCACCGCGCCGAGCTTGGCCACGGCCAGGTCGGTCACGACCCATTCGGGCCGGTTGTAGGAGTAGATGCCGACCCGGTCGAGCGGTTTGACCCCGCGCGCGGCCAGGCCGGCCGCGACCTCGTCGACGACCCGTGCGAGCTCGCCGTAGCTCACCGGCACGTAGCGGCCGTCGACCTTGTTCATCAGGGCGGGCCGGTCGGCGAAGCGCCGGGCGACGTCGGCGAAAGCGTGGTAGATGGTATTGGCCATTTAGATCACCTTCAGCTCGCGGCCGACGACGCGGAACTTCTCAACCGCGCGGCCGAGCTGGTCCTCGGTGTGCGTCGCCATCAGGCTGATGCGGATGATGGCCGAGCCGCGGGGCACGGCCGGGAACACGACGGGATTGGCGAACACACCTTCCTCTTCGAGTCGTCCGGCCATCTTGTAGGCCGTGTCGTCGTCGCCGATGGCGATGGGCAGGATGGGCGTGCCGCGGTAGCCCGTTTCGAAACCGTCCTTGACCAGGCCGTCGGCGATGAACCGGGAGTTGGCGTGGAGCCGGGCGACGCGCTCGGGCTCGGCCTGCAGGACATCGAGCGCGGCGAGCACGGTCGCGGGCACAGACGGCGGCAGGCTGGCCGAGAAGATGGACATCCGGGCATTGTAACGCAGGTAGTCGGTCACCTCGCGCGGGGCGGCGGTGAACCCGCCGACTGCGGCCATCGACTTGGAGAGCGTGCCTGAGGTGATGTCGACCTCGCCCTCGATACCGAAGTGTTCGGCGGTGCCGCGGCCGGTCGGGCCGAGCACGCCGGTCGCGTGGGCGTCGTCGACCATCAGCCGGCAGTTGTGGGCTTTGGCCAGCTTGTGCAGGCCGGCGAGTTCGCAGATGTCGCCCTCCATCGAAAACACGCCGTCGGTGACGATGAGCCTGGCGGCGTCAGACGGCGCGGCCTTGAGTTTGGCTTCAAGGTCGGCGAGGTCGTTGTGCTTGTAGACAATGGTCTTGGCGCGGGAATGGCGGCAGCCGTCGATTATCGAGGCGTGGTTGAACTCGTCGGAGAAGATGAGGTCGCCTTCGCCCGCGAGCGTCGTGACCGTGGCCGAGAGGGCCATGAACCCGGCTGAGAACGACACCACGGAATCGGCGTGCTTGAACGCGGCCAGCCGCTTCTCCATCTCGAGGTGCAGGGGCGTGGTGCCGGTCAGCAGGCGCGAGCCGGCCGAGCCGGTGCCGTAGCGTTCGACCGCGGCGATGGCCGCGGCCTTCACCTTGGGGTGGTCAGTCAGGCCGAGGTAGTTGTTTGAGCCGAGGTTCACCAGTTCGCGGCCCGCGCGGCTGGTCATCGGCGAAGCGGCGGGCTCGAGGTCGCGGCCGTAAAAGAACCGGCCCCGGGCACGGACGAACTGCAGCATCATGTCGAACTGACGGCATTTGTCGAACAGGTCCAAAGTGCCTCCCGGTTGCTGGGTAGCTGACGCCTGCGCGATTATAGCGGCGCGCCGAGGCGTGGCAAGAAAACAGCCGGCTTCCGGGATTGCTTGACAGCCCACTGGCCGTGCCGATAGGCTATGTGTTCGAAGCGCCCGGATAGACAGAGAGAGGACAATACCCAGATGCTCAGAATGCTGCTGCTCGCGTTCGCGCTCGCTGCTTTCGCCTCGGCCGATTCGCTCAACTGCCGGCTGGTCGGGTCGTACACCACGCCCGGCTACGCACTGTACGCCGCGGTGCAGGGCGACTACGCCTACGTCGCGGATAACGACTCCGGCCTGCTGATACTCAATGTCGCCAACCCGGCCGCGCCGGTCCCGGTCGGCAGGCTGCTGACCCGGCCCAAGGCGGTGCACGTGAAAGTTGTCGGCGACTACGCCTACGTCGCGTGCCGCGATTCGGGCCTGCGCGTGATTGACGTTTCCAACCCGGCCGCGCCCCGCCAGGTCGGGCACCGGGACACGCCCTACTGGGCCCTGAACGTGGACGTGGTCGGCACGTACGCCTATGTCGCCGATTTCGTGGCCGGGCTGCGCGTCATCAGCGTGGCCAACCCGGCCAACCCGGTCGAGGTCGGGTACAGCACGAGCGTCGGCGGCGCAAACGCGGTCAAGGTCGCGGGCAACCACGCCTACGTCGCCAACGCGGGCAGCGGGCTTGCAGTGCTCGACGTCAGCAACCCGGCCAGCCCGACGTATATCGGGGTCTGCTCGACGACCACCTATCCCCGGAGCGTCGCGCTCGCCGATACCTTTGCCTACGTGGCCGACGCCCAGGGCGGGATGCACACCATCAGCATCGCCGTGCCGGCCGAGCCGAGGCGGCTCGCGGTGCTGCCGACCGGGTTTGCCGTGCACGCCGCCGCGGCCGGGGGCTTGGTCTACCTCGCGGCCGACTCGCGCCTGACCTGGCTGGACATGGCCGACCCGCAGTCGCCGCAGACAGTGGCTTTCTACGACCTGCCTGCTACGACGGCAACACCGGCCGGCGAGCTCTGCTACGTCACCACCGGTACCGGTATCTCGATTCTCCGGTTCGGC
>JAWOHG010000239.1:0-5407 GCA_046485245.1 bacterium
TCTTCTCCTTTGTCAGTTCACGCACGTCGGAGCCGACCAGTTCCCGGCCCCGTTCGTCGTCCCCGGTGCAGTAGCAACAGCCCTGGCCCCGGGTCATTGCGAGCCAGAAGGTATACTTGAAGGTGCGCTCGGCCGGGTTGGGCTTGAAGGCCAGCTCGACCTTCCAGATGCCCCGCACGAGGAAATCCTCTTCCGTCGCCCCGGCCATCAACTCCAGCGCCCGCTCGCGCAACAACGCGTAGATGTCAACCATTTGGGAATCTCCGATTGTCGATTGCCGATTTGCGACCTGCCCGGACGTCCTTCGGCTTTGACCTTTGGCCTTTGACTTTTGGCTTCTGACTTGCCTGCTTGCACAGCCAATGTTTCAGCACCGCCGCCAACTGCGCTTCCTTGCCCAGGTAGTTGTGCGGCGCGCCGCTGATGACCGCGGTGGTCACCAAAGGCGCGTTGGCCAGCGCCGTCCTGATTGCGGCCAAGTAATCGTTGGCACTGCCGACAAACGCCTCCTCGACCGTGCCGGCCGCGACCAGCACCGGCACGCGGATGCTCCCGAGCTCCGGGAACTCGCGCCGCTCGGTGCGCGACAGGTTGAACATCGCGGCAATCGAGTCCGGGCCGAACGCGTCGAGGAAAGTCCCGGCCGATACGGGGTAGCTGAACATCCCCTCCGGCAACAACTCGCGCACGCGCCCGGCCTTCACCAGGCGCCCTGCGGTCCTGCAGGCGGCGTCGAACCGCTTGCCCATCAGCTTCCGCCCCCAGCCGAGGTCGTCGGAAGGCGAGAGCAGCACCAACCCGCGCACGCGCCGGTCGCGCCGCGTGGCGACGTAATGCGTCGCCTTGATGGCGCCGTGGCTGTGGCCTTGCAGGATGACCTGCCGGTACCCGCGCCGCGCGACTGAGTCGAGCGCGGCCCCGATGTCGGGGATGCAGTCGGCCAGCCGCTCGTACATCCCGCCCAGTTGCAGGTAGTCGCCGGTCCCCGGCCGCAGGATGTCGGCGATGTAGTCGTGGCCCCGGTTGTTGAAGGCAAAGAAGCCGTAGCCGGTGGCGGTCGCGGCCCGGGCGGCGTGGTCGATGAACCGGTTCTCGTAGCAGTTGCCGTCCCAGCCGTGGACGTGGACCACGGCGCGGCCCGACTTGCGCCGCGGCTCGACCAGCAGGCCCTGCAGCTCGAGCCCGTCGCCGGTCTCAAATCGGCAATACTCGCAGGCCAGGCCGGGCATCTTGGCGGTAGCGCGCATCGGCCAATACTAGCGCCCGGAGACGGCTATGCAACCTCGCGGCCGCGCTTGGCTTGCGCCCGGCTTGGCCTATACTCGACCATCGTCGTAATAGTCGGCCGGCCCAACACCGGCAAATCCACGCTCTTCAACCGCATCGTCGGCGGTCGCATCGCCATTACCCTGCAGCAGCCGGGCGTGACCCGCGACCGCATCATCCGCGAGGCCGAGTGGGTCGGCCGCCGCTTCACGGTCGTCGACACCGGCGGCCTCGTCCCCGACTCAAAGGTGCAGATGGACCGCGAGGTCGAACGCCAGGTCAAGATCGCGCTGGAAAAGGCCGCGGTCGTGGTGCTGGTGGTCGACGGCGCGGCCGGGCCCCTGCCGATGGACGAGGAAATCGCCGCGCGCCTGCGCCGCCGCGACCGGCCGTTCCTCGTCGCGGTCAACAAGTGCGACCTGAAGCGCAAGTACGACGAGGCCGATTTCTACAAGCTCGGCGGCGAGAAGTTGTTCCCGGTCGCGGCCGAGCACGGCACCGGGGTCGACGACCTGCTCGACGCGGTGCTCGAGCGCCTGCCCGACGACTCCACGCGCCGCCGGGCCAACGCGCTGGCCCTGGCCATCCTCGGCCGGCCCAACGTCGGCAAATCTTCCCTGCTCAACCGCCTCATCGGGCAGGAGCGCTCCATCGTCACCGCGACGCCGGGCACGACCCGCGATGTCGTCGAGGAATACTGCACCATCGGCGAGCGCACCTTCCGCCTGCTCGACACCGCCGGCATCCGCCGCCGCACCCACGTCGAGGAGCCGGTCGAGTACTACTCGGTCAGCCGCGCCATCGACCAGATCGAGCGCTGCGACGTCGCGCTGGTCGTGTTCGACGCCACCGAGGGCCCGGCGACCCAGGACAAACGCATAATGAATCTCGTCACGGACCGCAACCGCGGCATGGTCGCCATCGCCAACAAGATGGACATCGTGCCCGAGAACCTCATCGACAAGGTCCACGACTGGGTCAAGCGCGAGCTCGCCTTCGTCGACTACGTGCCGGTCGTGTTCGCCTCGGTGCTGAAGAACCAGAACGTCGACGCCGCACTGCGCCGCGCCGAGCGCGTCTGGCAGTCCGGCGCCCGCCAGCTCCCCAACGCGGTCCTGCGCGACCGCGTGCTCGGAAAGCTCCAGGAGAGCACGCCCGCACACGACTGCCGGGTGATCGGCCTGGCCCAGGTCGGCACCCGGCCGCCCACCTTCCGCCTGCGCCTGTCCAAGCCCGACGCGATGACCCCGTCGTACGAGCGGCGCGTCATAACCGCAATCCGCCGCGTAGAGAAGTTCGAGGGCCAGCCGGTCCGGCTCCGCGTCACCCGGTAGATGGCGCGCCGCCGTCCGGTCTGGGGTTGGTTCGTCGTAGCCGGGCTACTCGCCCTGGTCGTGGGCACGCTGGTATACTTCCTCGGCCCCAGCCGCCTGCCCAGGACCTCGACCCTCGAGCCCGAGCCGACCGGCACCATCAACATCCTCATCGTCGGCAAGGACGCCCGAGCGGTCGGGCCGGTCACGGCCGAGGGCTTCCGCCGCAACAAGCGCCAGGACCAGTCCCACTCCGACATCGTCATCGTCTGCCACGTCAACTACGACAAGCCCTCGCTCAACCTCGTCGCGGTCCCGCGCGACCTGCTCGTCGAGATACCGGGCATCACCGCCGCCGCGTCCAACACCGACTTCGCCAACATGGAGAAAGTCGCCCACGCCTACGCCATCGGCGGCGACCGCATCCTGCGCCGCGCTGTCGAGCACCTGCTCGGCATCACCATCCAGCGCTCGATCGCGTTCGACTTCGACTCGTTCCGGATGACCTTCGGCGCGCTCCAGCCCCTCCTCGGCGCCCTGCGCGTCAGCGGCGTGTCGCTGACCGACCGCAACCAGGCCCTCAAGCTCGCCCGCAAGCGCCACGGCCTCCAGTTCGACGACGCCGACCGCTGCCGCAACGCGCTCACGCTCGTCCGCGGGGTCATCAGCCGGGCGTGGTGGCTCGCCCGCACGCGGGCCGGCAATGGCCTCATCGGCCGCGTCATCGGCATCGTCGGCGAGGACACCGACCTCACGTCGGCCGAGGTCGGCGCCGTGGTCGGGAATCTCCAGCGCGCCGGGTTCAAGCCCGCCCGCATCCAGACCGCCGTGCTCGTCGCCGAGGGCCGGTCCGTTACCCTGGCCCGCTACAACCAGACGCTGTCCACTTACCTGCCGGTGTACAAGGAAATCGAGAAGCAGGCCGACCGGTTCCTGCGCGACCGCGACAGCGTCGAGGCGCTCGACTTCATGACCCAGCAGGACTTCCGCCTGCCCTGGTATTTCGACGTGGATTACGTGACCCTGCCCGCCGACTCGACCGAGCCCATCGTCCTGCCCTTCGACACGACCGGGCTCGACACCACCGAGCGCTCGACCCTGCTCAAGGAACTCGAGCGGCTGCGGCCCGACACCCTGCCCGCCGACACCGGCCGCTAGCGTTTCTCCGGCAGTTTCGAGTTTCGGGATTCGGACTTCGGGTTTGGCTCGCGCTACTGCGCGAGCGTAGCCCGGAATGCGGCCTGGCCGTCGCTGAGCTTGTCCAGCCGACCGCCGCCCTCGGCGATGTCCGGCTTGCCGCCGCCGCCGCCGCCCATCGCGCCGCCCACCGCCTTGGCCAGCTTGCCTGCCGGCAGGCGGTCCTTCAGGTCCGGCGACACGAACACGACGTAGCGCATCCTCTCGCCGCTGACCCCGCCGGTCAGCAAACCCGCATGGGGCTGGGGCAGCAACTCGCGCAGCCGGTCGGCAACGACGCGCAGCTCGTCGCCCTCGAATTGGGCCAGGTGCGCCGCGACCGCGTTGACGCCGCCGATGGTCTCGGTCTGCGCGGCGAGCTCGGTGGCCGCGCCCCGCGCGAGCTGGGTGGAAAGTGACCGCACGCGCGCGTCGAGCCGCTTGAGGTCCTCGGTCAGGCCCGCCACCTTCTTGGTGAGAGTTTCCTCGGTCCCGCCCAGCTGCCCGAGCAGTTCGGTGATGGTCGCCCGCTCGACCGCCGCGCACTCGAACGCCGCCTTGCCGGCCAGCGCCTCGATGCGCCGGATGCCGGCGGCCACGCCGGTCTCGGACACGATACGGAACAGGCCGATTTCGCCGGTCGACCGCAGGTGCGTGCCGCCGCACAGCTCCTGCGAGAAACCGCCAATCTTCACGACTGTCACGCGCTCGCCGTAGGTATCGCCGAAGAACGCCAGCGCGCCGCCGGCCTTGGCCTCATCGAGGCTCTTCTCGGCGCGCTCGAGCGGCAGGTCGGCCACGACCTGCTCGTACACCAGCCTCTCGACCGCGGCAACCTGCTCCAGCTTCATCGGCTCGAACGCGGCGAAGTCGAACCGCAGCCGGCCCGGCTCGACCAGCGAGCCTTCCTGCTTCACGTAATCGCCGAGCACCCGACGCAGGGCCGAGTGCAGCAGGTGCGTCGCGGTGTGCGCCCGCTCTATCTCACGCCGGCGCTCGATATCGACGATGGCCGTCACGCGCCCCGGTGCGGGCTCGCCCTTGATAACCTTCGCCTTGCAGACTCGGATGCCGTGCTCGACCACGGTGTCGGTCACCTCGAGCTCAAACCCGTCACCCGTGATAAGGCCGGTGTCCCCGACCTGCCCGCCCATCTCGCCGTAGAACGGCGTCGCCGCCAGCACGACGTTGTAGCTGCCGTCCTCGTTCTTCACAACGCTGGTGACTTCGGTCTCGCGCGTCAACCGGTCGTGGGCCGCGAAGGTCTGGTGCTGCAGCGTCGCCGCAGCGTTGGTGCCTTGGACAAAGGAGGTCGCCTTCTTGCTGCGCTCGCGCTGCTCGGTCATCGCCTTCTCGAAGCCGTCGGTGTCCAGCCTCAGGCCCGAGTCCGCAGCCAGTTCGCGCACCAGTTCGACGTGGAACCCGAACGTGTCGTGCAGCTTGAACAACTCGTCGCCCGGCACGACGCCGTCGCGGCGGAACCGCTCGGCGGCCTCGTTCCAGCGCGCCAGGCCCGCCTCGAGCGTGCGCAGGAACCGCTCCTCCTCGGACTTGACGATGAGCGCGGCCTGCTCGCGCTTGCCCTCGAGCTCGGGGTACCACTGGCCCATCAACTGCGTGACCTCGGCCGACACGCGGTACAGGAACGGTTC
>JAWOHG010000291.1:0-4191 GCA_046485245.1 bacterium
CCACCTGGCGCCTGGCCTGCTTGCCCGCCTGCCCCTCGCCGTCAGCATCGCCCTGCCGGTCGCGCCCGAGGTGCTGTCGACTATCGAAGGCCGGCCCAACCACCTCTACGAGCACCACTACCGGCAGGTCAACTTCGCGCTCGACCGGCTCGGGCTGGAACTTGTCGACCGCATCCACGCGCTGGGACACGGGGCACTCGCCATCCCGGCATCGCAGATTGTCGACTGGGAGAAGCAACAGGCCCATCTCTCGCACAAGCGCATCGCGGTCGCGGCCGGAATCGGCTGGCTGGGCCGCAACAACCTCGTGGTCACGCCGCAGGCCGGCGCCCAGGTCCGCCTGCTCACCGTGCTCACCGACCTCGCGCTGGAGCCCGGCCGCCCGCTGGAGCAGGACTGCGGCGACTGCCGCGCCTGCATCGCGGCCTGCCCGGCGCACGCCATCAAGGAAACCCAGGCCGAGTTCGACCACCTCGCCTGTTTTGCCGCGCTGAAAGAGTTTCAGCGCCGGCGGCTGGTCAGCCAGTATATCTGCGGGGTATGCGTGCGGGCCTGCGGGCCTAACGGGTGTACCTGAACTCGCTCCCGACCGAGAACCACATCTCCAGCCGTGTCGCCGGGTAGCCGGCCGGCTTGAGGAAATCGCCCAACCCGAAAGTGAGCTGCAGCGGCCCGACCGGCGTATTGGTGCGCACGCCCAGCCCCGCGCCCCAGTGCAGGACGTCGAGCGGGTCAAACTCGCCCGGCAGGCGGTCCGGCCGCTCGAATAGCCCGGCGTCGGCCAGGGCCTGAACGTAGACCGGGTAGTCGACCCGGCCCATCAGGTTCAGCACGCGGTAGTCGACCCGGCCGCGCAGGACCGCCCGCAGCGGCGAGGTGAACTCGGCGTCGGCAAACCCGACAAAGCCGCTGCCGCCGGTGCGGAACTGCTCGGCCCAGGCTGGCGTGCCCACCACCAGCCCGAGGTCGGCCCCGCCGCGCAACAGCAGCCGGCGCGCAATCGGTACCCCGCGCTCGATCGACAGCTCGGCCTTCAGGAACCGGCGCTGGCCGGGCAGCAGCGGGTGCGAGTACAGCGCCGCCACGCGCAGTTCGCTGCCCGGGCCTGGAAAATCGGCGTCGTGGAACGTGTTCGTCTCGAACCGGAAGGTCGGTCCCGCAATCCACTCGTTCTCGGTCATGTCCGGCAATTGCCCGGCGCGCGTGCGGTAGCGGGCCTCGTACGCGGTGACGCCGAAATCGAAGAACGCGTCGCGACCCAGGATGTAGCCGGCCTCGGCCACCGCACCCCGGTACTCGATGTTGTAGAACGCCGCGCCGACCCGGTCGCGCCAGTACGTGCGGTCCAACCCGCCCCAGAACGCGTCCAGCCGGTAGCCGAACGGCAGCGAGAACAGCCGCGTGCCCGTCAGCCCGGCCCTGATCTCGGTCGGGTTGCCCAATGTCAGCGCCGCGCGCACGCCCGCACCCGAGCCCAGCAGGTTGCCCTGCCCGGCCTCGAGCCCGAGCGCGATGTCGTCGGTGTTGTCGTAGCGGATGCCGAACGCGTAGAAGCCGTAAGCCCGCTCCTGCACCTCGACGACCACGTCGACCGAATCGCCCGGCACGCTCTCCAGGCGGTAGTTGACGTCGTCGAACAACCCGGTGTGGAAGACCCGCTCGAGGTCATCGACCAGCCGCGCGAAACTCAGGATCTGGCCCGGCCGCGTCGCCAACCCGTGGCGCGCCGTCGCCGCGCGGGTCACTCTCAGGCCCTCGAAGCGCACCGACCGGACATAGGGCCGCGGCCGGTACGCCAATGCACGGGGTCGCGCGGCCGGCACGCGGCCGGCGAGCTTGCGCCTGATTTCCGGCACCGCGAGCTTGGCCGCCATCTCCCCGGCCGCGACGAGGTCCGCGGCACGGGCGAAGTCCGAATGCCGGAACGGGTCCACGTTCGGTTCGATGAGCACGTCGGCCAGCGCCTTCTGTCCTTCAATCTCGCTCACGCTGACCAGGTCGATGGAACGCGAGGCGACGTCAATCAGCGAGATGCCGGCCTCGGGTGTTCTCTTGCGGGTCAGCACCGCGATGATGAAGTCCGGCTTGAATTCGAGCAATGGGTCGACCGGCAGGCGCTGCTGCACGCCGCCGTCCACCAACTGCAGCGAGTCGAGGAGTTCGGGCGAGAAGACGCCCGGGATGGCGATGCTGGCCCGGATTGCCTGCTGCAGCCGACCTCTCTTGAGCACCACGCGCCGCCCGGTCACCAGGTCGACCGCTACCGCCCGGTACTGCAAGGGCAGCCGGTCGAAGTCAAATTCGGTGTTGTACTCGATGTCGGAAAGCAACTCCATCAGCAGGAACTCGACGTTTTGCAGCGGCACGATGCCGCCCGGCAGGTAGGGCACGAAGTTGCGGTGCCGCAACTGCAGGACGTAGCGCTGGGACTGGCGCCGCTCCGGCAGGTACCGCGCGCCGAACGGCACGCGCGAGGAGAACAACGAGTTCCAGTCGGCTTGGACGGTGACGCTCTCGATCTGGGCCGGGCTGTACCCGGCTGCGCACAGGCCGCCGACCATCGAACCCATGCTCGTCCCGGCAATCGCCGTGACCGGGATGCCCTCGCGCTCCAGCACCTTAAGCACCCCGATGTGCGCGAGTCCCAGTGCCCCGCCGCCGGACAGGGCCAGTCCGACGCGGACGCTCTCGGGCGGCGCCGGGCCGTCGGCCAAAGCCGCAGTCGCGAGCATCAGGATTAACAGTAGCTTCATGGTTGCCTGCGCCGCGGCTCCTGACTCGGCCGCGGGGTTTCGGGCCCAGCGTCACGGCGAGGAGTCCGGTCAGCGGCCCCGTGCCCTTCTGCACCCTCCTCCCTCGTCCCCTTCCCCTCGCCCCTCTCTGCCCCAACCAGCCGGTCCGCTTCCTCGTCGCTCAGGCGCCGCCACTCGCCGGGCTTCAGGTCGCCCAGGGAAAGGCTGCCGATGCGCACGCGGCACAGGCGCCGCACCTCGTACCCCAGCGCCCCCAGCATCCGCCTCACCTCGCGCTTGCGGCCCTCGTGCAGGACCATCCGCACGCGCGTCTGAGCGACCATCCGCACGCTCGCGGCCCGCGCCGGACCGTCGTCCAGTCGGACCCCTTGGGCCAGCGCGGCCAGGGTTCGGGCATCCGGTTCGCGGTCCAGTTCGACCTCGTACTCCTTCTCCTTGCCGTAGCGCGGATGGGTCAGGTGCAGGGCCAACTCGCCGTCGTTGGTGAGCAGGAGCAGCCCCTCGGACTCGCGGTCGAGCCGGCCCACCGGGAACAGCCGGAACGGCACGTCGACCAGCTCTTTCACCAGCCAGCCTTCCTCCTTGCCGCGGAAGCAGGTGCTCAGGTAACCGGCCGGCTTGTACAATGCAATGACGACCCGCTCCTTGCCGGGCCGCACGGCGCGGCCGCGGAAGGTGACCCGGTCCTGCCCCGGCACGACCGACTGCCCGATGTGCGCCGGCGCGCCGTTCACCTGCACCTGCCCGGAGCCGATCAACTCCTCGCAGTGCCGGCGCGACCCGACGCCAGACTCGGCCAGGTACTTCTGCAGGCGCATCGGCTTCACGCCCACAGAATCGGGCCTGCCGGGCTTCCTGTCAACCACGAGCGTGGTATACTGGCCCGTGGAATGTCGCGCCTGCCCGTTTGAATGCGGTGTCGACCGCGCGGTCGAACTCGGCGTCTGCCGCGCCGGGACCGACATCGAAATCGCCCTCGCCCAACTCCACCACTGGGAAGAACCGCCCATCTCCGGCACGCACGGCTCCGGCACAATCTTCTTCTCCCACTGCAACCTGCGCTGCCGGTTCTGTCAGAACCACGACATCTCGCAGGAAGGCCGCGGCAGCAAGGTGACCCCGCAGCGGCTCGAGGAAGTGATGCTCGAACTCCAGCAGGCCGGCGCGCATAACATCAACCTCGTGACCCCGACCCACTACTCGGACCAACTGCTGCCCGTGGTCGAGTCAGCCTCGCGCCGACTGCGCATTCCCTTTGTCTGGAACTCCAACGGCTATGAGAAACCCGAGACCCTTGCCCGGTTCGAGGGCCTGGTGTCGATATGGCTGCCCGACTTCAAGTACTGGGACTCGTCGGCGGCACGGCAGTGCAGCTCGGCCCCGGATTACCCGCGCTACGCCCAGACCGCGATTCGCGAGATGGTCCGCCAGGCCGGGC
>JAWOHG010000089.1:0-11183 GCA_046485245.1 bacterium
CTGCGCCACCTGTTCATCGCGGGCGAGGCGCTGGGCCCGAAGCTGTTGACCCTGCACAACGTCTGGTTCTACCAGCGGCTGGTGCAGGGGATACGGACGGCCATCGAGCTGGGCCGGTTCGAGCAGTACTCGGCGGATTTCCTCGGCCGGTACGGTGCGCAAAGCGGGCCGGCCGAACAAGCAGAAGGCAAGCCAGGCCAGGCACAGGAGGAATAGTCGATGGGGACGAATGCAGAATGCAGAGTGCAGAAAGCAGAAGGCAGGGTGATGCAGAGGAAGCTGATGCTGGCGGCAGCGGCGGCACTGGTCGCCCTGTCGTGCGGCGGCGGCGAGGGCATCAGGATCGGCCTGATGGCGCCGCTGACCGGTAACGTCAAGACCTTCGGCGAGTCGACCCGCAACGGCGCGATGCTCGCTTTCGACGAGGTCAACGCGGCGGGCGGGGTGAACGGCAAGAAGCTGGTCATCATCGTTACCGACGACAAGAACGACCCGACCGAAGCCTCGAACGCCGGGTCCAAGCTCATCGACATGGACCGGGTCGTGGCGATACTCGGCTCGGTGACCTCGAAGTGCTCGGCGCCGTTGTCGGACAAGGCCCAGGCCGCGAGCATACCGATGATAACCCCGACCTCGACCGCGCCGAAGATTACAGTGGGGGAGGACGGGAAGAGGAAGGACTTCGTGTTCCGGGCCTGCTTCATCGACCCGTTCCAGGGCGCGGTCGCGGCCCGGTTCGCGCGGGACAGCCTGAAGGCGGCGACCGCGGCGGTGCTCTTCGACAACGGCAACGACTACTCGCGCGGGCTGGCCGAGTTCTTCCGCAACGAGTTCGTCCGGCTCGGCGGCAGGGTTGTCGGGTACGAGGTTTACGGCGAACTCGACCAGGACTACTCCCCGGGGCTGACCAAGGTCAAGCGCGGCGACCCCGACGTGCTGTTCCTGCCCGACTACTACAACAAGGTCGCGCTCATCGTCAAGCAGGCGCGCCAGCTCGGGCTGACGCGGGCCGCGCTCCTCGGCGGCGACGGCTGGGACTCGCCCAAGATGCTGGAGACCGCGGGCCCGGACATCGTCGGCGGCTACTTCACCAACCACTACTCGCCCGACGACCCGCGGCCGGAAGTGCAGGAATGGGTGGCGAAGTACGAGAAGAAGCACGGCCAGCGGCCCGACGCGCTGGCGACGTTGGGCTACGATGCCGCGCTGCTGCTCGTGGAGGCGCTGAAGAAGGCGTCCGAGCCCACGCCGCAGGCCATCCGCGACGCGCTCGCGCAGATAACCGACTTCCCCTGCGTGTCGGGCAACATCACGTTCGACGAGTGGGGCAACCCGATCAAGACCGCGGCGGTCCTGCAGTACACCGCCGACGGCCAGCGATTCGTAGGCAACGTCCGGCCCTGATTGAGGCGGAGAGTGACGGCGGGGCGGGCGCGGCCTGCCCCGCTGCCTTTACTGGGGTTTGGCGGCGCGCCGGGCGATGAGCTGGGCGACGGTGTTGAGCAGGGTGTCGTTGTCGCCGGGCTTGGAGACGAAGGCGTCGGCGCCCTCGGACAGGGTCAAGCGCCTTTCGACCTCGGACGAACTGGAGGTGAACACGAGGATGGGCGGCGACGTCTTGGGGTCGCGCTTGAACGACTTGAGCACCTTGTGGCCGTCGATGCCGGGCATGCGCAGGTCGAGGATGATGGCGTCGTAACTGGCGCTCGCGTCGAGGCTGAACACCTGGAGCGCGTTGGCCGCCTCGCTGACCTGGTACCCGGCGTGCTCGAACAGCTTGCGCAGCAGCAGCCGGATGCTGGATTCATCGTCGATTATTAGTATGTGCTTTCCACCCATGGCGTAATTCTAGGGCGACAATGAACCCAGTCAAGCACGGGCCGGTCGGCCGGTTGACAGGCCGCGCCCGTGCGCTAGATTCAGCCCGACCATAGGAGGATTGATTGAGCACTTTCCTGCTGACGTTTCTTCTGGCCGCGAGCCTGCCCGACCGGGCGTGGCAGGCGGCGGGGTTCGACTCGGTGGCCGGGCGGGCGCTGTCCGGCGGCCTCGCGGCCCAGGGCGCGGATCCGTCCGAACTCGGGTTCTACAAGCAATGGGCCATCGATTCGTTCTTCCGGCTGAAGGTCGTGGACCGGCTGCTGGATAACCCCTTGGAGTGCGGCAGCCTCATCCGGGCCGAGGCCGACGCTGCCAGCCGGTTCGGGCCGGGCCGGCTGGTCATCAACCAGTGGTCCGAGCTCGACGCCGGGGTGAGGGTCGACGAGGTCGCGGCCATCGAACAGGAGCTGGCGCGCGAGAAGGTGCAGCTTGCGGGCGAGGCCGGGCTGCCGGCCGGGTTGGCCACAGGACTGAACAAGCTGCTGGCGGCATTCGCCGTGGGCCAGCGCCGCCTGGACAAGGCCGTGGCAAAGCTGCAGCCGCACCAGGTCGATCGGCTCATCGGCGAGGCGGTCGGGATGTGGGGCGATTCGGACGACACCACGGAGAAGGCGCTGTCCGGGATGCTCAACCGCGAGTTCGGCCGGGCCTACGACACGACCCAGAAGGTCAAAGCCGAGACCCTGCAGCTCGATATGCGCGCAATCGACCGCTACTCGCTGGGTCGGGGCGGCACCGCGGTCGTGATGGCGGCGATGGCGGCCGAGCGGGCGATAGTCGAGGGGGACAGGGATTTCCCCGATGACTACCAGCCGGTGAGCGTCGCCGGTGTCGAGGGCGACGTGTTGTATGCCGCCGAGTCGCAGTGGGGGCCGGTCGTGGTCGGTGGGCCGGGCCCGAACGTCTACCGGGCCGACTGCGCCATCATCGTCGACCTCGGGGGCGACGACCTCTACCTGAACCGGGCCGGGGGAGCGGTCGGGCTGCTGGGGCCGGCGTTCAGCGTGGTCATTGACCTCGGGGGCGATGACCGCTACACCTGCAGCAAGCCGTTTGCCCAGGGCGCGGCGCTGTTCGGCTGCGGCGTGCTGGTTGACCGGGCCGGCAACGACGTGTACCGCGCCGGCCACTGCGCTCAAGGCGCGGCGATGTACGGCACCGCCTGTCTCCTGGACCGGGGCGGTGACGACATCCTCGACGCCGGGTTCTACGTGCAGGGCAGCGGGTACTGCGGGGTCGGGACGCTCGTCGACGGCGGCGGCAACGACTCCTACCGGGCGTGGTGCTACGCGCAGGGCTTCGGCGGGACCTGGGGCTATGGCCTGTGCTCAGACCGCGCGGGCAACGACAACTACTACGCGGGCGGCCGGTACAAGCACGAACCGCTGTTGCCGTTCGAGTACCGCTCGTTCGCCCAGGGGTTCGCCATCGGCGCGCGGCCGGACGCGGCCGGCGGCATCGGTTTCCTCTGCGACGTCAAGGGCAACGACTTCTACAACGCCGAGGTGTTCTGCCAGGCGACGAGCTACTGGTACTCGCTGGGGATGCTGTGGGACGGCGAGGGCTTCGACCACTACACCGCGGCGCAGTACAGCCAGGGCGCCGGCATCCACCTCTCAGTCGGCGTGCTGGTCGACGAGAAGGGCAACGACTCGTACTTCTCGCGGCTGGGGCCGAGCCAGGGCCAGGGCCACGACCTGTCGGTCGGCGTGCTCCTGGACGCGGCCGGGGACGACGGCTACTACGCCTCGGGCGGGCAGGGCATCGGCCTGACCAACTCGGTCGGCCTGCTGCTGGACTCGGACGGCAACGACTGGTACGTGACCCACGATTCGCTGCTCGGCCAGGGCAGTTCGAACGCGGCGCGGGGCTTCGGCGGGATGGGTCTGTTCGCCGACCTCGCGGGCACCGACCGTTATACGCGGGTGTCGGGCGCGGTCGAGAAGGGCGGTTGGACCAAGGGCACGTATGGTTCGGGCACGGACCTGGACCGACCGGCGACAATCATCGACCTCGAGCCGGACGTGGACACCAGCGCGGTCGAGGACGATTCCATCGCCCAGCCGGTCGAATCGCTGTTCGCGACCGCGTCGCTGTGGGAGGTCGGCAACGTGCAGAAGAAGGTGAAGCGGGCGCGCAAGCAGCTTGCCGCCGCGGGTCGGGCCGCGCTCGACTACGCGTTCGACAAGAAGGCCGACACCAAGGACGGGCTGGAGTTGCGCGCGATGGAAGAGCTGGTGAAGGCCATGCCGGACACGGCCAGGCCTTACCTCTACCGGGCGATGCGCGACGAACGGCTGCTGGCCCGGTCCAATGCCGCTTACCTGCTGGGCAAGCTGGGCAGGGACGGCCGCGACGGCGTCGATTCGATCCTGGCCGCGCTCGAGGATAAGCGGATCAGCCCACGGCGGGCGGTCGGCTCGCTCGGCGACGTCGGCGACTCGCTGGTCGTGCCGAGGATCCTGTATCTCCTGCGCGACAGTTTCGAGCCGTCGCGCATCGTCACGGCCGAGGCCTGCGCCAAGCTGAAGAACCCGGCCGCAGTGCCGGCGCTCATAGAGGCGCTGTCCGACCGGCTGTTCACGGTCCGGTCCGCGGCCGAGATGGCGCTGGTCGCCATCGACACGGCTGCTGCCGGACCGCTGCTCGACGCCGCGCCGAAGCTGGCCGCGCCCGCGCTGGGCCACTGCCTGCGCGGCCTGGGCACGATTGCGGCCAGGTCCGACAGCGTCGACCGGGCAGGCTTGCGGGAGCGGGTCGGGCAGGCGGCAGCCGACGCACTCTCGAATGCGTCGCCGTTCGTGCGGCTGGTCGCGGTCGAGGCCTGCCGCAAGGTCATCACGCCGGGCCTGCGCGCGCGGCTCGAGGCGGCTCGCCCGGCCGAGACCGACGTGTTCGTGCTTAACCAGTACCGGCTGGCGTTGAACGGTCATTAGGCCGCCGCTTTCTTGACTCTGCCCGGGCAACGGGTAGATTGGCCGCATGCAACGGACACTGGCCGCTGACATCGGCAAGCACATTGGCGAGCAGGTTCGGCTCGTCGGCTGGCTCCACCAGGTTCGGGAACTGGGCACGATATCGTTCATCATCGTGCGCGACCGGACCGGCCTGGCTCAGGCGGTGACGACCGAGCCGCAGAAGTTCAGTTTAGGTACGCTCAAGCGCGAGAGCATCGTCGTGGTCACGGGCACGGTGAAGGCCGAGCCGCAGGCGCGGCGCGGCGCCGAGCTGACGCTCGAGTCGGTCGAGCCGCTCATCGAGCCGGTCGCGGAACTGCCGTTCGAGGTCAACCGCTCCAAGAAGAAGCTTAACCTCAAGATTGACTCGGTGCTGGACCACCGGGCATTCGGCCTGCGTAACCCCGAGCTGGGCTGGGTGTTCCGGGTCCAGGCTGAAATCGTCCGTACCTTCCTTGAATACCTGCGCGCGCAGGGCTTTCTCGAGGTCCACACCTCGAAGATCGTCGCGGCCGGTACCGAGGGCGGCACGTCGCTCTTCCGCCTGAAGTACTTCGAGCAGGACGCATTCCTGGCCCAGAGCCCGCAGTTCTACAAGCAGATGCTGGTGGGCGCCGGGTTCGAGCGGGTGTGCGAGTCCGGTTTCGTGTACCGGGCCGAGGACCACGCGACGTCGCGCCACATCAATGAGTACCTGTCGCTGGACTTCGAGATGGGCTTCATCGATTCCTACCGCGACGTGACCGCGATGGAGACCGGCTACCTGCGCCAGCTGATGCAGAACCTCCGCGCCAACTGTGCCGAGGAACTGGAGCTGTTCAAGGCACAGTTGCCCGAGGTGCCGGCCGAGATACCCGACATCCCGCTGAAGGAAGCACTGAAGATACTGGCCAAGGACTTCGGCCGCGACAGCGCGATGGACGACCTCGACCCCGAGGGCGAACGGCAGATAGGCGAGTACGCCCGCAAGAGCCTGGGCAGCGAGTTCGTGTTTGTCAGCCATTACCCGGCCAAGTCCCGGCCGTTCTACACGATGCCCGACCCGGAAGACCCCACTTACACGCTCGGGTTCGACCTGCTGTTCCGGGGGCTTGAGGTGACGACCGGGAGCCAGCGCATCCACGACTACAAGATGCTCTGCGACAATATCCGCTCGCGCGGGATGGACCCGGCCGACTTCAAGTTCTACCTGGAGATATTCCAGTTCGCGATGCCGCCCCACGGCGGGTTGGCCATCGGCGCCGAGCGACTAACACAGCAGTTCCTGGGTCTAACCAATGTGCGGGAGGCGAGTTTCTTCCCGCGTGACCGGTACCGGCTGACGCCGTAAGGGCTATGACAGCCGGTCGAACTGCGGTACAGTTACCTGACCGGCGATTTTTACAGGAGATACGAATGAAGTACTTCACCCTTGTCCTGCTCGTGGCAGGCCTGGCAATTGCCCTGCCGCTGCCCGACGCCGGCGCCGCGCCGGCCAACGCGGTCGAGTTCGCCACGGTGCGAGAGCTGGCCCTGCGCAAAGCGGAGGCCGAGTATCCCGGTGCCCGGCTGGGCGTCGAACTGCCCTATGTCGACGAGACCGGCGCGACCGTGGCCTGGAGCTTCGTGTTCCGTACCGACGGCAAGCCGATGGGCAATTTCGGCGAGGTGCGCGACGACATCTTGGCCGAGCGCGAACTGCTCGGCCCGAACACCGACCTGACCCGGTGGCGCTCCAAGTACGCCCACATCACGGTCTCTGCCCGTACCGACCGCAGGCCCATCCTGCGCTACGGCTTTGGCGCGGGCGAGTTCTGGGCGGTCGGCGAGGCGGCGCTGGAGCGCGCCCGGCAGTCGCTGGGTTCCGGCGCCCGGCTGAGCCGGCTCTACTTTGTCCACCCGGTCGTGTATTTCGAGTTCGAGAACGCCGCCGGCCGGCGCGTCGTGCTCTCCGAGCACTTCGAGCGCGCCTGGGACAGCCGCGAGTCTTTTGCCGGCGAGATACAGCAGACCATCGGCCAGATGCGTGCGAGGCACGGGTTCGATGCGGCCGGTACCGCGGCGGCCCACGCGGCCGAGTGGCAGGAGGCGCTGGCTGAGGACTTCGCCGAGTTCACCGAGGTGTTCGTGCCCAACCCGGAGCGCGCGCCGTTCTACGACTGGAGCTACGGCTGCACCCCGACCGCCGGCGCCATAGTGCTCGGCTACATCGACCGGACCCAGGACTACGGCAAGCTGGTCAAGTGGTTCGCCAAGCGTTACGACATGGTCGAGGGCGAGACCGACTGGCAGATTCCCAACACCCAGCGCGAATGCGCCATCGGGATGGGCACCGACACGACCCGCGGGGGCACCTCGATATACGCAATCTCGGGCGGCCTGCAGCAGGTCGGGATGGACAACGGCTACATCTTCACGATGCTGGACGCGCTGGGCGCGTCGTGGAATGACTGGGCCTGGGATACCATCAAGATCGAAATCAACGCCGGCCGTGCCCACATCTGGTCCGCGTTGTGGGAGATCCACTCGCTGGCTGCGTTCGGATACCGCGAGCCCCAGAAAGAAGTCTACGTCCACAACACGTGGTGGGCGCCGGCCGAGTGGTGGGGCCACTCGGGCGACGACTGGGCCCACGTGGCTTCACCCGACCCGTGGGGCGGCAACCCGAAGAAGGTCGAGCTGCTATACCCGAAGGGCGACACGAACTACAACGGCAACGGCCGGGGCGAGCAGCTCTACGTCGGGGATACGGTGCGCGTGACCTGGGCCAATTCCGGCGACCCGGGTACCCGGGTCGAGGTGGACCTGTCGCTCGACGCGGGCCGGACCTGGACCGCGCTCGACGCCAACGCGCCGGACAACGGCGAGTATCGCTGGGTCATCGGTGCATCGGTGCCGACGAACGACTCGGCGCGCCTGCGCCTGCGCCAGTTCGACGGCTCGGACCTGACCTCGGCGGACGGCAGCTTCGGCAGCTTCCGCATCCTGCGCGAGCCCCTGCCGCCACCGCAGGTTTCCCCGCCCAACGGCCTGCCGGTGATGAACCCGCCCATCGAGCTCGTCGTCGACTCGGCGCGGGCGCGGTCGGACAGCTTCGACTTCAAGCTCGTTCTCGGCACCGACACGCTCCTGCGCCAGACCGGGACCAGCCCGCGCTGGTCGCTGGAGGGCTTCCCGTTTGTCTACAACCGCACCTACAAGTGGCTGGTGCGCGGCCACAACCAGTACGGCTGGGGCGATTGGAGCACGGCCTGGACATTCCGCGTCCTGTTCCAGGGCCTGGCCGAGGCCTCACCTGTCGCTACCCCTCACCAGTTCGAGGCGCCGGGCATCGCCCGGCTGGGCGCGGGCTCGGTCCGGTTCGCTTTCGGCTTGGGCGAGCCCGGGCGCGAGGTTGCGGTGTTCGATGCGAGCGGGACCCAGGTGCGGTCCATTGCCGCGCCGGCTGCGGGCCGGCTCGACTGGGACCTGCGCGACTCGGGCGGCCGCCTGGTCAGCACCGGGCTGTACTTCCTGCGGGCCGGGTCAAGCGGCCCGGTGCGCAAGCTCGTCATCGTCGAGTAGACCGGCAGAGAATACGACGCGCGGCGGCCGAGAGGCCGCCGCGACGCTTTGGCCGGGCGTCAGACGGGTCTGACAGGTCTGACGGGTCGGACGCGCCGGCTAGACGTGGAACTCGACGATGTCTTTGTCCAGCAGGACGTGGGCGCGGTCGACGCGCTGGCCGTCCAGGCCGGACGAGTTCCACAGCCGGGCAAAGGTGAGGTTCTGGGCGATTTCCTTGTGCAGGTGATAGGCGGCGTCCATCAGGCTCGATCCGCGCTTGAGGATGACCGGGTCGTCCATCACCGGCGGCTTGCCCGGCTTCTTGGTGTAGACCCGGATGATGTCGAGCGTTTCGAACAGGTGCCGGCGCAGTTCCTCGAGCCCGGTGCCGTGCTCGGACGACACGAGCATCAGCGGCACGTCACCGATCAGCTCACGCAGGATGGCCAGCCGGTCGAGCGCGGCCGGGTCGTCGCACTTGGCCCCGAGCCGGACCAGCTTCTTCAGGGTTACGCCCTCGGTCGGCTCGAGCGCGATGCGGGCCTTGGCCAGGAGGTCGTGCAGCAGTTCGGTGTTCTCAATCAGCGCGTCGTCGCCCAGGTCGTAGAGCACGAGCAGGACGTCGGTCGTACGCATTATGTGGTACAGCCAGGCCGGGGAGTCCACTGCGACCGGCGGTGAGTCCACGAGCTGTATCTGGATGTCCTCGAACTCCATCATCCCGGCCTGCGGTATCGTGGTCGTGAACGGGTAGGCCGCGACTTCGGTGGCGAGGCCGGTGAGCGCGCGGACCAGGGCCGACTTACCCGCGTTGGGCACGCCCACGGTCACGACCTGTCCCGCGCCCTGTTTCTCGACGTGGAACCAGTCGCCGCGCCGGCCGCCGCCGCCCGGCTTGCCGGATGAGACCAGCTCTTTCTTGAGCTTGGCGATGCGGGTCTTGAGGTCGGCCTGCATCTTCTCGGTGCCCTTGTGCTTGGGGATGGTGGTGAGCATTTCCTCGAGGAGGACCAGTCGTTCCTCGGGCGCGGTCGCGGCGCGGTAGCGCTCCTCGGCCTTCTTGAACTCGGGGGAGAGGTTTGCGGGCACGGTCTATTTATAGCCGAAACTGCCCGTAACGCAAGAACCCCGCGCCTGCGGGGTTCCTGCTTGGGTCGGCGCGGCCTACTTGCCGGTCGCGACGCGCGCCAGTATCCAGTCGCCGAACAGCGCGAGGGCCTCGGGTGCGATGGTCTCCTCGGTCTTCGCGTACTCGGTCACCGCGCCGGTCGCCGCGGTCTGCAACAGGTGGTTCAGGCCGGGCAACTGCCTGACGGTGCAGTCCTTGTTGCCGCCCTGTTTCAGCGCGGTCTCGATGGCGGCGAGGTTCTCTTTCGGCGCGACCTGCACGTCCTTCTCGCCGACCACTGCCAGCACCGGCATCTTCAGACGGCGCAGGGCGGGCGCGGGGTCGTAGGCAATGAAGTAGCGGAACCAGGGCGAGAGCACGGTCTTGACCTGGGCCGCGATGGCCTCATCCGACGCCGCGGCCTGCTGCGAGTCGGGCGGCGCCGCCGCCGCTTCAACCATCAGCCTGCGCATCTCGGCGGCAGCCTTGGCCGTGTCCGGTACGTTCATCGCGATGTCGAGCAGCCGGCGCTCGAGCGCGACTGCCGAATCGACCGTTGAGACGGGCTGGCCTTCCGACTCCGCAACCAGCCGGGTCTGCAGCATCAGTATCGAGTCGCCGCGCAGGCCGGTGCCGGCCATGAGGATGACGAACGCGACGTCGACGCTGTCGGCGGCGAGCGGGGCGATGATGCCGCCCTCGCTGTGGCCGAGCAGGCCGATGCGGCCGCGATCGATTTCCGGGCGCGTGCCGAGATACCGCACCGCGGCAGCGGCGTCGGTCGCGAGGTCAGTGGTCGTGGCGGCCGAGTAGCTGCCGGTCGACTTGCCCACGCCGCGGTCGTCGTAGCGGAGCACCGCGATGCCGCGCCGGGTCAGGTAGTCGGCAATCACCAGGAACGGCCGGTGACCGAACACCAACTCGTCGCGGTCCTGTGCCCCGGACCCGGAGATGAGCACGACCGCCGGGTGAGGTCCGTCCGAGTCGGGCAGGGTGAGTGTGCCGGCGAGCGTGATGCCGGCCGCGGGATTCTCGACCGCCACTTCCTCGGCGCGGTACGGGTAGGGCTCTTTCGGTTCCTGGGGGCGGTTCGGGGCCGCGAGCGGGGCGCTGCGCCGAAGCTCGAGAGGCAGGGCGGCCGGGCCCTGGCGCCAGGTGCCGGACAGCACGCTGTCGCCGGGCTGGAGCGCACCCTCAAACGAGCCCGCTATCGACGGTATCTTCAGGGTCAGCTTGCGGTCGGCAAATGCCACGTCGGCGGCTTCGAGCCCGAATGCGCCTTGGTCCGGGCTGTCCATCGCGGCGGCCAGCTTGCCGTCCTCGCCGCGGGTCACGTGCAGCACGATGGTCAGTTCGGCGCCGGGCACGGCCAGCTTGCCCTGCCAGTCGCCTTCCGGGCCCGTGCTCTTCCCGCCGCAGCCCGCGAGGAGCGCGAGGATTGCGGTCAGGACGAGCGACGATGCGAGAGTTCGCTGTCTGGTCATCAGTTTCCTCCGGCGCTCAGACGCGCCGATGTTGCGGGCAGCCTGGCAGAATTCGTGACCGCGCGGGTCACGGGCACGGTCTATCTATAGCCCAAACTGCCCGCAAAAGCAAGAACCCCGCACCGGCGGGGTTCCTGCAAGGGTCAGTGCGGACTAGTCGTCTTCGTCTTCCTCGTCTTCGTCCTCGTCATCCTCGTCGTCATCGTAGTCATCATTGTCATCTTCATC
>JAWOHG010000219.1:0-5162 GCA_046485245.1 bacterium
CAAATCCAGAATTTGGGCTTGAATGGTCACATCCAGCGCCGTCGTCGGCTCATCGGCGATCAGGAGCTCCGGCACGCAGGCCAAAGCCATGGCAATCATCACCCGCTGGGCCATGCCGCCGGAGAGTTCGTGGGGGAATGACTTAATCCGGGACTGGGGTTCGGGAATGCCGACCATGGTCAGGACGACGAGGTCTGTTACCTGGTCGACCGCGATGAACTCGAACAGGATTGCTGCTGCACCTGCGACTGCTGCTGCTGAAAACAACGCGGGGTGACCGACCCTGCTAAAGATAGACCAACCGGGCCGCGCAAGTGCGCGGCCCGGTTCCTGTCTGTCGACGGCATCACACCGGCGCGGGGATGTTGAAGACCTGCGACCGTATCGCCGCGAGCACGGCCGGGTCGAGACTGCGGGCCGCCCACTTGGTTAGCAACACCTGGGCCGCGAGTGCGAACGAGTTGCCCGAGATGCCGCGCTGACGCGACAGCCGGAACAGCTCGCGGCCGTAGTTCAGGTACGGCACGTACAGGATGGTCTGGACGCTCTGTTCGTCGAGGACCTGCTTGACCTGCACTTCCATCGACCAGAGTTCGACCACGACCGCGGAGTAGCGTTCCAGCATCATCGGCCGCCGTTCGTCGAGTATCGCCTTCATTCGCTCGGTGTTGAACTTGAGCGCCCAGTTGGCGATTCTTGCGGTCACGTCTGCCATAAGCTCACCTCCTTTCTTGAGCGTTTGAACAGAGCATTAGAGCCGGCCCGAGGTTGTTTTGTGACAGATTTCGTGCAAGTCGTTTTCTTGCTGCGTCTTACGTCGTGCGGTTGCAGCCACTGTGCATCGCACCAGATTGACGCCGATTAGGGCCGGTCTACTACTTCGAGCGCCGAGAGCCACTGGGGGAACGGCTGGGTCGGTCTCTGCGAGTAGCAATACCGGCCAAGAACAGGGACAGAGCGCCACTTTGTCCCAGAAGCGGGGAATCATCACCGGACAGCGAATAGGCGCAGAGGATGTGGTTGCGGGTGGCGGGAATTGTGTTGATTTCTCTAGTCAAACAGGGATGTTGTGGGGCTAGGACTGCGTATCCATCAGCGCCTCACCGGCAGCTGGAATAGGGTCGAGGCCGGGCCGGTATATCACGCTGACCGGCGAGCAACGCGCCGGTGCCATCTATGCCTCCCTGCGGGTTCCGGCCTCCAGGTTGCGGACCCGGACAGCGCCGGGGGAACCTTCGGGTTCCCCCGGCGCCTTCTTCTATCGCGGTCCGCGATTGACGCGCGGGTTACTTCCTATTAATGTGTCGAATAGAATGTTAAGGCTGTGTTAGCTGGCCGTGTTTGCGGACAGGGAGAGTTCGAGCACCGAAGGGAGCAGGCTGTCAGCAGGTTCCGTGTGCGCCGTTCGCTAGCCGCTGTTGTGGTGCCGCTGGTTTTGGCGGCAAGCCCGGTTTTGGCCATAAAGGTCGGTGAACGGACCGGCGGCGAGCGGCTGTCCATCGACGGCTATGCCCACGTCCAGTGGGCGCTTGCCTATTTTCCCGGCGCGGCGGATGCGTCGTGGCAGCATTACGGGTTCACGCTGCGCCGAGGACGCGTGCAGCTGGAGTACGAGTTCACCGACCGGGTCGCGACGACGCTTGAAATCGGCTGCGACGAGCTCGACCTCGAGGTGAAGGACGCGAGCATCGGCTACCGCGTCGGCGCGCCGCTGCGGCTGGTCGCGGGCGTGCAGAAGATGCCGTTCAGCCGCGAGGAGCTGCGGTCTTCAAGTCGGCTCGTGATGGTCGAGCGCAGCGCGACGAACAGCTGGTTCGATTCGCTGGGCTATCTCGGCCGCGACATCGGGCTGGTCGCGGCGGGCGAGCTGCTGCCGGGCGGGCGGCCGCTGGGCTGGGCGCTGGGCGTGTTCAACGGCAACGGCGCGCGCGCGGTGCGCGACGACAACGATGCGAAGCAGTTTGCCGAGCGGCTGACTTTCGAGCCGGCGCGCTGGCTGGCGCTGGGTGTGAACGCGACCCAGCGCAACGACAGCCTTTCGGGAAGGCTGATGACCGCGTGGGGCGGCGACGCCGCACTGAAGTTCGGGCCGGCGGCAATCGAGGTCGAGGCGCTGGCCGCGGACGGCGATTCCGCGCAGACCGCGCTGGGCGCCTGGCTGACCGGTTCGGTGCGGCTGGGCTCGCTGGAGCCGGCGGTGCGGCTGGAGCGATTCACGCCCGACCTCGGCGATGCCGGCGGGGCGACCGTGACGCTTTGTGCGGGCCTGAACTGGTACCTGCACGAGCGGGTGCGGCTGAAGGCGAACGTCACGGTGGTGCCGGGCGACGCGGCTGCCGGGAATACGCTGGTGGTCGAGGCGCAGGCCGGGTTTTAGATGAGGAAGGCAGAGAGGGCAATGCAGAACGCAGAACGCAGAATGCAGAATGAAGGGCACGGCAGGAAGGCGCTGGCCGCGGTGGTCGCGGGCGTGCTGGCCGCGGTGAGCGGCTGCAGCGCCGAGCCGGCCGGGTATCGCCCGTCGCCGTATGCCGGGGTGCTCTACATCAACGAGTTCATGGCCTCGAACAACTCGACGTTTGCCGACGAGGCGGGCGACTTCGACGACTGGGTCGAGCTGCACAACGCCGGTGATGAGGCAATCCGCCTGCGCGGGATGTACCTGACCGACAACCTCGCCTCGCCGTCGAAGTGGGCTTTCCCCGACACCGTCATCGGCGCGGGCGAGTACCTGCTGGTCTGGTGCGATACCGAGTATCGGCAGGGCCCGCTGCACGCGTCGTTCCGGCTCGACGCCGACAACGGCGAGCAGGTCGGGCTGTTCGGGACCCACGGTGACCGGGTGTACTACGTGGACACGCTGACCTACGGGCCGCAGTTGACCGACACGTCGCAGGGCCGGTTCCCGGACGGCGGCGCGTGGCAGCAGATGACCTTCCCGACCCCGGGCGGGCGCAACATCTCGGGCGAATCGCCCTGGCGCGGTCGGGTCTTCATCAACGAGTTCATGGCCGACAACGACAACACCATCGCCGACGAGGCGGGCGACTTCGACGACTGGGTCGAGCTGCACAACGCAACGGACAGCGCGGTGAGCCTGGCGGGCTGGTTTCTGACCGACGACCTGCGCGAGTCGAAGAAGTGGACCTTCCCGGACGTCGCGGTGCCGGCGCGCGGGTTTTTGCTCGTCTGGTGCGACAATGAGCCGGGCGAGGGCCCGCTGCACGCGACCTTCAGCCTCGCGGCCGCGGCCGGCGAACAGCTCGGGCTCTACTCGCCCGAGGGCGGCCACGCGCTGCCGGCCGACACGCTGAGCTTCGGGCACCAAGGGACCGACACGTCGTACGGCCGGCTGCCCGACGGCGGGACGTGGCAGGCGCTCGCCAACCCGACGCCCGGGCAATCGAACCAGGGCCGGCGCTGAGGAGCCGCGGCATAACCCGTGACCGGTCGCCTGCTCTGCTGCCTGGCGGTTCTGGCCTCGGCCGGGGCGGGCGGGTTCTACGACGCGGACCGGGTCGGCGAGGTGCGGCTGACGTTTGCCCAGCCGAACTGGGATTGGATACTGGACAGCCTGTATGCCGCGGGCGAGGAGGGCCGGCTTGTCGGGACCGCGACAGTCGACGGAGTGCGGTTCGACTCGGTCGGCGTGCGGTACAAGGGCGCGAGTTCGTACAACCCGAGCCGGCGCAAGAACCCGCTGAACATCAAGCTGGATCACGTACGGCCGGGCCAGGTTATCGACGGACACGGCACGCTGCGGCTGGCCAACGTGTACAAGGACCCGAGCTTCGTGCGCGAGGTGCTGGCCTATGAAATCGCCCGGCGCTATATGCCGGCAGGCCGCGCCAACTTCGTCAACGTCCGGGTGAACGATACGCTCATCGGTCTGTACACGAACAATGAGGACCCGGACAAGCGGTTCATGCGCGAGCACTATTACGGCGACGAGAACGCGCGGTTCAAGGGCCGGCTCACCGACAGCTCGCAGATGATCGGCTGGAAATACCTCGGGCCGGACCCGGAGTCCTACCGCCATTACTTCGAGCTCGACTCGGACTCGGGCTGGACCGAGCTGGTCGCCTTCCTGGACACGTTCAACAACCGGCCGGCTGCGATGGGGCGGGTGCTCAACGTCGACCGGCACCTGTGGATGCTCTCGTTCGACGCGCTGCTGGTGAACCTCGACGCGCCAATCAACATGCCCCAGAATTACTACCTGTACCGCGACCCGTCGGGACGGTTCAACCCGATTGTCTGGGACTTAAACGAGAGCTTCGGCGCGTACCGCGACCTCAATGGCACCGGCATCCTCAGCGTAACCCAGATGCAGCAGCTCGACCCGTTCCTGCGCCAGGGCGACACCAACTACCCGATTGCCGGCGTGGTGCTGGACGACGCGCGGCTGCGCCGGATGTACGCCGCGCACCTGAAGACGATGATGGCCGAGACGTTTGCGAACAACTGGTACCGGGACCGGGCGCTTGCGGTGCAGGACATCATCGACCCGCACGTGCAGGCCGACCGCAACAAGTTCTATACCTACAACGATTTCGTGAACAACATCACGCGGTCGGTCGGCACCGGGCCGCTGGCGATTGTCGGGCTCACCGAGCTGATGGGCCCGCGCGTGACCTGGATTCTCTCCCGGCCCGAGTTCGCGGCCCCGGGGCCGACCATCGGCGACGTTTCCGTGGCGCCGGCGCGGCCGGTGCCGGGTTCGAGCGCGCGGTTCGAGGTGACGGTCACGGGCGCGGACTCGGTGTTTTTGGGCTGGCGGCAGAGCCCGGCGGCCGCGTTCGAGCGCGTGGCGATGGCCAGCGCGGGCGGCGGGGCGTACGGTGCGACCGTGCGGCTGGGCGCGGGCGACGTCGAGTACTACGTCTATGCCGAGGACTCGGACGCGGGTACGTTCGCGCCGCCGCGGGCCGAGTATGAGTCCTACAGCCTGCCGGTTACCGGCGACGTGGTGGTCAACGAGCTGATGGCGCTGAACGTGTCCACGGCGCGCGACCCGGCGGGCGACTTTGACGACTGGATTGAGTTGTACAACAACTCGGACCGCGCGGTGTCGCTGGACGGTTTCCTGCTCACCGACGACTCGACCGACATCCTGAAGTGGCAGTTCCCGGACACGACCATACCGGCGCGCGGGTTTGTGG
>JAWOHG010000157.1:0-19341 GCA_046485245.1 bacterium
GTTTTGCCGAACTTGCTAGGCCGTTGGAAAGCTCCTGAATCTCTCGCCCCATCGTAGAATCCGGCAGTTGCGTGTCAAGTACGGGGCAATGGTCGCACGCGGCCAATGTGCAGCCGGGCGGGGCGAAGGGCAGACGGCCGACGGCTGCCAGCTTACGGCCTGCGGCAGGAGAGCACAGAATGGACGAAGTCAGAAGCCAGAGGCCGGCGGCGGGCGTGTTCACCCGCCGCCGGGCGCTTCGATGCGGTCGCCCGCACCTAGCCGCTGCCCTCAAGGGAGGGGTGGCAGGCCGGAGCCGGACACTACATATAGCGGTGCAAACCGACACGGCATACCATATGTTGTGGAGGGGGTGACTACCCCATTGGCTGGCCGGTTCAGCGCGGCGGCCAGGCTTTGGGCGAGTTGCAGCGCGAAACACGCGAGAAACGTGGCGGCGAGGGGCCTTCTGATCTAAGCGACGATAAGTCCATCAATTAGCCGGCACAGGCGCAGGTCGAATTGCTTACCGAGCGGCTGGTCGAACGGCGCGACGAGGCTGTTGCTGACGCGCCGGCACAGCCGCAAGGCCAGGCTCAGGCAGACGTTCTCGCACAGGCGCGCGTTCAGCCGCAAGCCAGGCTCCCACGTCCCGTCCCCTGTCCCGCTGTCCGCGGCGTCGGACCCCGGGCGCGCGGCGCAAAACGGCGCGGGGGCGGTTGCCCGCCCCCGCTCAAAACAGTGTGTCGCCTAGTCGGTGACGACGAGCTTGCCCGAAACGGTCTCGCTGCCGCAGGCGAGGCGCCAGGCGTAGACGCCGCGCGCAACGCTCGCGTCGCGCAGCCAGCTCACGCTGTTGTCGCCCGCCTGTGCCGAGCCCGCGAACTCGCGCACGAGCTTGCCGTCGAGCGAGTAGACGCCGAGCCGGTACTGCGCTGCGGCCGGCGCGCTGAACCGGAACCGGGCACGGTCACGCACCGGGTTGGGCCCGGCCGTGGCCACAAGCCCGCGCACCGATCCGGCCGGCTTCTCGGCCACGCCGGTCGGCGGCAGCCCGGCCTCGATCCACGACCTGATGGTGGCCTCGTTCCAGCCGACCATCGAGTTCACCACGTTGCCCTGGTAGTCGATGACGTAGTTGGTCGGGATGGAGTTGCTGTGCTTGTAGATGTTCCACAGCGCGCCGCCGTCGCGGTAATGGGGATAGGTGTAGAGCCGGGCATAGGGCTTGACGATGTTTTCCATGTCCTGCCACAGGTTCATGGCGACGGACACGTAACGGTCGGTACCGTACTCGTCCTGCATCGCCTGCATTCGCGGCAACTCCGCGAGGCAGGTCGGTCAGCCGTTTTGCCAGCACATGAAGAACACGGCCTTGCCCCGGAACTCGCCGGGGAAGGTGTGGGACATGTAGGCGGTGTCGGACACCGACACGTCCGGTGCCGGCTCGCCCGGCTGGGGCCACGCCAGCAGCAGGCCCGGGGCCAGGCAGAGCGCGAGCGCGAGCAGTTTCAGCTTCATCTCACTTGCCTCCTGGACAGGCTTGGTCTTTTTTCGGCCGGTAACGGGCACGGGCGGGCGCCGCGCACGGCACCCCACCCGCTAGAAGTGTAGGGCGAACTGCGGCCGTGTCAATCCGGCCCGGCCGAATCGCGGGCCGCGGTGATGTGCAGGACTTCGGCCGGGTCGAGCCGCTCGCCGTCCCGGCGGATTTCCAGGTGCAGGTGCGGGGCAGACGACCGGCCGGTGTTGCCGACCCAGCCGATGGTCGAGCCGATGCGCACCGTGTCGCCCCGCTCGACGTTGTGGTCCTGCAGGTGGCCGTAGTAGCTTTCGTACCCGCCGCCGTGGCTCAGCAGGACGAAGTTGCCGAACGTGCGGTCCCGGCCGCGCGACGCGACGATGCCGTCGGCCGTGGCCCGCACCGGCGTGCCCGCCTGCGCCGCGAGGTCGACCCCTGCGTGCACGGCGTCGGTCAGGCGCGACACGACGTAGCGGTCGAGCGGGATGAGCGCAGGCGTCGCGCCCGGGTCCCAGGTCGTGGACTTGACCCAGGCGGGCAGGCCGCCGGAGTCGACCGCGCCCGCGTCCCAGTCGACCGGCGGCGGGGTCTTGTCCACGCCCAGCATCGCGGCCATCCGGCCGGCCTGGGCCTCCACCACCTGCAGTTTCGCGCGCAGCTCGCGAACCTGCGCGACTTCGGCCTCGAGCCGCCGGTTGCGCCGCTCCAGCGTGACCAGCCGGCCCAGCCGCAGCGCGCCGGACAGCCCGAAGGACAGCGCCGCGATGTTGGCCACGGTGAGGCAGGCGGCCACGGCCGCGGCCAGCCGCGCCACCCACAGCGGCACGTTGAACCGGAACGAGTCCGGGCTGAAGTTCGAGGAGACGATGACCGAGATGAGCCGGCGCGGCATCGCTTTGGCGGCCCGCCCGTCAGCCGCGCGCGCCGGTGCCGCGGATGCGGCCGGCGATGCGGTTGAGGTCGTCGGTCGAGAAATACTGCACGGCCAGTTCGCCGGCGGCGCCCGCCTTCTTCGGCTCGCGGATAGTCACCCGGGTGCCGAGCGCCTCCTGCAGCTTCTCTTCGAGCTCGCGGATGTGGACGTCTTTCTCCGGGGCGACGCGCACGCGCCGGCGCGGCCCGGGCCCGGCGCAGAGCTTCTCGGCCGCCCGCACCGACAGCCCGTCGCGCACGATGCGCTCGCACAGCTCGACCTGCACCCGGCGGTTGTCGATTTGCAGCAGGGCCCGCGCGTGGCCGGCCGATATCTGCCCGGCGGAAAGCGCGTCGCGCACCTTGAACGGCAGGCCCAACAGCCGCACGGCGTTGGACACCGTCGAGCGGTCCTTGCCCATCCGCTGGGCGATGGCCTCGTGGGTCAGGTCGAACTCGCTGGCGAGCCGCTGGTAGGCCGTCGCCTCTTCCATCGCGTTGAGGTTCTTGCGCTGGAGGTTCTCGACCAGCGCCAGGAGGAGCATCTCGGAGTCGTCGATGGAGCGCACCACGGCCGGTATCTCGGTCAGCCCGGCCTGGCCGGCCGCGCGGAACCGGCGCTCGCCCATCACCAGCTCGTACCCGTCGCGCCGCCGGCGCACCAGCACCGGCTGCAGCACGCCGTTCGCCTTGATGGACTCGACCATCTCGCCGAGGTCCTCCTGCGCGTTCGTGCGCGGCTGGAACGGGTTGGGCCGGATTTCCTCCAGCCGTATCGGCCGCGCCTCGGCGGCCAGCGCCTGCTGCGTTTCTTCCGGGATGATGGCGTGGATGCCCTTGCCCAAAGCCTTGCGGCTCATTGCGCCTCCTCGCCCGCCGCCCTGTCGCGGGCAGTGTCGTCGGTACCAGGCCGCCGGTGGCGCGCAAGCAGCTCGTCGGCCACCGCGAGGTAGGCCAGCGCCCCGGCCGACTGGCCGTCGTAGTCGAACACCGTCTTGCCGAAACTCGGCGCCTCGGCCAGGCGCACCGAGCGCGGTATCACCGTATCGAACACCAGTTCCTTGAAAAAGCCCCGCACCTCGGCCGCCACCTGCTGGGCCAGGCTCAGCCGGCCCGAGTACATCGTCAAGAGCACCCCCTCCAGCGCCAGCCCCGGGTTCACGCTTTTGCGCACCAGCTCGATTGTCTCCAGCAGCCGCGCCATCCCCTCGAGCGCGAGGTACTCGGCCTGCACCGGCACCAGCACGCCCCGCGCCGCGGCCAGCCCGTTGATGGTCAGCAACGCCAGGGACGGCGGGCAGTCGATGATGACGTGCTCGTAGCGCGGCTCGACCAGTGCCAGCGCCTTGGCCAGGCGGAACTCTCTGTCCTCGGCGTCGACCAACTCCACCTCGCCGCCGGCGAGATTGGTCGACGCGGGCAGCACGTCCAGCCGCTCGGCGCGGTCGCGCACAATGGCGTCGTCGACCCGCTGGGCCTCGACCATCGCCTCGTACACGCAGATGCCGATGGACTTGCGGTCGATGCCCAGCCCGAGCGTCGCGTGGCCCTGCGGGTCGATGTCGACGAGCAGGGTGCGGCCGGTCGAGCGCAGGGCGAGCGCCGCGGCGAGGTTGACCGCGGTCGTGGTCTTGCCGACCCCGCCCTTCTGGTTGCAGACCGCGATGATGCGACCCAAGGCCTAGTACACCGCCATTTTCGATTGACGACTGACGATTGACGATAGGTCCGAACCTGCCGTGCTATCGAAAATCGACATTCGACATTCGTACATCGTCTAATCGGTTCGGTTGATGGGCTGCTGCTTCGCCTGCACGAGCCACGTCGAGTCGCCGCGCACCACGCGCGCCACGACGTCGACCGCGATGCCCGGCCCCCACTTGGGCCCGCCGCCCACGGTCCGGTCCAGAAGCCAGCTCGAGCTGGCCGGCTCCTCCAGCGGCGCGTTGCCCTGCGGCACCGCTTCCCAGCGCTCCTTGCCGTTTGCGACCCAGAACCGGTCGATGGCCAGGCCCTCGGGCGTGGGGTCGCCGGCCGCGACCAGCAGCCGCACGTTGGCGCGCAGCGAGTCGCCGTCCGGCGGGGTCACCGGCTGGAAATCGCGCCAGAGATACGTCGTCAGGTACAGCCGGCTGCCGTCGACTGAGAGCGTCTCGGGCACGGCCGAGAAGTCAACCGCCTTGCGGCCCCGGCATTTCGACCCGCAGCACGCCGCGACCAGCGCGACGAGGGCGACTGCCGCAATGTGAAGTCGGGTGGGTTTCATAGCCGGATTGTATCCGAGCGCGCGCCCTTGTCCAATCGCCGCACGGAGTGCATTCACCACTAAGGCACGAAGAACACAAAGCGTGCCCAGACGGCCGGGCCTTCTTCCAACCTTGGTGTCCTGGTGTCTTTGTGGTGAACTGCCCGGCTACCGGTCGGCCGGCGGCGGCGCGGCGGGCCGCTCGAACAGGTCGAGGAACCGGTCCTCGTACAGGCCGAACAGGCCCCAGCGGTCGAGCTCGCCCTTCAGCCGCATCGCCTCGCTTCGGTCGGCCTGCGCCGCCTCGAACAGCCGCTCGATGCGCTCCATCAGCACGTGCGGCTCGGGCCGTTCCTCGCCCTCGGTCTCGCCGCCCTCGCGCGGCTCGTGCTCCTCGTCCGGTTCGGGCCGCCCGGACGGCACGTGCAGGGACCGCACCGCCTCGCTCACCCGGTCCTCGAACTCGCCCAGCATCTTCTCGCTCTCGCGGATCGAGACGTCGATTTCGGCCATGTCGACCGTGGTGCCCAGGATGCGCTCGAACACGCGCAGCACCGCCTTGGACGCGCGCGGGTGCGCGGTCTCGACCGCGTACTGCGGCATCGTCGCGAGGAAGCAGGCCGCGGACAGCCCGCGCTGGCGGGCCAGCCCGAGCAGGACGCCGTTCAGCCCGGTGATGCGCCCCTCGGCGAGCGGCTCCACGTGCAGGCCGGCGAACTGCGCGCGGGTGGCGTCGTCGGTCGCCACGCCGAAGACCTGGGTCGGGTGGCGATAGCTCACCGGCATCGCGTAGGCCGCGCCGGTGTACACCCGCTCGGCGCCGTGCAGCGTCGCGAAGTCGAGCAGGGCGCCGGCCACGGTCGAGCCGGCGTCGCCGCCGACCTGCGCCTCGGCCTGGAACAGGAACAGAGCCGGTTCCTCGACCAGGTAAACGAGCTGGACCGGCGGCTCCGGGAACGCGCCCAGCCCGTCCTTGACCACAATGCCGTCGGGCGCGCCTGGGTCGGCCGCGTCTATGCGCGCGACCAGCCGCGCCCCGAGCTTGCGGCGCAGGTAATCCGCCGCACCCACGCCGACCTGGCCCATTCCCGGCCAGCCGGCAATCAGCACCGGCACCTTGGAGGGTATGTCACTGCCCAGTTGGGTTAACATCTGCTTATTAGACTACCGATGCGGCCGCAGTGTTCAATCCTTGTCGCCTTTGGGATTTGGGATTTGGGGTTTGGAGCTTCGCGGCCGCGGCCGCAAAAGGTCCCGCGCCGCCTGCTCGATTTCCTTCACGCCCAGGAGCCGACCGGCCAGCCAGTACACCGCGACCCCGAGCCCGCCGGCGAGAAACACCTGCCCGGCCTGGCCGAGGATGCCGACCGGTCCGACCAGCCGGTCCCACCCCCAGGCGCAGGCCAGCGCCCCGGCCCCGGCGAGCGCCGACGCGGCCAGCGCGCGCAGGCTCAGACCCAGCAGGCCGCGCCCGCCCAGCCCGCCGGTCCGGCGCCGAAGCAGCCCGAACAGCAGGCCGAAGTTGGCCAACTGCGTCACGCCCGCGGCCAGCGGGAACGACAGGAACCCGATGTGGCGCATCAGCACGAGGTTGATAACGATGTTGGCCCCGACCGTACCGATGGCGACGTAGGCCGGGGTGCGCGTGTCCCCGACCGAGTAGAACCCGGCCGCGCAGTTGCGCGTCGCCGCGGCCGGCCAGATGCCCAGGCAGTAAAGCGCCAGCGCCTGGGCGGTCAGCAGCGTGTCTGAGGACGTGAACCGGCCGTGCTCGTAAATCAGCCGCACGACCGGCACCGCCAGCGCCGCGAGCAGCAGCGCCGCCGGCAGCGTCAGCACCGACACCAGCCCCATCGCGTGGGCGAACCGGCCGCGCAGCGCGCGCGCGTCCGTGCCGGCCGTGCCGTGCGCGTACTCGGCAATCGCCACCGACCCGATGGCCGCGCCGAACAGCCCGGCCGGCAGGTGCTGGATGCGGTAGGCGTAGTTCACCCACGTCACCGAACCCTCGCGCAGGAACGTCAAGAGGAACGTGTTGACGAGGAAATTCACCTGCCACGTCGCGAAGCCCATTATCATCGGCAGCCAGCGCCGGATTACCGCGCGCAGTTCGGGGTCGCGCCAGTCCAGCACCGGCCGCCAGCGCAGCCCCATCTTCGCCAGCCCCGGCACCTGCACGAGGAACTGCGCCGCCGCGCCGAGCGTCACGCCCCACGCCATCCCGACAATCGGCTCGATCCCGCGACTCTTCAGCCACGCGTAGGTCGCAAGGGGCAGGATGGCCGACACGACGTTGAACGCGGCCGGCGCGGTCGCGGGCAGGAAGAACCGGCCCCCGGCGTTCAGCACACCCATCGCCCAGGCCGCCATCGCCACCAGCAAGAGGAACGGGAACATCAGCCGCGTCAGGGTCACGGTCAGTTCGAACTTCGCCGGCTCGTCGGCAAACCCCAGCGCGATGCCTTTCACCACCCACGGCGCGAACACCATGCACAGCGCGACCGCGACGGTGAGCACCAGCACCAGCGTGTTCAACGTGTTGGCCGCGAACCGCCAGCTCCGCTCCCGGTCGCCCGAGCGCAGGGAGGTCACGAACGCCGGCACGAACGCGGCCGACAGCGCGCTCTCGGCGAACAGGTCGCGCAGGAAGTTGGGAATGCGGAACGCGACGTTGAACGCGTCGCTCGCGAACCCGGCCCCGAACAGGTAGGCGAACACCGACTCGCGTACCACCCCGAGGATGCGCGACAGCATCGTCCCGGCCGAGAACAGCCCGACGCGCCTGGTGAAGCGCTCGCTCGACTCGGCTCTCGCCTGCTCCTCGGCAGTCACGCCGCAGTATATGCCCTGCCTCCTGCCTGTAAAGCCCGCCCCGCCGGCGTTGCACGCCGGACGTTCCAGGCTCGACGCACGACGCCCGAATGTGAGGCGACGCCCGGCGTGGGGCGTAGTGCGTGCGGCGTGAGGCGCGGACCGCGCCGCCCGCTTGATTTCCGCGCGCCGAGCGCTATTGTGGCCCGTGGCCAAAGTCAGACCGCCCGTCATCGATGCCGGCGGCCGCCCGGTGCGCCGCATCCCGGTCAAGACCGGCCTCATCACCGAGAAAGACGACATCGTCGAGGTCGTCCGCCGCACAGCCGGGCCGCTGCTGGGGCCGCTCGATACCGTCACCATCGCCGAGAGCCCGGTCGCGGTCACCCAGGGCCGCGCCATACCGGTATCGCGCATCCGCCCCGGCTTCTGGGCCTCGGTACTCTGGCGCTTCGTCAAGAAGGTCCCCTACGGCATCGGCCTGCGCAGCCCGTGGTCGATGCAGTGCGCGATCGACGAGGTCGGCGTCCCGCGCATCCTGCGCGCCTCGGTCGCCGGCGCGTGGGACAAACTGCGCCGCCGCTCGGGCGGGTTCTACCGCGTCGCCGGCGCACAGGTGGCGATGATCGACGCCGCCCACACCTCGGGCGTGAAAGAGTTCTACGACTGCGTGATAATGGGACCGAAGGACCCGGACTCAGTCGCCGCCGCCGTCGCCGCCGCGGTTGAGCGGCCGGTCGCCATCGTCGACGCCAACGACATCTTCGGCTGCAAGGTCGTCGGCGCCTCGAGCTCGGTGGACCTCGAGCTGGTCCGGCTGGCGATGCGCGACAACCCGGCCGGCCAGGGCGGCGAGATGACGCCGGTCGTCATCCTCCGGCCCGAATAGCGGCCGGCGGGTTGACACCCGCCCGAATCCGGGATAGACTTATGGTAACGGAGGGTCCTGTTGTCATCCATCAACCTGCACGCGGAACTCGACGCGCCCGCCCGGGCGCTGCTGGCTGCGGCGTTGGCCGACGCGCCTGAGAACTGCCTCCAGGTCCACTTCCTGCGCCGCAACCTGTGCCGGGCCTGGGTCGCCGGCGACCCGCATTCGCCCGTCGCCGCGCTCATCCAGCCCGCGGTCGCGCCCGACGAGTTGCTCGCCTCGGGCAGCTCTACCGAGGACATCTGGAGCCTCCTGCAGGCGGCAGAGGGCTGGTCGAGCGTCAGGGTCGAGTCGGGTGTCGCCGACGGGCTCGCCCGCCTGTTCGAGGAGCGCGACGGCAAGGCCGTGAGCCGCTACGACGCGGTCTGCTTCCTCGGCCACGCCCCGGTCATCACCCATCCCAAGCCGTACGTCCGCCTGCTGACGGCCCTCGACCGCCGCCTGCTTGACGGCCTGCCCGAATCGCGCGCCGGCGACTGCTGGGGCGGTGCCGACGTGCTGCTGCGTGATGGCTTTGCCGCGGGCGCCGTGATGTCCGGCCGCCTCGTGTCGGTCGCGTTCACCAGCGCCTGCACCGACCGCTACGCGCACATCGACGCATTCACTATGCCCGGCTGGCGCCGCCGCGGCATCGCCACCGCGGCCGTGGCCCTGGTCGCCGCGACCGCGGCCAACCGCGGGCTCGGCCCGGTCTGGCACTGCACGACCGACAGCGCCGCCGGCCTGAAGCTGGCCGGTGCGCTCAGTCTCGCCGAATGCGCGCGGCTGACCCACCTCGTGCCGGTCCGGGCGACCTGACCAAGCAAGTCCTACCGGCCCAATTGTATGAGGATGAGCGCGGCGACCGCGAGCGCGATGCCGACCCAGCTCTTGACGCCGACCCGCTCGCGCCAGATGAGCACTCCGGCCAGCGCCGACAGGCCCACCTCGCCCGCCGCGATTGCCGGGTACACGACGACACCGGGCAGGACGGCGAGCGCGAACAGCAGGAACAGGTAGTTGCCGAGGTTGGCCGCGCCGACCAGCGCGCCGAGCTGCAGCGTCCTCTTCTCGACGCGCTCGCGCCGCGCGTAGTAGATGACGCTCGTCACGACGAAGGCGCTGACAAAGAGCACTACCTGGAACGGCAGGGCCTCGGCCTGCGGCATCTCCTGCCGGAAAACCTGGGCCGCGGTCATCACCAGCCCGTCGACGAGGAACAGCAGGCCCAGCCACAGCGCGGCCGAACGGCCGGCCCCGGCCCGGGCGCGGCCGACGACGTCGGCCAGCACGAGCCCGAGCGCGGCCAGCGCCACGCCGCTGCCGGCCAGCGCGAGCGCGGTCGGCCGCTCGCGCCATATCAGCGCCGAGGCCAGCACCGGCACGACGATGGCGGTGCGCATCGCCGTGACCGACAGCGCCAGGCCGGCTTCGGCCATCGCCCGGATCCAGACCAGCAACCCGACGACGAACAGCGCGCCAGTCCCGGCCGCGAACAGCGCCGTCGTCCGCGACAGCGTGTCCTGGCCTGCCGCCACCGCCGCGAAGAACGCCAGCACGGCGGCGGCCGCGTAGTTGACCCGCACCAGCGGCAGCCGCGGCAGTCCGCGCGCGTCGGCGTGGCGCAGCAGGAGGCCCAGCCCGACCGCGGAGACTATCTTGAGCAACAGGAAATGCACGCGGGATTATCGGCCGCGCGCGTCCCGCGTCAACGCAGCGCGGGCTTGCCCACGGCCCTTCACCGGCTATATTGGCCCATGCGGGCGAGGCAATCACTTGAAATGGCCGCCGCGTTCCACGGCCATCTCGGCCCGTGGCTCGTGCTCGGCCTGCGCGCCGGGCTGTATGCCCGCCGCCACCTGCTCGACGACCCGTTTCGGCTCGAGGCGGTTGTCCGCTGCCCGGGCCGCCGGCCGTTCACCTGCTTCATCGACGGGGTCCAGTGCGGCTCCGGCTGCACGCTGGGCAAGAGCAACATCCGCCACGTCCCGTCGCGTTCGGTCGGCGTGACCTTCCGTGTTGCAGGCAAGGCCAGGCTCAGGCTGACGGTCTTGCCCGCGACGGTTCGCTCCATCCGGATGCCGGGCCCCGATTTCGATGCGGTCACGCGCCTGGGCCGTGCCGTGTTCCGCCGCCCCCTGAGCGACCTGTTCAAGGTCGGCTGACCCTGCCGGTTTGAAACTCACCGGCCTCATCCCCGGTCTGGAAGGACGAAGAGTAGCGCCCGAGACTGCTGCGGGGCTCGCCGGTCCGGCGGGTCCTGCATCGTTGCGCGGTTGACCGCGCCCCGGCCCGACCTATACTCCTTGCCGGACTGCACCAATAGAATGAAACGCATCCTCGGCTGGTTCCATCGGCAGGCGGCCATCTGGCTGCCGGTCATCGTCGCGGTCCTGCTCATCCGGTCGTTCATCGTCGAGTCGTTCGTCGTGCCGACCGGCTCGATGGAGAATACCATCGAATCGGGCGACGCGATGCTCGTGAACAAGTTCATCTTCGGCATCCGCCTGCCGTTCACCGAGAAGACCGTCGTCCCGGTGTCCACCCCCAAACGCGGCGACATCGTCGTCTTCCGCTACCCGCAGGACCCGGATGAGCCGCCCGGCGGCCACTGCACGCGCATCTTCCCGTCCTGGCTGCCGGTCCTGCCGGTGTTCTGGGACCACTCGACGCGCTTCTTCCGCTGGTACACCCCGCTCAACCTCATCAAGCGCTGCGTCGCCTTGGAGGGCGACACCGTCGAGTACCGCGGCAAGCAGCTCTACATCAACGGCGTCCGCCAGGTCGAGCCCTACGTCACGCACAAGGACTACCGCGAACTGCCCGGGCTCGAGGTGCCGCCCGACTCCTGGCAGGGGCTGTGGGAGGGCGACCGCTTCTACCGCACCGGCTACTCGCCCTACGTGCGCGACAACTTCGGCCCGGTCGTCATTCCGCCCGGTCACGTCTTCGCGATGGGCGACAACCGCGACAACTCCGAGGACGGTCGCTTCTGGGGCCCGCTGCCCGTGCGCCACGTCCGCGGCCGGCCCCTGGTGCTCTACTTCTCCTCCACCGCCGCGGTCCAGCCGGTCAACATCATCAAGGTGCTGCTCTCGCCCTGGGCGATCCGGCTCAACCGCATCGGCCGCATCGTCCGCTGAACGCCGCGCAGACGCGTGCCGCTTCACGCATCACGCTTGACGCTTCAAGCTCGACGCATGACGCCTGACACGGCATCGGCTGCCCGGCGTGAAGCGTCGTGCGTATGGCGTGAAGCGGCACGCGTGATGCGTATGCTCCGCCGCGCCCGACCACTCCTGCCGCTAATCGTCTGTTACCTGCTGCTCGCGCCGGGCTGCACGCGCCGTGCCCCGGTGCCGCAGGCCTGGGTATGGCCCGGGGCCGATTCCCGCAACACCCTGTGCTTCGGCCAGCGCGGCACCCGGCCGGGCCGGCTCGAGTTCCGCCGCGTGTGGGACGCCGAATACTTCGGGGACGAACCGCAGTTCTGCGGCCCGGTCGGCGACGCCCGCGGCCCGCTGCTCGCGCTCGCCGACCTCGACCGCGACGGCCGGCTAGAGATACTCCCGGCCGGGCCGCACCACGACCTCGAGCTTGTCCTGTGGTCCACCGGAATCGAGATGCCGGCCGGCAGAGAGCCGGCCGGGCTTCACCGGCGCGGCCGCATCGTCCTCGGGGCCGAGGACGGCGCACACGTCCTGCCCCTGCCCGGTCCGGTTGCCGCAAACGACGAGCCGGCCTGGCTCGTCGCGCTGGACGGCCGGCCGCGCTTCGTCGGGTTCTTCGACCCGCCCGACCCGGCCAGGGCCGTCCGGCACTACGCGCTGGCCGTGTCCGACACCGCGGGCCGAGCCGTCTGGTCCGCCCCGCTGGGCCCGATGCCGATGCTGTGGGCCGTGACCGACCTCGACGCCGACGGTTCCGACGACCTGCTCGTCGGCACCTACGGCGAGGAACACGGTCTGCGCCTGGACGGCACGACCGACAGCGAGAGCACCTACTGCATCGCCTTCGGCGCGGACGGCCGACGCCTGTGGCAGACCGCGTTCGGCGGTTCGCGCTTCCTCGGTTGCCGCGCCGCCGTCGCCGACCTCGACGCCGACGGCCGGCTCGAGGTCGCGGTCGCAATATACACCTGGCACGATGGGTTCGGCGGGTTGTGCGTGCTCGACGCCGCGACCGGCCGCATCCGCGCCCGCATCGCCGGGCCCGACGGCGTCGCCGCGTCTCACGTCTCGCTCGGCATCGCCGACCTCGACGCCGACGGCCGCGCCGAGGTCATCGCCACGACCGCCGGGCCGCAGTCCTGGCTGTGCGTGTACCGGTTCGGCGCGGACAGCCTCACCCTCACCGCTCGCCGCCTGCTCGGCGCGTCCGCGGGTTCTACCGACCGGTACTACGGCGTGCTCCACGCAATCGGCGACCTCGACGGCGACGGCCGGCTCGAACTGGTCGCGTCGGGCGCGCGCCGCACGCCCGTCTGCCGCGACCCCGTGTTCTACCCGAGCCGGGTTGATTCCAGCCGCATCACGGTCCTCGACCGCCAACTGGAGCCGGTCGCCGACCTGCCGCTGCCCGGGCGGTGCCGCTCGCTCGCGCTCGCGGACCTCCTGCCCGGCGGCAACATCGAAATCCTCGTCCGCACCGACCGGCTGACGCTCTACTCGGCCGACCGGTCTCCCCGCGGCGCGTCCCGGTAGCGCCACCGCTGACGCCCGCGCAGACGCGTGCCGCTTCACGCCATACGCACAACGCTTCACGCCGGGCAGCCGATGCCGTGTCAGGCGTCATGCGTCGAGCTTGAAGCGTCAAGCGTGATGCGTATGCGCCGCCTCGACACCCCTGACCCCCGGTCCCCAATCCCGGCCTGCGGCTAGTAGCGCCGCACGAGCACGGGCCAGGCGTGCACCGCGCAGCCGAACGTGCCCACCGCGCCGCTGACATTCCCGCCCGAGAGAAACAGGTCCAGCCCGCTCTTGTTCCAGCCGCCGTTCACCGCGGTCACGCTCGCGCCGTACTCGCCCGGCTGGAACACGCCCAGCGAATCGGCAAACGCCTCGGCCGGGACCAGGTACGTAGTGTCGGCGGTCGCGGCGGACCAGCCGGCCGCGGTCGAGCCCGAGTCAAGCGGGGTGACGCCGACGATGTAACTCTCGGCGCTGTCGGCGCGGGTCCAGGTCACGCGCAGTGGCGCGAACCCGCCTGAGTCGCCCGGGGCCGGTTCGATTACCGAGAAGCTGTCCGGCAGGCAGGCGTGGCCCGAAATCAGCTTGCCGTCAGCCGTCGTGATGGCCAGGTCGTAGCGGCGCAGGTACTCCAGCGGCAGCGCCGCCTCGAAGTACACGCCGCTCACCCGCTCGGCCAGGCCCGAGTTGTTCAGCCGCACGTCGGCCCCGCCCATCGGCGTGACGCGGGCCGGGAAAACGTAGTCCCAGAACGTCGTGTCGCCGGGGTCCGGCGTCTCCATCCAGTCGTCGCGGAAGATGTTGACCACCGTCGCCTTGCCCAGCAGGACCGAAGCGGTGTTGCTTTCCGGCCCGAGCGTCTTGACGACCTGCGCGGTCACGACCACCTGCGAGAAGCTCGCCTCGTCGCAGCCGGTTCCGGCCAGCAGCGCCACAAGCAGGCCCGCGGCGACCACCCTCATCAGTCCCGCCTTTCGGCTTTTGACCTTTGGCTTTTGACCGTTGACTTGAGCCATCTGCCTTCGCTCCGCCTAGTCCTTGAACCGGATTTCCACCCGGTTGCCCTCGAACCCGGTGACATCGAACGGCACGCTGATGCCGCGCGAGCTCAGGCCGTCGATGACCTCGCCGCTCGAGGTCTCGGATATCACCTCCAGCGTCGCGGTCGTTCCGACCAGGTCGCGGCTGAGCACTGTCTTCACCCCGCGCACCTTGGCGAGTATCTCGGACTTCAGCCGCTGGACCCGGTCAAAGGTGGCATTGGTCGCGGCGATGACCGTGGCGTTCTCGCGCCGCTTCCAGCCGCGCAGGATGCTGCCCATCAGGTCCATCGCCGCCGAGTCGACCGCCTCGCGCCGCGCCTCGTCCTCGGAAAACGGCAGTTCGCGCACGACGTTGCTCGCGGCCATCACCGCCGCGTCGGCCACGTTGACCGCCCGGACCGACAGGCGGTACTTGTGCATCAGCCGCTCGCCGCCGCCGTAGGGCGCCGCCTTGGTCTCGGATGAACGCTGGGCCAGCCCGGTGATGAATATCTCCGCGCCGACCTTCTCGCCCAGCAGCGCCGCGGCCTTCGCGTCGCCTTCGAGAATCTGCTTGAGCTGCTGCTTCTTCAGGTTCTCCTGCAGCACGCGGTAGTCGACGACCGGGAAGTTGCGCCGGGCGAACACGCCCAAGAGCGCCGCCTCGGTCATCTCCTCCGCCATCATCCGGTCCTCGACCGAGAAGTCCTCCCAGTTCTCCAGTTCCTTCACCAGCACCGCGATGCGCGGCCGGCCCTGCTCCAGCACGATGATGCCGATGGCGGGCAGGTCGCTTTCCAGCCGGTCGAGCTTCACCCGCGCCCGGATATTCACGCGGTACAGCGCGCCGTCGAGCCGCTCGCCGATGACGCGGTACGACGACACGTAGCCCTCGGACACCGAGTAGATGCGGTCCGAGAGAAGCTGGAAGTTCTGCACCTGCGTCTCGGAGCTGACCAGCGTACCCACGCCCTGCTCGACCGCCTTGCGCAGCGCGTCGCGCAGCGCCCCGTCGCGGGCGATGTCGGCCCCGCCCGGCGCGGGGAGCGCGCCGACCCCCTCGACCATCACCTCGATGCCCTCGCCCCCGGCCAGCATCACTTCCTCGCCTTCCGAGCCGGGCCCGGTCGGCCGGTATGGCCCGGTCGCCTGCGGCTGGACCGGTGCCGTGGCCTGCGGCGGCGGCGTGTACGCCGGGTAGACGCAACCCGCCGCGAGCGCGAGCGCCGTCAGCGCCAGCCCGACAATCTGCAATCTGCAATCTGCAATCTGCAATCGCCTGTGCATCCCCGCTCCTCTACAGCGCCAGCTTCAGTATGAACCGGCCCGCGGCCGCGAGATACTTGAAGCTATCCTTCAGCCACTTCAGCTTGCCCGCGTCTTCGTTGCCGAGGATGATGTCGGTGCCCAGCCTGCCGGTCACCTGCCGGACCTTCAGCACCAGCGGCGAGTTGGCGAACTCGGGCCGGGCCAGCACGTCGTCGAGTTTCTGCACGAACTGCATTGCGTACGCGCCGGGCGCGCCCGTCTTGCCGATGTAGTCGCGCGTGTCCAGCAGCAGGTTGCCGTTGCTGTCGAATATCTTCGGGTACATCGCCGGCTTCAGCCCCGACGTGCCCGCGTCGAGCAGGATGCCCGAGTACTGGCGCAGGAATTCCCGCACCTGGGGCGACACGCTCGACGCGCTGAAGTCGCCCGACCCGCCGCCGCCCAGCACCGGCTCGAGCACGCTGCCGACCGACGAATCGCCGTACATCGCCACCTCGAGCTCGACCTCGACCGTGCCGGCCAGCGAATCGTACTTCGCCGGCCCGAGCTGACGCGCGCCCTTGACGATGCCGTCGACGCGCGAATAGATGACGTCGTACTCGGTCATGTAGTTCTGGACCTTGGTCTCGGAGTCGACGCGCACTCCCTTGATGATCTCCAGCAGGTTACGCTGGGCGACCACGGTCGCGGCGCGCTCGGCCATCAGCCGCGCCTGCGCCTTGTTCGTGTTGCCCGGGTCCAGCACGCCGGTGCCGCGCGAGCGCACGACCCGGCCCGACCAGTCGATGACGCCGCCCGGCATCGGCTCGGCCACGTCGCCCGGCGATGCGATCGGCCCGACCGGGGTCGGCGGCACGAAGGGGCCGGTTTCCTCGGCCGGCGTGCGCTCGGGCCGGCTGAACCCCGTCTCGGTCCCGCCGCCGACCGGCGCCGTGCTCTCGGCGCTCGACCCGCGCACGGTCGAACTGCTCACGCACCCGGCCGCCAGCACCGCGGCCAGCAGGCACGCCGCGCCGGTCCGCACCAACTCTGACATCTGCATTCTGACTTCTGACCTCTGATTTCGCATCCTCATCTCTGCCCTCCTGCCTGCTGCAACGGCATCAGCGCCACCTGCACCGCGCCCGACAGCGCGTCGTCCGCGCCTTCGAAACTGCTGGCCTGCCCCTGCGAATAGTACAGCACCTCGGCGGTCTGCACGGAAATCAGCTTCACGAACACCTCGGCGTCGCGCTGGTTCGGGTTGTCCGAGAAGAAATCGTCGTGCTCAAGCCGCGTCACGTTCACCAGCATCACCGCCTCGGCCCCGAGCAGCTTGCCCAGCCGGGCTGCGGTCGACGGGTCGACCAGCCCGGAGTACGAGAACTCCTGCTCACGCAGCAGCCGCTCGACCTCGGCCCGGTCGACCAGCACCAGCTTGCCCGTACGCATCGCGGCAAGTTGGGCCGCGTCATACAGATTCGCCGGCGGCACGTCGGCCGACCCGGTCGGCGGCATCACGGCCACGCGCCACATCCGCGAAAGGTCGAAGTTCGGTGAAATCGAATGCGGCTGGCTCGCCGCCATCTGCTGCATCACCGCGGGGCTGACCACGCAACCCGCGCCGGTGATTGCCAGCCCGACAAGCAAAGCCAGCACGGTCAAGGACTTACACATCATCATCTGCTCCTTGGTTGAAAGCGGCTCGGCAGATTATCGCCACGGCACGGACGGCTGTCAACAAACCGCCCGCGAGCGATATACGCTCCGGCCCGCCGCGCCATTCCCGCGCCCGCTTGACTGGCGCAGTTGTCGGCCTAGAATCAATGTGCAACGGATGTCCCAACCCAACGAACCCGAACCCCCTGGACACAGTAGCCCTATCCCGCGGCCGGGGGCGCCCCCTGGCGCGCCTGACGGCGGCTTCCGCCGAATCATCTCCATCGCCGGCGTCGACCCGGTCTGCCTGCTCGGCACGGCCGACAGCAACCTCGTCGCGCTCGGGAAACGATTCCGCTCGCGCATCGTCGCCCGCGGCGAAGAGCTGATTCTCTCCGGCCCGGCCGCCGAGGAAGCCGACCTCGTCGCCACGGTCGAGCGCCTGCTTGCGCGCTGCCGCCGCGGCGAGTCGCTCTCGCCCGACCTCGTCGGCGCCGAGTGCGGCCGACCCGCGCCCGTCGCGCCGGCGGTGCCGGGCGGGCCCGACCCGCTCACGCTCAAGACCCCGCGCAAGGTCATCGTCGCCAAGACCGCCAACCAGCGCGACTACGTCGCCGCGATGCGTGCCAACGACATCATCTTCTCCATCGGCCCCGCCGGCACCGGCAAGACCTACCTCGCGGTCGCGGCCGCGGTCGAAGCGCTCACCACCGGCCGCGCCAGCCGCATCATCCTCACCCGGCCCGCGGTCGAGGCGGGCGAATCGCTCGGCTACCTGCCCGGCACCTTCAAGGACAAGGTCGACCCCTACCTGCGGCCGCTCTACGACGCGCTGTTCGACATGATGCAGCTCGAGCGCGCGCGCCGGCTGATGGAAGAGGAAGTCATCGAGGTCGCGCCGCTCGCGTTCATGCGCGGCCGCACCCTGTCCGACGCCTACATCATCCTCGACGAGGCCCAGAACACGACCTCCACCCAGATGCGGATGTTCCTCACCCGCCTCGGCTGGAACTCGCGGGCCATCGTCACCGGCGACATCACGCAAATCGACCTCACCCATCACCACGTGTCCGGCCTCATCGAGGCCGAGGAACGGCTCTGCAACGTGCCCGGCATCGCCATCGTGCACCTGACCGGCCAGGACGTCGTCCGGCCGCCGCTGGTCTCGCGCATCATCGCCGCTTACGGGGCCCGCCCCGACAACCCGGCCGACACCCCGCCGCTGGTGTGATGCGGCTCGAGCTGTTCGGCACGCGCGACGCGCGGCTGCGGGCCGCGCTTGGCCGCGTCGGCCGCCGGGTCGACGAGCGGTTCGCCCTCGGCCGCGGCACCGTGTCGGTCGTCTTCGTCGACGACCACGGCATCCGCGCACTCAACCACGACTGGCTCGGCCGCGACCGGCCGACCGACGTGCTCTCGTTCCGGCTCGACGCGGCCGGGCTGTTCCCACAGGGGCGAAGCCAACCGGGCCGCGTCCCGCTCCTGGGCGAAATCTACGTCTCGCGCGAGCGCGCCCGCGAACAGGCCCGCGAACAGGGCGTGACCGTGCGCGCAGAGCTGTGCCGTCTCGTGCTCCACGGACTCCTGCACCTCGCCGGCCTCACCCACGCGCAGATGCGGCCCTACGAACGGGAATGGAACAGGTGATGCGCCGCCATCTTCGATTGTCGATTGTCGGTTGTCGATTGCACGGGCAGGTTCGGCTGCCTGCGTCGGTCATTCGACATTCGACATTCGTCATTCGTCATTCCCACTGATGTTATTGCCTATCCTCATCCTGGTCGTTCTGCTCGCGCTCTCCGCCTTCTTCTCCGGCACCGAGACCGCGTTCTTCTCGCTCACCCCGGGCCAGCGCGAGGAACTCAAGACCGCCCGGCCCGCCTCGAGCCGCCGCATCGAGCGCCTGCTCGCCGAGCCGCCGCGCCTGCTCGGCACGCTCCTGCTCGGCAACCTCATCGTCAACTCCACCGCCTCGGCGGTGTTCACCCTGCTCGCGCTGTCGCTCGCCCGCCGGGCCGGCGCGAGCGAAACGCTCTACGTCGGCGTCGGCGGCCTGATCATCACCGGCGTCATCATCGTCTTCTCCGAGGTCATCCCCAAGCTTGTCGCGGCGCGCGGGCCGGCCGCCTTCGCGGCGCTCGCTGCCCTGCCCGTGACCGCCGCGCGCTGGCTCTTCTCGCCGCTGGTCTGGCTGCTGACGAAAGTCAGCTCCGTCTTCAACTGGCTCGGCCGGCCCGATCCGTCGTCCTCCACGTATTCCCACACGGCCGTATCGTAGGCGACCAGGAATTGAGACGCCTGTTTGCACAAATACCACCTCCAACCTACAGCCTGGATAGCGTTTT
>JAWOHG010000228.1:0-2868 GCA_046485245.1 bacterium
GACCGGATACTGACCGCGAAGCTGCGCTGGCGCAGGAGCAAGGCGCGATGACCGAGCAGAGGGGAGCGACCCGGATGACAAACAGCGAAGGCCGGCGGGTGAAGCGGCCGGGAGTGCGCGCGTGTCGGTGAAGGAACAGGTCGAGGCGACCTGCCCGGCCTGCGGCGAGACGTCGCAGGTCACGGTGTGGCGGTCGATGAACGTCGTGGTCGACCCCGACGCGAAGGAACTGCTCCTTGCCGGCACGGTCAACGTGTTCGCCTGCCCCAAGTGCCGCTACGAGTCGCTGCTCGACGTCGATTTCCTGTACAACGACCCCGAGCGGCGGTTCAGCGTCCAGTACTACCCGTACGAGCGGTTGTCCGACGACGGTTTCCTGGCCAACTTCTCGACCGACGGCGAGCCGCGGCTCGAGCTGCCGGGCGGGCTGGCGCTACCCGAAGGCGCGGGCTACCTGCTGCGGCCGCACATCGTGTTCGAGATGGGCGAGCTGGTGCGCTACATCGCGTTCCGCGACCGGCTGTTCGAGCTCGAGGGCGGCGGCTAGCCGCGCCGGGGCCTAGAACGCCTGACCGACGCCGGTTTCTGCCGGCTATTTACACCGGGCTATTCCCGGCAATAATGGGGGCCAGTGTTCCACGGCGATTTCGACTTCGATACTGAAGACACCAAGCCCACGGGCAAGGCGTCCACCTACATAACGCGGCTGTGGCCGTTCTTCCGGCCGTACCTGGGCCGGATACTGGCCGCGGTGGCGATGCTTCTGGTGACGTCGGGCCTGGGGCTGCTGGGGCCCGTGCTGATGAAGCGGGCCATCGACGTGAACATCGCGGCCGGCGACCTGCGCGGGCTCGCCCTGACGTCGCTGGTCTACCTCGGGGCGCAGGTGTTCATCATCTTCGCCGGCTACTTCCAGGGCGTGTGGCTGGCCCAGGTCGGCGAGCGGGGCGCGGCCAACCTCAAGCAGGCGCTGTTCGCCCACGTGCTCAACCTGCCGATGCGATTCTTCGACTCGACTCCGGCGGGCAAGCTGATGTCGCGGGTCGAGAGCGATACCGAGGCGCTGAAGATGCTCTTCACCCACACCACGGTGATGCTGCTGCAGAGCGCGCTGATGCTGGTGGGGATGAGCATCATCATGGCGACGGTCGAGTGGCGGCTGTACCTGCTGGTGCTGGCGCTGGTGCCGCCGTTCGTGCTGGTCACCCAGTTCATCCTGAAGCGGGTGCGGCCGCTGTACGTCAAGGTGCGGCGCACCGTCGCCGAGACCAACAACCTCGTCAACGAGACGCTGCGCGGCCTGCCGGTCATCCAGCTTTTCTGCCAGCAGGACCGGGTCGCGCGCCGGATGGACGAACTCAACCGCGCCAAGTACCGGCAGGAGATGCGCGCGTTCGGGCTGTGGAACATCGTCTGGTTCATGGTCGACTTCGGGGAAATCGTCGGCATCGGGCTGGTGCTCGGGCTGGGCGGCGTGTGGGCGATGCGCGGCGAGGTCACCATCGGCACGCTGGTGCTGTTCGTCACCTACATCGCGCGGCTGTTCGGGCCGCTGCGGATGCTCTCGGACACGCTCAACCAGCTCCAGCGGTCGTTCGCGTCGGCCGAGCGGACCATAGGGATATTGGATCAGGAGCCGGAGGAATTCGACGGCGAAGTCAAAAGCCAAAAGCCAAAGGTCAAAAGCCAAAGCGAAGAGGGCGGGCTGGAACTGCGCGAGGCGATACGCATCGAGGACGTGGACTTCGCCTACGACGGCGAGAACTTCGTGCTCAAGGACATCGACCTGGTCATCCGCAAGGGCGAAAAGGTCGCGCTGGTCGGGGAGACCGGCGGCGGCAAGAGCTCAATCGTCAGCCTGCTTCTGAAGTTCTACCGTCACCAGCAGGGCCGCATCCTCTACGACGGGGTCGAGCTATCTGGCATCGGCCGGCACCGCCTGCGCCGCGCGGTCGGGTTCGTGCCGCAGGAGGTCGTGATGTTCCCGGGTACGGTGCTGGACAACCTGCGGATGCTCGACGAGTCGATACCGGCCGACGTGGTCAAGGCCGCGGCGCAGCGCTGCCGGGTCCACGACGCGATCATGCGGTTCGAGAAGGGCTACGATTCGGTGCTCACCGAGGGCGGGGCCAATTTCTCCCTGGGCGAGCGGCAACTGCTCGCGTTCGCCCGGGCGCTGGTGCGCGACCCGGAGGTGCTCATCTTCGACGAGGCGACCTCGTCGGTCGACCCGCGCACCGAGGCGCTCATCCAGGAGGGCCTGGAGGAACTGCTCAAGGGCCGCACCGCGGTCATCGTCGCGCACCGGCTCGCGACCATCCGGATGGCCGACCGCGTGGTGGTCGTGCACAAGGGCCGCATTGCCGAGCAGGGCACGCACGACGACCTGCTCGCGCGCGCCGGCATCTACGCGAAGCTGTATGAATTGCAGTATGTCGGAGAGAGCGCGGGTTAGGGCGAAACTCGAATGACGAAACCCGAAACCCGAAACGAGGAGCAGAAGGCGAAGAAGCCGCAGTTCGGGCTGAAGCTCGTCTTCGACTTCTGGCGCGAGCGACCGAGCTGGGTCGTCTGGCTCACCGTCTTCACGATTGTCGTCACCGTCATCACGGTCGCCTACCCGTACATCCTGCGGCTCATCATCGACGGCATCAGCACGAAGCTGTCCGCGGCGCTGCTCGTCCGTTACGTCGTCCTGCTGGTCATTTTCGGGCTGCTGCGCGCGGCCGGCGACGTGATGCTGCCGTTCACGCGCGGCCGGATGAACGAGCGCTACCAGTGGTCGGTGCGCAACACCGTGTTCCGCCGCGTGCTCGACGCCGGGCACCGGTTCGCCAACGAGTACCCGACCGGCGACGTGATGGAGCG
>JAWOHG010000281.1:0-15968 GCA_046485245.1 bacterium
AAAACGCCGGAGCGGCGAGGGCGAAGGCAGAACTCAGAAGTCAGAATGGGGAATGCAGGATTGCGGGTGCGAGGTCAGAGGAGTGATGTCAGAGTCGAGATATCAGATGTAGCGGGTGTTCTTTGTGTCTTTGGTGTCGTTGTGGTGAGGTTCGGCGGAGAGGCGGGCGAAGGCAGAGAGGAGAATGACGAAGCTCGAATGACGAATTGCCAATTCCTGGTGTCTCGAGTCCAATGTCCAGTGTCTAGAGTCCAGTGTCTAGTGTCTCCTCCGCTGTTCCCGTTGACTGCGGCCGGGTTTCGGGCGATACTGCCGCGACCGACTGACCGAACGACTACATTGGAGGATTGCCGTGTGGGACAGCAGTAAATTTGAGAGAATCGAGGCCCGAATCCGCGAACTGGAGCCGGCGATGGTCGAGCTGCAGAAGCAGCTGGTGGCCCTGCCCGCGATTTGCCCGGCATCGGGCGGGACGGGCGAGAAGGCGAAGGCCGACCACATGCACAAGCTGCTGGCGGGCTGGGGCCTTGAGGTCACCGAGTATCGCGCCCCGGACCCTTCGGCGCCGGGCGTGTACCGGCCGAGCCTGGTGGCGCGGATGGCCGGCAGGGACCGTTCGCGCACGCTGTGGCTGATGACGCACCTGGACATCGTGCCCAGCGGGCCGCGCGAGCTGTGGGACACCGACCCGTTCACCGCGGTCGTGCGGGACGGCCGCATCTACGGCCGCGGCACCGAGGACAACCAGCAGGACATGGTAGCGACGGCCTACGCGTTGCGGGCGCTCTTGGACCTGAAGCTCGTCCCGGCCATCGACGTCGCGCTGATGCTGGTGGCGGACGAGGAGACCGGTTCTGTCCTCGGGGCCGACTGGCTGCTGCGCGAGCACGCGCCGTGCAAGCCCGGCGACCTCGTGGTGGTGCCGGACGCGGGCAACGCCGAGGGCACGATGCTGGAGGTGGCCGAGAAGTCGATTGCCTGGGTGAGGTTCACGACGCTGGGCAAGCAGTCGCACGCGTCCGCGCCGCACCACGGCAACAACGCGCACCGCGCCGGGGCCAACCTCGTCGTGCGGCTGGACGAGCGGCTGCACGAGAAGTACGGCGCGCGCGACCCGCTGTTCGAGCCGCCGTTCTCGACGCTGGAGCCGACGAAGAAGGCGGCGAACGTGCCCAACGTGAACACGATCCCGGGCGAGGACCAGTTCTGGTTCGACTGCCGGGTTCTGCCCCAGTACCGCATCGACGACGTGCTGGCCGATATGAAGGCCGTCGCGGCCGAGGTCGCGGCCGAGTACAGGGTCGAGGTGCGGGTCGAGACCGAGCAGTACGCGCAGGCCGCGCCGCCGACCAGCGCCGACGCGCCGGTGGTGAAGCTTCTGTCCGAGGCGGTGCGCGCGGTGTACAAGGCCGAGCCGTTCACGCAGGGCATCGGCGGCGGCACGGTGGCGGCGTTCTTCCGGCGGCTGGGCGTGCCGGCCGTGGTCTGGGGCTGCAACGAGGGCCGGGCCCACCAGCCGAACGAGTACTGCGTCATCGAGAAGATGGTGCGCAACGCGCTGGTCTACGCCCGGATGGCGGGCAGCGCCTAGCGGCTATTGACTGGCCGCACGGCGCGGCTACATTGTTTCGGGATGTTGAACCAGTCGCTTGAATTTCTGCGGCAGGCGGTAGACACGGACCGGGCCCAGGTGGTCGATGCCCGCGCACAGGGCGGCGAGGTGATTTACGTGCCCTTGACCGGCACGATGCTGCCGGCGAAGGCACTGGAACTGCTCGCCGACAACCTCGCTTACTTCATGGAGCAGGTGACCGGCCGCGGCTACATGAAGGCCGAGGAGGTCTACGACATCGGCTTCACGGTCCGCGAGCCCGGGCACCAGGCCTATGGCCTGAAGGCGCGCATCGACGGCCCCAACGTCGTGGTCTCGCGCGTGTCGATCCTCGAGGACGAGACGGTGTTCCAGCGCTACGTCGCGTACCTCAAGTCCGGGATTCTCGTCTAGCCGGCAGGGCTCCTAGAGGGCCAAGAGGAGCATTTCCGCGGCGAAGGCCGCGGCCGCGATGTAGAGCAGGACCGGGATGAGGTCCAGGGCCCGCTCGCCGACTTCCTTCTGAACAACATGGCCGCGCGCAGCCAGGTCGGCCGGGGCGATGCGCTCGAGGTCGGCCTCGGCCGGGTCGAGGTTGACGGCCACGGCGCGGCCGCCGAGCGTGTAGATGCCGGGCTCGTCGGTGTCGGCGTACTCGAGGCGGGCGCGGCCGCTGCCGGACAGTGCGCGGGCGACGCCGCGGCGGGTCGGGCCCTGCACCGCGAGCGCCGACGGGTCGTCGCTGAACACTCGAAGCGTGTCGCCGACGAGCCGGTCGCGGCGCAGGTCGGCGCCGGCGACCGCGGACAGGCAGCGGTGCAGGAGGGGAACGAAGGCGGCGCGGTACACGAGGTCGGTATTCTCCGGGGCAGCGGTGAAGGTCCAGACGATAAGGCGGCCGAGCGCGCCCTCGAGCATCAGCGGCGCGCCGTCGGAGAGCGTGGCGATGGGCCGGGCGTCGATGGGGCGTGTCACGGCGTGGGCGAAGAAGCGCACCGAGGCGAAGTCGGCCGGCCGGAATATCTCCAGCGCCGGGGCGAGAGTGTCGAGCCCGGCGAGCGTGTTGAACCCGGCGGGACGGGCGAGGCCGGTGACCGCGAACCAGGGCGCGAGCGCGAACCCGGGTTTGGTGTCGGGCCCGAGCATCAGCAGCAGGCCGGTGCCGGTCTGCAGGGCGAGCTCGAGCCGGTCGATGTCGGCGGGCGCGAGCGCGCCGGCGTCGGTGACCAGCACGCAGTCGAACCGGCGCAGGTCGAGGCGGCCGAGCGCGCCGGCCGGCGCGACGGTCAGGGAGAAGAGCGATGCGGAGTCGGGGCCGAGCGCGGCGGCGACGAGCGCGGCCGGGGCGGCGGGCGTCTCGACCACGAGCAGACGCAGGCGCTCGGGGATGGTGACCACGGCCCAGCGCGTGTCGTCGGATGAGAGCGAGTCGGAGCGGAAGTCGACCCGCACCGGGTGCGCGCCGGGGGCGTCGAGCGCGAGGGAGAAGATGTGCGCGGTGACCGCGCGGGGCGGCAGTTCGAGCGCGGTCTCTTCGACCCGGCCGCCGACTTCGACCACGGCGAAGCCGGTAATCGGCCGGTCGGAATGGTTGGCGAATGCGGCGCGGATGCGGACCGCGCGGCCGGGCACGGGCAGGCGGTTCTCAGGCCCGACGTCGGCAACCGCGACGTTGGCGGCACGGTCGGCGCCGACATCGACCAGGCGCACCGGGGCGAGGGTGTCGGCGCGGCCCGGGGGCAGGGCGCGGGCCTGCAGGTCGGTGATTGCGAACACGGTGACCTTGCCGCCGCCGACGCGGCGGGCCAGGGCGAGAGCCGAGTCGAGCCGGGCCGCGGTCGAGGAGACCTCGAGCGAGTCGAGCCGCCGAATCAGCGCGGCGGGCCGGTCGACCAGCGCGGTGTCGAGCACGCTGCCCGAGGTGGTGACGAGGCCGGCCCGGCGGCCCGGCCCGGCGCTTTCGAGCAGGCGGCGCGCAGCATCACGGGCGCGGGCCCAGCGCGTGCCCCAGCCCATCGAGTACGAGTCGTCGAGGACCACGACGAAGTCGCCCGGGGGCAGTCCGGCGCCGCGAGCCAGGAGCGCGGGCCGCGGCGGCACCAGCAGTAGCGCGAGCAGGGCGAGCGTGCGCAGGATGAGCAGGAGGATTTCCTTGAGCCGGACATAGGAGAAGCGTTCGCGCCGGACCGCGTCGAGCAGGCGCAGGGACGGGAAGTCGTGGCGGCGCAGGCGCGTGCGGCTGAAGATGTGGATGAGCAGGGGCACGGCCGCGAGCAGGGCAAGGGGCAGGAGCGCGGGCGCGGCGAAGTTCATCAGGCGAGTCGGCGGCGGCGCTCGAGGTAGCGGAAGAGCGCGCGGTCGAACGGGGTCGCGGTCGAGACCCGGCAGTAGTCGACGAGCGCCTCGGCACAGCCGCGCTCGAGCGCGGCGCAGCGCCGCTGCCAGGACTTGCGGTAGTCGGCCCCGATGACGCGCGGGTCGACGGTGAGTTCCCGGCCGGTTTCGAGGTCGCGCAGCACGACCGGGCCGCGGAATGCGAGGTCGCATTCGACCGGGTCGGTGACGTGGAATACGATGACCTCGTGGCGGCGGTGGCGGAAGTGGCGCAGGGCGCGCAGCACCCTCGCCTCGTCGTCCCACAGGTCGGAGATGACGATGACCAGGCCGCGGCGCTTGATGCGCTCGGCCAGCGCGTCGAGCGTGCCGCCGACGTCGGTGTCGCCGCCGGGCTTGACCCGGGCGAGCTCGCGCAGGACCGCGTGGAGGTGGGCCGGGGTGGAGCGGGGCGGCAGGTAGCGGTCGATGCGGTCGGAGAACGTCACGAGCCCGGCCGAGTCTTTCTGGTGCAGAAGCAGGTAGGCGAGGCTGGCCGCGAGGCAGTTGGCGTACTCGAGCTTGCTCATCCCCGAGCCGGTGTAGGCCATCGAACCGGAGGCGTCGAGCACGAGCCAAGCGCGCAGGTTGGTTTCTTCCTCGTACTCGCGGATGTAGAACCGGTCGGTGCGGCCGTAGACCTTCCAGTCGACGCGCTTGAGTTCGTCGCCCGGGATGTACTGGCGGTGCTCGGTGAACTCGACCGAGAAGCCCTTGTAGGGCGAGCGGTGCAGCCCGGCGAGGAAGCCCTCGACCACGAGCCGGGCGCGCAGGTCGATGCCGCGCAGCTTGGCCACGGCCTCGGGCCGCAGGAAGTCGGTCGGGGAAGGCATCGGGCCAGTCTAGCCGGCCGGCCCGCGAGTGCAAATCGGCCGGGCACTGCGCTTGACCCGGGCGACGGCGTGCCTTAGATTCTGCCGTGCCACTGGCGCGCCTTTCCCTGCAGGGATTCCGCAATCTCCAACCGGTCACGCTCGAGTTCGACCCCGGGTGTAACTACCTGTTCGGGCCGAACGGGGCGGGCAAGACCAACGTGCTCGAGGCGGTGCACTGGCTGGCCATCGGCCGTTCGTTCCGGCGCTGCACCGACGACGAGGTGCTCGGGTTCGGGCAGGAACTGGCCGCGGTCGCGGGCGTCGACGACCAGGGCAAGCGGGCCGAGGTGCGGTTCGACGGGCAGGAGAAGCGGGTGCTCCTGGACGGCGGCCGGCTGGACCGGCTGTCGGATTTCCTCGGTTGGCTGCCCGTGGTCGTACTGCTGCTCGAGGACATCGAGCTCGTGCGGGGCGGGCCCGGGGCGCGGCGCGCTTTCCTCGACATGGCGATGGCCAAGACCCGGCGCGACTACATCGGCCGGCTGAACGAGTACCGCCGTGTGCTGCTGCAGCGCAACCGGTTGCTGGAGAGCGACGCGCCCGAGGAGCTGCACCTGACCTGGGAAGCGGAACTGGCCCGGACCGGGGCCGCGGTGTACGAGGCGCGGTTCGGCCCGGCCGAGCGGCTGCTTGCGCGCGCCGCGGAACTGCTGGAAGGGTTCGGCGTTGCCGGCGCGGCGCTGGAGTACCGGCCGAGCGTCGCCGCCGGGCCGGACCTGCAGTCCCGGCTGGCCGAGCGGCTGGCCGTGACGCGCTCGCGCTCGCGCGAGATGAAGCAGACCGTGGTCGGGCCGCACCGGGACGACATCGCGGTGCGGGCGGGCGGGCGCGACCTGCGCCGGTTCGGCTCGGTGGGCGAGCAGCGGCTGGCCGGGGTGGCGCTGCGCCTGGCCGAGGGCGACACGCTGGCCGCGGCCAGGGGTGCGCGGCCGGTGTTTCTCCTGGATGAGATTGCGTCGGAGCTGGACGAGCGGCGCTGCCACGCGGTCCTGGACGCGACGGCGAGCCGGGGACAGATAATCTACGCCGCGGCGCGGCGCCTGCCGGTCGAGAGCGGCGTGACGGTCGCCTGCGACGCGCCGCCCGGTGCGGGCGGGTGCCGCAGCGGCGGGAGGGAGTTCAGAGTTGCGCAAGGCCGGGTGGAAGAAGTTCAAGTCGGTTGACGAGTTGCTGCCGCGGGTGCTCCGGCGGCTGCAGCTCGACCGGGTCGTGGCCGAGCAGCCGGTGGTGGAGAGCTGGCCCGAGGTCGCGGGCGCGGCCGTGGCGCGCCACGCGCGGGCGCGGTCGATGGAGTCCGGCGTGCTGTACGTGGTCGTGGACAGCGCCGGCTGGATGACGCAGCTGACCTACCTCAAACCGCAGCTCCTGGCCAAGCTCAACGCGCGGGCCGGTCGAAGGGTCGTGCGCGATATCCGGTTCGTTTCCGGGGGCGGCAAGCGCCCGGACTAACCTTGATTCTCAATGACTTGTCGTTAAGATAGGGGCCTATGGCAGAAGGCTACAATGCGGCGCAAATCCATGTCCTGAAGGGGCTGGAAGCAGTCCGGCACCGGCCGGCGATGTACATCGGCGACATCGGTGTCCGGGGTCTGCATCACCTCGTCTACGAGGTGGTCGACAACGCGGTGGACGAGGCGCTCGCCGGGTTCTGCGACACGGTGAGCATCACCATCCTGTCGGACGACGAGATATCGGTCAAGGACAACGGCCGCGGCATCCCCGTGGACACGCACCCGATCGAGAAGCGGCCCGCGCTCGAGGTCGTGCTGACCGTGCTGCATTCCGGGGCCAAGTTCGAGCACAAGGTGTACCAGATTTCCGGCGGACTGCACGGCGTCGGCGTGTCGGTCGTCAACGCGCTGTCCGAGTACCTTGTCGCCGAGGTCTGCCGCGACGGCAAGTGCTACCGGATGGAGTTCCGGCGCGGCGACGTGAAAGAGGAGATGAAGGTCGCGGGCAAGGCCAAGGGCACCGGCACGACCATCACGTTCCGGCCCGACGTCAAGGTGTTCAAGAAGGTCGAGTTCAAGTACGACATCATCCAGACGCGGATGCGCGAGCTCGCCTACCTGAACAAGAACCTGACCATCGTGCTGGAGGACAAACGCGACGGACACAAGGAGGAGTTCCACTACCCCAACGGGCTGGCTGACTTCGTCCGCTTCCTCGACACCGGCCGCAACCCGTTGCACAAGCCGGTGCTGATCGAGGACAGCCGTAACGGGATGGAGGTCGGGGTCGCGTTCGAGTACAACGACGGCTACGTCGAGAGCATCTTCTCGTTCGCCAACACCATCAACACCCACGAGGGCGGCACGCACCTCTCGGGCTTCAAGTCGGCACTGACCCGGACCATCAACGACTACGCGCGTAAGAACGGCACGCTCAAGGACGACGTCGAGCTGTCCGGCGAGGACACGCGCGAGGGTCTGACCGCGGTCGTGTCGGTGAAGATCGCCGACCCGCAGTTCGAGGGCCAGACCAAGACCAAGCTGGGCAACGGCGAGGCCAAGGGTGTGGTCGAGACCGTGCTGAACGAGAAGCTCGCCGCCTACTTCGAGGAGAACCCGCGGGTCGCGAACCGGGTGATGGACAAGGTAGTCGCGGCGGCCAAGGCGCGGATGGCGGCGCGCAAGGCGCGCGAGCTGGCGCGGCGCCGGTCGCTTCTGGACTCCGACACGCTGCCCGGGAAGCTCGCCGACTGCGCCTCGGAAGACCCGGCCGACAGCGAGCTGTACATCGTCGAGGGCGACTCGGCCGGCGGTTCGGCCAAACAGGGCCGGGACCGGCGGTTCCAGGCGGTGCTGCCGCTGCGCGGCAAGATCCTCAACGTTGAGAAGGCGGGCCTGAACAAGGTGCTGTCCAACACCGAGATCCGCACCATCATCTCGGCGGTCGGGGCGGGCATCGGCGACGACTTCGATGCGCAGAAGGCGCGCTATCACAAGATCATCATCATGACCGACGCCGACGTGGACGGGTCGCACATCCGCATCCTGCTCTTGACCTTCTTCTACCGGCACATGCAGGATCTCATCGAGACCGGCTACGTGTTCATCGCCCAGCCGCCGCTGTTCCGCATCAAGTCGGGCAAGACCGAGCGGTACCTCTACAACGAGGAGGACCTGGCCGCCGCCGTAGTGAAGAAAGAGGGCGCCGCGTTCGACATCCAGCGATACAAGGGTCTCGGCGAGATGAACCCGGAACAGCTCTGGTCGACGACGATGGACCCGGAGAAGCGGACCCTGAAGCGGGTCGCGATGGAGGACGCCACCGAGGCGGACGAGGTATTCAGGCTGCTGATGGGCGACGAGGTCGAGCCCCGGCGCCAGTTCATCGAGAAGAACGCCCGGCACGTCGAGAACCTCGACGTATAGCCCGGGACCGAGTGACGCTCTAACAGGGAGAGTGACATGGCAGACAAGGCGTTGTTGCGCGAACTGACCGACGCGTTCGGCCCGTCCGGTTACGAATCCGAACCGGCCGCCATCGTGGCCCGGGAACTGGGCAAGGTCTGCAAGGTCTCGCGGGACGGGCTGGGCAGCGTCATCGGCCGGCTCGACGGTCAGGGCGACGGCCCGCGGATAATGGTCAGCGCCCACATGGACGAGGTCGGGTTCATGGTCAAGAAGGTGACCCCGGACGGCTACGTCCGGTTCCTGCCCCTCGGCGGCTGGACGCCGCAGGTGCTGCTGGGCCAGCGGGTAGTGCTGCGCACGCGCAAGGGCGACTTCCCGGGTGTCATCGGGTCCAAGCCGCCGCACGAGATGACCGAGGACGAGCGCAAGAAGCTGCCGGAAATCGACAAGATGTACATCGACTTCGGCGCCCGCGAGGGATTCGACGTCGAGAGGAAACTCGGGGTGCGGCCGGGCGACCCGATCGTGCCCTTCTCGCAGTTCACCGAAATGGCGGGCGGGCTGCTGATGGCCAAGGCCTGGGACGACCGCGGCGGCTGCGGCATCATCATCGAGATCGCGCGCGCCCTCGCCAAGCGGAAGCACCGCAACACGGTCTACTTTGTCGGCTCCACCCAGGAAGAGGTCGGCCTGCGCGGCGCCCGGACCGCGGGCGACGTCGTGAAACCGGACGTGGCGTTCGCGGCCGACGTGTCGCTCTGCGCCGAGGGCGCGGACACGCCGCGCAAGGGCCTGGCCGAGCGGCTGACCAACGGCGCGGCCATCCTCGTTCACGACAGCACGATGATTCCCAACACGCGGCTGCGCGACTTCGTGGCCGACACGGCCGAGAGGCGCAAGCTGCGCTACCACTTTACGACGGTGCGCGGCGGTTACGACACCGGCGTCATCCACATCCAGCACGGCGGCGTGCCGTCGCTGGTGGTCGGCTGGCCGACGCGCTACATCCACGCCCACGCGGGCGTCATCGCCGAAGGGGACTACGACGCGGTGGTGAAACTGCTGACCGCCGCAATCGAGAGTCTCGACGCGGCGGTCAGCGCCAGTCTGCGGGCGTTCTAGCTAGTTCTGTCCGTAGCCGCCGCCCGAACCGAAGTTCGACAGGATGGACATGTAGGGCATCAGGATGGCGATGATTAGGAACACCGCGCCGACGCCCATGAAACCGATCATAAGCGGCTCGATCATCGCGGTCAGGTTCTTGACCGCGTACTCGACCTCGCTGTCGTAGTAGTCCGAAACCTGCCGCAACATGTCGTCGAGGGCGCCCGACTCCTCGCCCGTCGCGACCATCTGGATAACCATCGGCGGGAACACGCCGATTTCGCGCATCGGCGCGGCCAGGCCGCGGCCGCGGCGCACCGACTCGGCCAGCCGGTCGATGGCGCCGGCCATGTAGACGTTGCCCACGGTCTTGGACACCAGCCCGAGGCTGCGCAGGATGGGCAGGCCGGTGCGGTCGAGCGTCTCGAACATCCGGGCGAACCGGGACAGCGACATCTTGTAGATGATCTGGCCGAAGATCGGGATGCGGAACTTCAGCTTGTCCCACCAGAGCCGGCCCGGCGGGGTGCGGATGAACATGTAGAACATCACACCGACGCCCGCGGCAAGCAGGAAGATGACGTACCAGTATTTCGCCATGAAATCGGTGAACATGATGAGAATCTGCGTGGGCAGGGGCATCTTGCCGCCGACCGTGGTGAGCAGGACGGTGAACTTGGGCAGCACGAAGGCCGCGAGGACGACGACAGCCACGACGAAGCCGCCGGCGAGGATGATCGGGTAGCGCATCGCGCCGCCGACGTCGCTGCGGAGCTTGCGGTCGTGGTCGAGCAGCAGGACCAGGCGCTCGAGGATCTCGTCGAGGACACCGCCCGTCTCGCCGGCCCAGATCGAGTTGACGTAGAGGTCGTTGAAGACGCGCGGGTATTTGGCCATCGCCGACGAGAGCGATGCGCCGCCCATCAGGTCCTTGCGGATGGCGTCGAGTGCCTTGGCCAGCGGCTTGGACCCGGTCTGGCCCTGGAGCGCGCCGATCGCCGACAGCAGGGGCAGGCCGGCGCGGTGCAGGGTCACGAACTGGCGCGTGAAGTTGATCAGGTCGACCGGCTTGACCCGTTCGAAGAACCGGCTGATGTCGATGCCGCCGCCTCCGCCTCCCGCCGTCTTGGTTTCCCGGATGGAGATGGGCACGTAGCCGAGCGCGTCGAGGCGCTCGACGACGGTGTTGACGTCGGTGCCCTCGAGCGTGCCGGAGACGACCTGGCCTTCCTTGTCGCGAACCTTGTAACTGAACAGAGGCATTTTGCTGTTCCTCCGCTAATCGACCTTTTCGGCCTCGTCCATCACTTCCTCGATGGTGGTGGTCCCGGCTCTCACCTTGTCCATGCCGTCCTCCCACAGGGTACGCATGCCGTACTCGCGGGCGAGGGCGCGGATGGCGCTGGTCGGCGGCCGGGTCACGACCAGCTCGCGGATGCGATCGTTCATCTTGAGCACTTCGAAAATCCCGATACGTCCGGTGTAGCCGGAGTTGCGGCACCGCTCGCAGCCCTTGCCGCGGTAGAACTTGGTGCCCGGCTCCATTTCCAGCTCTTCGAGCAGCTTGCCCGGCGGGTCGTAGGGTTCCTTGCACTTCGGGCAGATCTTGCGCACGAGCCGCTGGGCGCAGGTGCCCTCGGTCGCGGATGCGACGAGGAACGGCTCGATGCCCATGTCGATGAGACGGGTCAGCGTGCCCGGCGCGTCCGAGGTATGGATGGTCGAGAACACCAGCTGGCCGGTCAGCGCGGCGCGGATGGCGACGCTGGCGGTCTCGCCGTCGCGGATTTCACCGATCATTATCACGTCCGGGTCCTGGCGCAGGATGTGCTTGAGGCCCATCAGGTAGTTGTAGCCGGCCTTCTCGTTGACCTGCGACTGGCAGATCTTGTCCATGTCGTACTCGACCGGGTCCTCGATGGTGATGATGTTCTTGTCACCGGACCGGATCTCGCCGAGGATGGCGTACACCGTGGTCGATTTGCCCGAGCCGGTCGGCCCGTTGACCAGCAGCACGCCGTGCGGCTTGGCGATCATCTCGCGCATCAGCGCGGCGGTCTCGCCCATCAGGCCGAGTTCGTCGAGCGAGAGCAGGCGCATGCGGTCGAGGATACGCATCACGACCGTCTCGCCGTAGGTGGTCGGGAAGGTCGAGACGCGGAAGTCGATCTCGCGGCCGTCGACGATGGCGCCGTAGCGGCCGTCCTGGGGGATGCGCTTCTCGGCGATGTTCATCCGCGACATGATCTTGATACGCGACACGACGGCGAGCTGCAGCGCCTTCTTCGGGGAGACGATGGGGTGGAGGATGCCGTCGATGCGGAACCGCACCTGCAGGCCCTCGCGGGTCGGCTCGATGTGGATGTCGGACGCGCGCTCGCGCACGGCGCGCATGATCATCTGGTTGACCCAGCGCACGACCGGGGCCTCGGAGGCGAGCTCTTCGAGCTTGCGCGGTTCGGAGCTCTGCTCCTGCTCGGCCGCGGACTCGTCGTCGGGCAGGTCGTCGAGCGACGCGAGCTCGGGCTCGTCGGGCAGGTCGGGCTGTTCCGCCGTGGTGTAATACTGGTTGAGCGAGCCGAACAGGTCGAGCTCGCGGCAGACCATCGGCTCGACCTCCATCCCGGTCATCCGGCGCACCTCGTCGACCGTGAAGATGTCCTGCGGGTCGACAAAGGCGACCGCCAGCGTGTTGCCGGAGCGGAACAGCGGGATGAGCTTGTTCGTCCGCATGAACTGCTCCGGGAACATCTGCAGGACCTCGGAGTCGACCCGGAAGCTGGCCAGGTCGACATACGGCACGCCGAACCGGGCCTCGAGTGATGCCGGCGTTTCGGCTGTAGTACCGTCTGGGTTTTGTTGCTGTTCCTCAGGCATGGCTATTCCTCCTCCATCCCGGCGGTGGCAGGGAAGTAACGGCATTGCCCGCGGCCGCGGTTGCCGGCCGGGTATACGGCAATGGTCATCGTGGCAGATTATACAGGACTAAGACCCGCGGTGTCAATCAGTTTGGGCTTGGGCCGGGCTACCCGACGAGGGTCCGGATGCCCAGGAACAGGAAGTACGCGCCGGCGACCACCGACGCGGCGCGGGCCGCGACCCGCACCGCGCTCAGGCGGGCGGCGAACCCGGAGAAGAGCAGCGGCACGAGGTAGACGCTGGTGGCGAGGAAGAAGACGAAGAAGAAGGCCATACCGCGCAGGGCGCCGCCGACGTCGATGACCGTCGTGACGGCGAGCAGGAAAGGCGGGCAGAGGTTGAGGCCGGCCAAAAAACCCAGCGCGACGAGGTACCAGCTCGACTGCACGCGCGGGGCGAGCAGGCGGCACAGGCCGATGTGGGGCATCGACAGGACCAAGCCGTAGGCAATCATCAGGAGGCCGAGCAGGGCATACACCGCGGGCAGGAGCCAGGCCTTGGCGGTCCAGACACGGGCGAGACCTGAGCCGAGCAGGCCGAAGACTACGCCGAAGAGCAGGTAGGCGACGAGCCGGCCACCGAGGAACAGGCCCAGGGCGCGCAGCGAGTCGCGCATCCCGGTGCGCTCGCGGCCGAGCAGCACCGGGCCGACCAACGGCACGCAGAAACCGACGCAGAACAGGCCGGTGGACAGGCCCAGCACCGCGGCCTTGGCCAGGAGCGCGAGCATCAGTTCGCCGTTCGGTTGAACAGGGTTATCCGGCGGAGCACCAGCTCCCGCACCGCGTCGCGCGCCGGGCCGAGGTAATGGCGCGGGTCGAACTCGGCCGGCTTCTCGCTGAAGACGCGGCGCACCTCGGCGGCAAAGGCCAGACGCAGGTCGGTGTCGACGTTGACCTTGCAGACGCCCAGCTCGATGGCGCGCACGAGGTCGGGCTCGGGCACGCCGCGCGCGCCCGGCACTTCCAGCCCGTAGCGCCGGCACTTCTCGACTATGTCGGCCGGCACGGACGAGGCGCCGTGCAGGACCAGGGGCAGGCCGGTCAGCCGCTTCACCGCCGCCAGCCGGTCGAAGTCCAGGCGCGGCTCGCCCTTGAACTTGAAGGCGCCATGGGAAGTGCCGATGGCCGGGGCGAGCGAGTCGACCCCGGTCTCGGCCGCGAACCGCGCGGCTTCCTCCGGGTTGACCAGCACCGCGTCGCGCTCCGCGACCGTCACGTTGTCTTCGACCCCGACGAGCCGGCCGAGCTCGGCCTCGACCGAGACGCCGGCGGGCCGGGCCAGTTCGACGACCTGCCGCGTCAGCGCGACGTTGCCGTCATACGGCAGGTGCGAGCCGTCGACCATCACCGAGGTGTAGCCGGCCGCGATGCAGGACCGGATGAGGTCGAGGTCCCGGCCGTGGTCGAGGTGCAGGCAGAGCGGCACGGCGGTGCCCTGCGCCGCGGCCCGGGCCATCGCCACGATGCTGTCGAGCCCCGCATACTTGACCGCGCCCTCGCTGGTGGCGAGGAACACCGGCGTGCCGGAGCGGTCCGCGGCCGCGACGATAGCCTGGAGGAACTCGAGGTTGTTGAAGTTGAACGCGCCGACTGCCCGTCCGGTGCGCGCGGCCTCGGCCAGCAGTTCCCGGCCCGATACCAGGCTCACGGCGCGAGCTCCTCGACGGTGACCTGCGGCAGCAGCGATTCGATGTCGGCCCGGCGGGACAGGCCGGTGCCCGCATTCAGGGTCGCGGCGGTGCCGGCGGCGACCGCGCGGCGCAGGGCGTCGGCGGGCGCCTCGCCGATGGACAGGCCGTGGACGAACCCGGCCACGGCGCAGTCGCCGGCGCCGACCGTGCTCTTGACCTTGACCGCGGGCGGCCGGGCGTGGAGGGCGCGGTGCGGCGTGGACATCACGATGCCGTCCGGCCCGAGCGACACGAGCACGGTTTCGACCCGGTCGTGCAGGGTGCGGCAGAACTCGACGGTCGAGCGGATGTCGGGCAGGTCGCGGCCGGCCAGCTCGGACAGCTCGTGCCGGTTGGGCTTGATGACCGAGGGCCGGGCCGCAAGCGAATGCCGCAGCGCCTCGCCCGCGGTGTCGAGCACGGTGCGCGCGCCCCGGTTGTTGCCGATCTCGATGATGCGGCGGTACACCTCGGGCGTGAGCCCGGGCGGCAGCGAGCCGGACACGATGACCGCGGCCATGCTCGGCACCTTTTCCAGCAGGAACATGAAGTCCATCAGCTCGTCGGGCCTGACCTCGGGGCCGAGCGCGAGCAGCGCGGTCTCGACGTCGCTCGAATCCTCCTGGATGACGATGTTGGTGCGGGTCTCGCCGGCGATGCGGGTGAAGCTGCAGGCCAGGCCCTCGAGCATCAGCCGGCCCTCGAATTCCTTGCCGTCGAACCCGCCCACGAAGCCGAGCGCGACGTTGGCCGTGCCCATCTCGCGCAGCGCGCGCGACACGTCGACGCCCTTGCCGCCGGAATAGCGTTCCTCGCGCTTGATGCGCGTCGGCCGGCCGGGCGCGAACGACTCGACGTACATTGTCCGGTCCAGGGCCGGGTTAAGGGTGATGGTGTAAATCATTGTGCTTCCTCGTGTTCCGTTGCGGCGCCGGTCGGGTCAATTCTAGCCGCGCCGGGCGCTGTGTCAACGCTCCGGGGCGGCGATGCGGCGCCAGCGTTCGCGGACTGCCGGGGACACGCGCGACGGGTCCCACCGCCGCTTGAAGTCGACGCGCACCTTGACCCAGGCGGCGCCGGGCAACCCGAGCAGGGCCTCGATGGCGTCGACCGCCAGCACCTTGGCGTACGGGCATTCGGGCGTCGTGAGCATCATCGTCAGGCTGATGTCCCTGCCGCTGACTGTCAGCGAGTCGACCAGTCCCAGTTCGACGATGTTCACGTCGAGTTCGGGGTCGCGCACCTTCTCCAGCGCGGCGATGGCGCGGGCGGAGTCCAGCGGCAGCGAGTCGGGCGGCACTCTCCCTGAGTCGGCCAGCACGGCCAGGTTGCCGAGCGTTGCCGGACGACCAGAGCGCAGGATGGTCGGGGCGTTGACCAGCAGCACGCCGAGCGCGACAAGGCCGACGGTCAAGCCGGCCTGCAGGGCGATACGCGCGGGGCGGGTCACGCGCCGATTCTAGCCCGGACACGGGCCCGAGTCCAGACTATTGACAGCCGGGCCACACGGCCTAATATCGGCGGTCTACAGACAACACCGGGAGGTGCTGATGGTAAAGAAGGCTCTGTTCACTGTCTTCGCAGCGGCGCTGGTCGTCGGAATGATGGCCTGCGGCGGCGGCGAGAAGACTCCGCCCGCGGCGCAGACCGAAGCCCCGCAGGAAGAAATGATGACCGACTCGGCCAAGGCGGTGTTCGTCGCCGCCAACTGCGTCTGCGCCAAGTGCCCGAGTTACACCAAGGAATGCGCCGACAAGAAGCTGGCCGGGTTCTGCCTCAGCGGCAATACCGAGTACATCAAAGAAGAGAAGGGCTGCATCTGCGCAGAGTGCCCGGTCACGGCCAAAATCGGCCTGAAGTGGGGCTACTACTGCACCAAGGGTTCGGCCAAGGAGTTCATGGAAAAAGAGGCGATGGATAAGCCGGCCGAAGGGAAGTCGGGCTCCTAGCGCTTCACTCCTGATTCCGCATTGCGGCTGCCGGCCTTCGGGCCGGCAGTTCGCTTACAGTCGGCCCGCGCATCGTCCCCGGCCGATTGACAGCCACCGACCCGGCCGCGGACCCGGCACCGGGTT
>JAWOHG010000282.1:0-27850 GCA_046485245.1 bacterium
CGCTCGCTGACCGTTGTGCGCCGCAGCGCCCGGACCGCGCAGGGCGGTGGCACGCTGACCGTGTTGATGCCGCCCTCGCTCGCCGTCTCGGTGCTGGAATCGCAGGACGCCCGCTACGACCTCACCGACCGGATGTTGTGGGCAATCGCGGAGGAGTTCCTACAATCGGGCAGGCAGAACTGATGAACAACTATGGCGGACGCATCCGTTTCGGTCGGCTCGCTTGGACCGTGCTTGTGATGGCCTACTTTGTCGTCTTCTTCACGAATTTCCTGGCCGACGCGTTGCCTGACGGGCGGCTGCTGGCCAACATTTTCGCCGTGCTGTTCGTGCTCTGGCTGGGCGTGGAGTACTACTTTGCCGCGCCGTTTTTCCAGTCGGGCGTTGTCGAACACTCGGCACTCTGGCGCGGCGTGTTCGCGTTCTTCGTGTATCCCTACATCGGTTTCTGTGCGGCCGACTTCATCTGGTGGCGCTGGACCCAGCTGCCCTTGCCTGCGGTCGTGACTGGGCTTTTGGGGTTGCTGGTCTTTGCGGGCGGGACGCTTGTCCGGCTGGACGTGCTCTTCGGCCTGTTGCAGATTATCCAGGTCAGGATGCTGGGCAAGGAAGAGCACATGACCATACCGGAGAAGAAACTTGTAGCGGTGAGGCTGATGCGCCTGTGCCGCCACCCGCGGTACTTGGGCACGTTCATCCAGCTCATCGGCGTTGCACTGGTATTCAACTCCTGGGGAGGTCTGCTGCTCGCCGCGGCCGTTGGCCTGCCCTTGATTCTGGTCCAGGTCCGTCACGACGACGCTCGCCTGCGGGGGGTGCTCAAGGGTGAGTCCGAGCGTTACTTCGGCGCTACGCCGCTGCTGTTTCCGCGTCCGGTCCGGCGCTAGCGTTCCCTGACCACAATCGCCTGATCCGGCTTGACTCCTTTCAGGGTCACGGTGCTCCTGGCCCCGAAGCGAACCGTGACGGTCACCGGTTCGGTACTGTGCCCGAGACCGAAATGCTGGATGAGCGAGTTCTGGCTGGTGGTGCCCTTGCCACCCTCCACTTCGCGCACGAGTGTCTCGGTACCGCGCCTCACGGTCACGCGGCAGCCGATGCCGGCGCGGTTCGCCCGACGGCCGACCACCTTCACTTTCAGCCAGTGATTACCGTTGCGTGTGTCGTTGCGGTACAGCCTCACGCCTGACCCTGAGCCGACCGCGAGGTCCTGGTCACCGTCGTTGTCGAAGTCCGCAAAGGCGCAGCCCCAGCCGTTGTAGCAGCGCGTACCTGACAGCCAGGTGATGTCGGTGAAGGCGCGAATGCGGCGTCCAAGAAAAGTGCCGTTGTTGGGCAAGAGTTGGTTCTCATAGAGGAAGGAGCGACGGCCTTCGTAGATTGAGGTGACGTAGAGGTCGAGGTCGCCGTCGTTGTCGATGTCGGCCCACGCCGGGTCAGAATGGGTTTCCTCGTAGCGGATGCCAACAGCGGCACGGCGGTCGCGGAAGCGAGGAATGGCGCCCGGCCCCTGGTTCTCGTAGAGCCGCGAGCGGTTGGAGAATTCAATGTAGCGCGGGTGGGCAAGGTCGGCTGTGAACAGGTCGAGGTCGCCGTCGTTGTCGTAGTCGGCCCAGGATGAGCCGATGGTGTGGCCATACCAGCCGTTCACCTCGTCGCCCGAGACGCCGAGCTCGGCGGCGCGGTTGGCGAATCGGCTGCGGCCGGAGTTTTCCCACAGGAAGTTCTCGCAGAGCCGGTAGTTGGAGACGAAGCAATCCGGGTCGCCGTCGTCGTCGAAGTCACCCCAGTTCGCGCCGCGCCCGGCCAGGTCTGTGTCGTTGGGACGGGTGATGCCGGCAGCCGAGGTCGCATCCGCGAACACGCCGCGCCGGTTGCGCCAGAGCCGGTCCGGGTAGTACGTGTGGGCCTGCCAGTTCTCGTAGTTCGCGCAGTAGAGGTCAACCCAGCCGTCTCCGTCAAAGTCGGCCCAGGCCGCGCCTTCGGTCGGCGCGGAATCGGCCGGGGTGCCTGCGGTGGTGGTTGCGTCGGTGAACCGTCCACGGTCGTTGTGCCAGAGCCGGTCGAGGCCGGAGCCGGCTGCCATCCAGAGGTCAAGCCAGCCGTCATTGTCGTAGTCGGCCCAGACACCGCCGCGTCCATCGGCGTCGGCAAGGCCGACAGACTCGCTGACGTCGGTGAACCCGGCACCGCTGTCGTTGCGCAGCAGCCGGCAGCCGTTCAGAAGCAGGTCCTCGAAGCGGTCGTTGTTGTAGTCGCCCCAGGCGACGCGCGACTCGCGCCGCCCGGCGAGGCCGGCAGAGTCGGTGACGTCGGTGAAGATAGCGCCGCCGTGCCGTAGTATCTGGCGGGAGGTGTCGATGACCGACCGGTCGCCCAGGGGCAGGAGACGCCTGAACCCCGAGTCGGCACGCAGGGTCCAGGTGTTGCGCGAGTCGCCGCACTGCATAGCGTAGGCGAATGAGGTCAGCGCCGTGGCTGTATCGCCTTCGGCAGTCTGGACTTCGCCGAACAGGCAATAGATGGACGCGGGCGTCGCTTCCTGCTGCGGGTCCCACTCAAACTCTGCGAGGGCGTCGGACAGCCAGCCCTTGGCTTCGGCGCGTCTCCCTTGAGTCATCATGGCTTCGGCCAGGGCCACACGGGCCGAGACGTACAACGGCGGGTAGTCGATGTCCCATTGTTCTTGGGGCTTGTTGTGCGGCTTGAGCGCACCTGGCTCGAGCGTGACCGCCCGACGGGCGTAACGTTCCGACTGGGCCGGGTCCAGACCGAGACGGTTGAACAGCGCCGCGGCATAGCGGTAGCGGAACGGGTCCAGCGTGTCGTCGCGGGTCATCTCTGTCGCGGCAAGGCGCAAACCGATCGTATCCTTCAGCGTGAACAGAGAACTGAGCATGAACTGGTAGAACGTCTGCCGCCACTCGGTGACAGGGAAACGCTCCAGGAATCGCCGGATGATGGGCAGTTTCAGCGTATCGTCGTTCCAGACCGGGTACAGCGAGTCGTAGAACATCGAGCCGATCAGTTCGTAGCCGCGCGGGGAGTCAGGAAAGCGGGCCGTCAGGAGTGACGCCGCCGCTTTGACGCGGCTGGTGTCAGACAGGGCGAGTCCATCGTAGGCCAGGGTAAGGCTGGCGGCCGTTGTCTCCGCGAGATAGCGTTTGGCCTCGGCCGCGATCAGCGCACGGGTAGCGGCCAATCCAAGGCTGTCATCCTGGTCGCGTCGGAGGAGAGCGAGCCAACGACCTGCGACAGCCGAGTCGTCCTGCGGGTCGGCTGCCGCGGCGCGCTCCCACCAGACGAGACTTGAGTCGTAGGAGTGCTGGTGGTCGTATACCCGGGCCAGGTTGCGCATCGCCACCGCGTTGGTCGAGTCGCCTTTGACTTGGCTGAGGTAGTCAGCGACCGCGCCGGCGTAGTCGCGCCGGGCAAGGTAGTCCACCAGGGGCCGGGCGGGAGCGTCAGGGACGGCAAGGAGCACGGAACAGACACACAGCAGCAACAACGGCACCTCCGGGTTCGTACAGAAGCTACAACTCGGACCGGCAACGTCAAGCGTCAGACGGTCAGGTTGACAGCGGCTGCCCCCGCTCTACGCTGGCTAGATGCGGTCAGTGACCACGCGCGCGTCCCTTGGTGCAAACCGATGCGCACCTGCTTCAACTGGCAGACGCACCACGCTGCTGTTGATGGCCGGGTTACTGTTGTTGTCGGTTCTGATGTTTGACCCGAAACCAGGAACGGGCGGGGATAATGCGGTGTACCTGCTGCTCGGGGAAGCGCTCGTTACTGGCCGTGGCTATACCGAGTTGTGGCGGCCTGTACCCGTGGCCCACACGCAGTACCCGCCCGTGTTTCCGCTGGCCGTGGCCGGCGTGAAACTGCTGTTCGGGACCGGGTCGATCCTGCCGGTCAAGCTGTTGGTGTTGCTGTGTGGGTTCGGGGCCTTCCTGCTCGCGCTTCGGTTCTTCCGACAGCTCAGCTTGCCGGTGACCGAACCCGGCTTGGTGCTGCTTTCGGTGCCGGTGCTACTGGTATTGCAGGGCCAGGTCCTGACCGAGGTGCCGTTCCTGTTCGTGTCCCTGGCGGCTCTCCTGCTGCTGAGCAAGCCCCGGCCGCAGAGTCTCGAAGTCTGGGTGGGCATCCTGTTGGTCATTGTCGGGCTGGGCCTGCGCACCAGCGGTGTTGCACTGGTCGCCGCTGCCGCAGTCAGTCTGGCGAAGCAGCGGCGTTGGGCACCGCTCATTGTGCTGGTGCTTGGTTCACTCGGTTTTCTGGTCGCGTGGCAGGCGCGGGCCACGGTCCTGGGCGGCCAGTCTTACCTGCAGTTGCTGCTGGCGCGTGACCCTTATGTGCAGGAGTTCGGGCGCGCCGGGCCGTTGGAGCTGCTGGCGCGGCTCGGCACTAACGCTTTGCGTTACGCATTCGTCGTGCTGCCTGCGACCCTGGTGCCTCTTGCTGCAGCGCCGGTGCTGCGTGAAATGGTCGGGGCGGTCATTGTCTTGCTTGTCGTGCTGGGTGTTCGGGCTCGCTGGCGGTCGGCATCTGTGCCGGAGTATTACGCCGGGGCTGCGCTCCTCGTTCTTGCGGCTTGGCCCCAGGTCTGGTCAGGCGACCGCTTCCTCGTGCCGGTTCTGCCGCTGCTGTTGATGTACTTGTGGTGCGGTGCCCGGTCGTTAGCTAACAGACTGAGGCATCCTGTCCTGGCTCGGGTCATCGCCGGCTCGCTAGTAGCGGCGAACCTGCTGCACCTGGCCCCGATGGTACCGCGACGCGTCGTCTCGAACGTCGCCTGGCTGCGCGGCGATGGGCTGGCCGGATATGAGCCGGAGTGGCGCAGTTACTTCACGGCCATCGACTGGGTGGGTAAGAACACTTCGGATAAGAGTGTGGTAATGGCGCGCAAGCCCGAGTTCGTCTACCTGCTCGCGCGCCGCCGTGCCTTCTGCTATCCTTTCACAAACGACCGGTCAGCCGTGCTGGAGGCACTGCTCCGAAGCGACTACGTCATCTTCGACAACTTCCGCTGGAGCCGCACGACCCAGTACTTCCTGAACCCGGTATTGCAGGACAATCGCGAGCTGTTCCGCATCGCGTACGTCACCGGCCGACCGGAGTTCTTCGTATTGCAGACCGCCAAGCGGCCGTAGACCGGGCTAGCGGCGCGGGCCTGGCAGTTCCCGGCCGTAGTCGAAGATGGAGACCATGCCAGGTGTGGCGATCCAGAGGCGACCCGAGTCTGCGTACAGGGCAGTGATGGCGCCGCCAGGCACACCCGTACTGGAGTCCCAGAATGTCCAACCACCCGTGCGGAGGTCGTAGGCGCCAACTCCGCCGTCAAACCCGAAGAACAACCGTTGGTCGTCGGTTGCGATCGCGCGCACTGGTGCAGAGGGATTGACCCCGGGCGGTGAGAGGCGCTGCCAGGTACCCAACGAGTCGCGCGTGACCAGACCGCCGAGGGTCGCAAACCACAATGAACCGTTGCCGGCCCGGGCCATGCCGTACACCCCCCAGTCCGTCCGGCCGGTAGGTTCCGTGACGCGGACCAGCGAGTCGTGGTCGGGCACATACAGACCGTTGTCAGTGCCCAGCAGTAGGGTGTCGCCGATGCGCAGGAGGCTGAGCAGCGGTCGACTCGTGGTGAGTACCGGGAGCGCTGCCCCAGTCGCGAGGGCGGAGAACAGGCCGCGGTCGGTCGCCAGCAGGGTTTGCCCGGATTCGGAGATGAAATCGTTGATGCCGCGCAGCGAGCCGACCAGCTCAGTGAGGCGCACGCGTAGACCGGTCGGCAGGGGAAGTCCCGGGGCCAGCAGGTAACTGGACCAGGACCCGGCGCTGTCGACGAGGGTGATGTGGCTGCTGCCTGTAAGCCAGAGTTGACCATCGGTCCGGGCAACACGCCTGACCGTGCCGAATGGGCCGAGCCGGATGCGGCGCTCCAGCATCCCGGTGCGCAGGTGATATTGGAGCAACCCGTAGCCGCGTGCCGCAACCAAGAGCCTTCTGCGTCGGGAATCACGGCTGACAACGCCCAACGGGTGGTTGAACAGCTGTTCGTCGGCGAAGAAGTAAGGCGTCAGGAAGACGTGATCGAGCGGCGAAGATGTGTCGAGTTCGCCGTGCCAGAAGACCTGGCCTGGGACCGATTCGACCGGTTCAAACTGGTCGAGCGTGAGGTGCTTGCGGAACAGGCCCCGGTCGGTCGACAAGTATGCCCCTGACCTGGACACGCCGATTGACGTCACCCTGGAGAATGGGGGCGCCAGCTTCTGCATTAAGTCGGTCTGCGGCAGGTAGCTGAAGAGCCCTGTCTCGCACGCGACAAGCAACTCGGACCGGGCCGCGTTCCACGCGCAGACAAGGACGTCCTCGCCGAGACCGTCGGCCGGGACGAGTGCCCGGGTGTGTTCGAGGGTGCGCGCATCGAGCACGTACACCCCGCCGGGCACAGCGACGTAGACGTTGCCGGGCGAAACGGCAATCGAGCGTATCTCGGTCATCGCTGGGAAGTGCTGCCATTGCTCAGGTCGATAGAGCGCGACGAGCGAAAGTGCCAGGATGGCGACGACGGAGTTCACGTTCTGTGTGCTGTGTCGGTAACCACCGACCTGAACGCGTCGGACAGCGATTCGACAACGTCGTGGGCGCACAGACAGTACTCGGTCAGGCGGGCAGCGGCGATGTCGGCGGCGCGACCGTGCAGGAAGGCTGCCGCATAGGCCGCGCGCTCTGGGGCCGCGCCTTGGGCGATCAGGCCGGCAACCAACCCGGTAAGGACGTCGCCGGAGCCGCCACTGGCAAGGCCGCTGTTGCCGGTCGGGTTCAGCAGTGCGACACCGCCGGCCGTGCCGATTACCGTCGGCGCGCCCTTGAGCAGCAGCGTGCAATGGTGGTCGACGGCAAAGCGGCGCGCGAACTCAACTCGGCCGGAGTTGACGACTTCCGCCTGTTTGCCGGTCAGCCGGGCGAACTCGCCGGGATGTGGCGTGAGCACAACGGGTGCCGTTCGGTGCCTGAGCACGTCGGGGTTGCGGGCCAGGCAGTTGATGCCGTCGGCGTCGAGCACGACTGGCGCCGCGATCCTCGTCAGCAGGTTGGCGACAAGCTCCGCCGTGCCGCTGTCGGTCCCGATGCCAGGGCCCAGGGCCACGCAGTCAACGGTTCGGGCAAGGGCCAATAACGGTTCCAACGCGGCCAGACCGAGGAAGCCGCGGCCCTCATCGGGCAGACGGTGCTTCACCGACTCGAGATGGCCGGCCTCCACGATCGGGGCAACACTTTCGGGTACAGCCAGGAGTACGAGTCCCGCACCGGAGCGCGCTGCGCCCATCGCGGTCAAGATAGCTGCTCCGCAGTAGCCAGCAGCCCCGGCGATGGCGAGCACCGTGCCAAATGTGCCCTTGTGGCCATCCGGCCGCCGCGGCGGCAGCGCGCCGCACACATCGCCATCCTCGATGATGAAGGTGTCACGCCCGTCCCTTTGCAGTTCATCCGGGAACCCGATGTCGGTCACTTCAACCTTGCCTGCCAGGGCTCGAGCCGGGTAGAGACGCAATCCTACCTTCTCCAGCCCCATGGTTACTGTGATGTCGGCGCGAACCGCGGGGTCGTAGGCCAGGCCGGATGACGCATCGACGCCAGACGGAATGTCGATGCTGATCACATGCAGTCCGGACGAATTGATTGCACGAATTGCCGCTGCGGCCAGACCGGCCGGGGCGCTGGACAGCCCCGTGCCGAAGATGGCATCGACAACCAGATCCTGTCCCGCAAGCAGTAATCCGAAGCCGGCTTCGTCTTGCAGCTCGATGATAGTCACGCCGGATTCCATCAAGCGTTCAGCGCTAGCCATGGCATCGCCCTTCAGGACGGACGCGCCGCCGAGCAGTGCGGGGGTCACGAGAACCCCGGATTCGTGCAGAAGGCGGGCGACGACGAAGCCGTCGCCGCCGTTGTTGCCCTTGCCACACACTACGAGCACCCGGGTTCCCACCGTGGCCAAGCGTTCTCGCAGTATGATACGGGCCACAGCCATGCCCGCTTTCTCCATCAAGCCGACACCCGAGATGCCGAAGTCGGCTGTGGCGCGGCGGTCGATCTCGCGCATGGCTTCGGCGGTTACGAGCGGTTGCACGCGCCAAGATTATATTCTCCGCCGGACAGACGTCAACCGGCCGAGGACGTGCGCGCCGCGCCAGGGCAGACTGTCCCGGTACGTGCGTCTCCAGCATTGACAAGATGGCCGTGACCGCTAGATTGGAGCATGGCGTGGTGTTTGACGCCGCTGCGTCAAGAAAGGGGTAGCGCATGCCTCTGATCGGTACCGTGAAGTGGTTTGACAGCAAGAAAGGCTACGGCTTCATTGAGCCGGGCGATGGCGGCCGGGATGTTTTCGTCCACTTTGGCGACATCACCGGCGAAGGATACCGCTCGCTCGAACAGGGCGATAAGGTGCAGTACGAGGTGACCGAGACGCCGCGCGGTCCCAAGGCCGCGCAGGTGCGCAAACAGGAAGGCTAACCCAAGTAGCGCTACGTTTGACAGCCTGCGCTGACCGCCTACCCTCTTCTTGAATGCCTGTGGTATATCTCGGCCTCGGCTCCAGTTTGGGCTGCTGGGCTTCTCATCTGGAGTACGCAAACGCGCGGCTGACGTCGCTCGGTCCTACCCGGGCGTCTGCCTGGTATCAAACCGACCCTTGGGGGTTGCCGAGCGCCGAACCTTTTCTCAACGGGGTAGTATCGCTGCATACGACGCTCGGGCCGTTGGAGTTGCTTGATGCGACGCAGGCGTTCGAGCGAGAGTCAGGTCGCGTCGATCGGCCAGACTGCGCGCGAACCCTCGACATCGACATACTGATGTATGGGGTGCAGGTCTTGTCCGGTGTCCGCGTGACATTGCCACACCCAAGGCTGGCGCAACGGGCGTTTGTACTTGTGCCGCTGGCCGAGATCGCCCCGGACCTGCGGCACCCGGTAACCGGGCTTGCCGTCCGCGACATGCTTAGACGTGTGGTCGAGTTTGGCGTCCGTCGATTGCCTGCCGCATGAGGTACATAGCGGTCGAAGGACCGATTGGGGTCGGCAAGACCGCTCTGGTCGGGCTGCTCGCCGAGCGCCTGAAGGCACGCCCCGTGCTCGAATCGGTCGAGGAGAACCCATTCCTTGAGAAGTTCTACCTCGACCCGCGCGGTTATGCCTTCCAGACCCAGTTGTTCTTTCTTCTGGCCCGTCACAGGCAGCAACGCGAGATGGCGCAGCCCGAGCTCTTTGACGAGGCAGTCGTGAGCGACTACCTGTTCGACAAGGATCGCGTGTTCGCCTACCTGAACCTGACGGAACACGAACTCGCTCTGTACGAGCGCATCTACGCATTCCTTGTAAAGGAGGTGCCGACTCCGGACATCGTCGTGTACCTGCAGGCCAGGACCGACGTGTTGCTCGCCCGCATACGGCAGCGCGCTCGGCCGTTCGAGTCGGCAATCGACCCGGCATACTTGGACAGCCTCTCCAATGCCTACAATCGCTTCTTCCTGCACTACGAGTCGGCTCCTTTGCTGATCGTCAACACCGAGCGGCTGGACTTCGTGGCCAATCGCGATGACTTCGACGATCTCCTGAGGGAGATACAGGCCACAACCGTCGGCCGAAGGTTCTACTCGCCGCGCGGCAAAGCCCGCTGACATGCACGCCGCCGCTGCACAAGATAAGATGACGACGCGCCGCGTGGTGGCCAAGAAGCGTCGCGGCGAGCCGATAGTGTGCCTGACAGCGTACGATTGCGTCATGGCCCGGCTGCTCGACGAGGCGGGGATCGACGTGGTCCTGGTCGGCGACTCGGTTGCCAGCGTCGTCTACGGTCAGACTCACACGTTGGGCATCGGCGTCTGCGAGATGGCGATGCACGTGCGCGCCGTCGCTGCCGGACTGCGGCGCGCGTTGCTCGTGGCCGATATGCCTTTTCTGTCGTACCAGGTGTCGGTCGAGTCGGCAGTGGAGAATGCCGGACGACTGCTGAAAGCCGGCGCGGAAGCAGTCAAACTCGAGGGCGCCGGGCCGGTTCTGCCGATGGTGGAGCGTCTCGTGCAACTCGGCATGCCGGTGATGGGACACATCGGCCTGACACCGCAGTCGGTCCACAAACTAGGCGGCTACAAGTTGCAGGGCAGAACGGCGGCCGACCGAGTCAAGCTGCTCGGCGAAGCCCGCGACCTGGAGCGAGCCGGCTGCTTCGCCGTCGTTCTGGAGAAGATACCGGCCGAGGCTGCAGCGGAGATTACCGCAGCGCTTGCCATCCCGACCATTGGGATAGGGGCCGGCCCCGGATGTGACGGCCAGGTGCTGGTACTCAACGACATGCTCGGGCTGTCGGACTCACCGCCGTACAAGTTCGTCCGGCAGTATGCGCAACTCTGGAACGCGGCACGGGATGCCGTGCTGGCCTACGCCCAAGACGTGCGGTCCGGCCAATTCCCCGCCGAGAAGCACAGCTTCCATGTCGATGAAGATCATTAGGACCGCACGCTCGATGCAGCGTCTGGCCGAGTCCCTGCGGCTGAAGCAGACCATAGGTCTGGTGCCGACGATGGGCGCGCTGCATGCCGGGCATGCCGAACTGGTGCGAGCCTGTCGCCGGCGTGCCGATGTCACCGTTGTTTCGATCTTCTTGAACCCGATGCAGTTCGGCCCGGGTGAGGACCTTGCCCGCTACCCGCGGAACTTGGCTGCCGACCGCGCGATGCTGTGCGGGTTGGGCGCGAACGTGTTGTTCCTGCCCAGTGTCGCTGAGATGTATCCGCATGGCTTCTGTTCGTACGTGAACGTGGAGCGCCTGACCACTGGGCTCTGCGGCGCCTCGCGGCTGCATCACTTCCGCGGCGTCACCTCGGTTGTGGCGAAGCTGTTCAACATCGTGAAGCCTCACGTTGCGGTGTTCGGCCGGAAGGACTATCAACAGCTCGTCGTCGTACGTCGCTTCGTCCGTGACCTCAACTTCGATGTGCGCGTGGTCGCAATCCCGACAGTTCGTGAGCAGGATGGTCTGGCGATGAGCTCCCGGAATGCCTGCCTGTCACCGGACGCCCGTGCGGCAGCGCCGGAGTTGTACCTGGCACTGCGAGCCGCCCGACGGGCGTCGTCAGCCGGTGAGCTACGGGCGGCCCGGTTGACAGATCTTGTCCGAACGCGGGTCGAGGCCTCGGGTGCCCGCGTAGATTACGTGGAACTGGTCGACGCCGAGGAACTCCGGCCGCTCCGGCATCTGGCTGGTCCGGCCGTCCTCGCTGCGGCCGCGTTCTTTGGCGGCACGCGCCTGATAGACAATATCACATTAGGGGGCAGACGGGGCGGACGGTCGCCTTACCTGTCCTGATGACTCGACGTATCTAGGAGGATTGATGCGCTTTGACATCGACCGCGGGGTGCTTGCCGAGGTTCTCGGCGGCGTTGTGAGCTGTCTGCCCGCGAAGACAACCTACGCCATTCTGCAGAATGTCCTGCTTGGCGTGGAGGACGGAAAGCTGACCCTGTCCGGGACCGACTTGGAGGTGTTCGTTACCAAGCAGCTGTCGCTTGAAGGCGAGTTTGAGAACGGCCGAGTGGTGCTGCCGGGCAGGAAGTTCCTGGATATCGTCCGCGAAATCCGCGACGCAAGAGTGACGGTCGTGGGCTCGGACCAGCGCGTGAAAGTCGAGGCCGGCAGCATCAAGACCGCGTTCAACGCAATCGACCCGGCCGAGTACCCCGAGATGGCGCCCGTACCGGAAGGCGTGAAAACCGAGTTCCCGCTGGCGACCCTGCTGGCGATGCACGACGCCGTCGGGTTTGCCGCATCCAAGGACGAGGGCCGACCGGAGATGTGCGGCTTGAGCTGGGAGGTCGGCAAGGCAGAGACGAGGCTCGTCGCAACGGACGGGCACCGGCTCGGCCTCTCGACGCACAAAGGCAAGTTCCTCGGTCGTATCAAGGCAATAATCACCCCGAAGGTGTTCGGGCTCTTCCCCAGGGGCGAGAGTGTCACGGTCGTGACGTCGGACCCGGCGAAGGTCGGGTTCGTCTTCCAGAGCACGACGGTCGTGGCGCGCATCATCGACGGTAAGTATCCTGATTTTGAGCGCGTGATTCCCAAGTCTTCGCCGGGCCACGCGGTCCTCGATCGTGACGAACTGACTGCCGCCCTGCGGCGCGCGGCCGTGTTTGCTCACCCGATCGGCCGGGCAGTCGCGCTGTCATTCGGCAAGTCGCGGCTGGCGATTCACGCCGAGGCCCCGGACGTCGGGTCCAGTGACGAGGATATGACTTGTGAGTATGGCGGCGAGCCCCTGCGTATCGGGTTCAATGCCGCATACATGCTGGAAGTCCTCAGGCACCTCACGCCGGGCAAGTTGACCATGGAGCTCTCCAGTCCGCTTGCCGCCGTGCTTGTCCGTTCCACCACGCCCACGCCAGATGTCGATGACGCGTACCTGCTGATGCCGATAAGGCTCGACTGACCTGCGTCGTGTCGCGCGCCTTACCCTGCATCCTGCTGTTTGTTGCAGCCTGTTCGTCGGGGGACCCGGCCGCGAATCCCAACTACAGCGAGCCGCTGGTCTTTGCATACATCTATCGCGTCGAGTACTCTGACCGGACGGTCGAGTATGACCGCGACGTCCAGGTGTACGACGGCAAGGGGTTGCGGAGCGTTCCCGTAGTTGAGCTCAACGGCGAACGTCTCCAGCCGTACTCGTATCGACCAACGGAGTATCGCTATGGCGACCAGGCGCCCTGTGTGGTTGAGCGGCTCTATAGCTTGACGGTGAACCACTACTGGGGCGAGGCCTTCGCCCGGGCTGTGATGCCGGGCAACTTCGCCATCGTCGCGCCGCGCGCCCGATACGTGCATGCCCGAGACTCCGTGCTGCACGTCGCCTGGTCACCTTCAACGGCTGCGCAATGGTACTGGGTCGAGGTGTACGCCGACTACGACTACAATGACTCATCGGGCAGCTGGGACAGCTACTCGTTCTCCTACGACACGCTGCTGACCTCGACGTCGCTGGACCTGCCGCCAGAGTGGGTTTTCCCCGGCTTTGTTGCGGAACTGCTGGAAGGTGACGGGTCGATTGTCATCTGGGCAGGTGCCGGCCCGGCAATCGAACCGGGTGACATCGGCAACGTCAAGGGCGCCGGCTTCGGCTTCTTCAACGGCATCAACGAGCCGGCCGAGAGGTACTTCTACGTCGGCGCACCGCCTTGCGTGAGGCGAGTGCCGCCGCCCGGGCCTGCTCGGCGTTCGCGCGGCTTGGCGCGTCTGCGGTCCAGGGCGGCCGCCATCCGTTGAACGGACGCCCAGCACCGACGAGCAGGGTGTGGTGCCTGCTGGTGCCGGCCGGATTCCTGCTGGCGGGATTGACCGGCTGCAGGCTCTCGACCCGTCCCGGTTCCGGCGCTTCGGCCGCGCGTTTGTTGCCGTCAGATTCGCTGGCCCTCGGTGCTCCTGCCGTGGCAATCGCGACGGACGGAACCGGACTGGTCGTGCTGGACCTGGACGGCTCGCGGATCGTACGCTTTGACGAAGCACTTCAGCCTTCCGACACTTACCTGCTGAACCCCAGGATCATCGGCGCGCGCGGGTTGCTCGCGGACCGTTTCTACCTCTACGTGTTTGACGACAGCCGTCTCTACCGAATGGCCCGCGCGGAGCGCCGCGTCGAGACGTGGCTCAACAACATCCGCTCCGTCGGTGTGGCCGGCTATGCTCCCGGAGAAGTCATCGTCTCCGAGTCCGGGCACGGCTCAATCTGGCACAAGACCCTGTTCATGGAGAGCCGGCGCCTGACAGCCCAATCCGAAGTCAGGGAGCCGGGTGCCTTGGCGGCACTACCAAGTGGCGGCTTCGCGGTCTTGTCGGGGACAAATGCCCTTGTCGAAATAGACCGTATGGGTATTGTCGCGCGCCGTCGGTTGCGGCCGCCGGGGACCGACCTGATCGAATCTGATGCCGCCGGCGTCTTGTACCTGATGCAGCGGGGTACGGCCATGCTGTGGCTCATAACGCAGCACGGCGGCAGCCAGCATGAACTGGCGGGGGTGCAGTCTTCGGACGATGTGGCCGTGGTGGGGCCGTACGTGGTTGTGCTCGACAGGGCGAATCGGCTGATCCGTTTCCGACCCTCGGTGGACTAACTGCTCGCGGCCGGCCTCCGGGTGAAGCCTTGCGATACCTGCCATACCTGATCTCGTCTGCGGCTCTCATCGCCCAGCCATCGCTGCCCAGCCACCCGCAAAGATGGGCGTTGGAGTACTTCATAGCCGATGGCCGCTCTACTGCCTTCGTCGTTCCGCGTGGCGTGATTGTCGAAGGCACGGAGTCACTGTACGTGAACGATACGCCGGTTGGCAGGCGCGGCTACCTGCTTGACCCCGTATCCGGAATCCTCTGGCTCAAGGTACGCCCGGCCGAATTCGATCGCATTCGGCTGACCTACGCATCCAACAACTGGGATTTCAACCGGTTCGTCAGTATCCGACGACTGCCCGCGGACAGTTTGTCGAGCCTCCCCGCCGCAGTCCGGACCGACACTTCGCGCATCCAACAGTCGGACAGCGGGTTGGGCCTCTCGGGTGAGAAGCTGGTTGCGGTAACACTGGGAGGGGCTAACAGCGGTATCGACCAAATCACCAGCGTTGCGGCCAGCGGTGCGGTCGACGGCTGGTCGGTGCAGGCCGAGTTGTCCGACCAGAGCTCCCCGATTCTGTCCGAGGGAACGTCACTCGAGCTTGAGGAAATCGAGCGCATCTACGTCGACGTCACCGGGCACGGGTGGCACGGGCATTTCGGCGACTCGCGGATCAGCCCGCTAAGCGGTACATTCGGCGTCGTCGACCGGGGACTGCTGGGTGGGGTGGTCGAGCGTGAGTTGGGCCACACCAGGTTCTCGGCGGCCTACGGTGCTCCGCGGGGCGAGTACGGCGAGGAGATGGTCGAACCGCTCGAGGGCGTAGGGGGACCTTACCGGCTCGGGGGCGCCGGCGCAGGCGTTCGGATCGTTCCCGGCTCCGAGGAGGTCTACCTGGACGGACGTTCTCTGACGCGCGGTTGGGATGCTGACTACGTGATCGACTACGAAGCTGCTGAGCTCGACTTCATGAGCCGACTGCAGCTCACCGCGCGCAGCCGCGTCAAGGTTCGCTACCAGTACGTTACCGATGCCTACCAGCGCGACATCCTGTCCGCGTCCGGGGAGCTCGCCTTCGGCGGGTTCTCGGTGCGCTCTGGCCTGCTGCGAGAGGGTGACAACCCGCGGCGCAGCCTGGCAGAGGACCTCAGTGAAGACGAGATTGCCGTCCTTGCCGCCGTTGCCGGCGACTCGGGCGCGGCCTGGCTTGACGGGGCAGAGGAGGTCCGAACCGGCGATGGAGACTATGTGCGCGATGGCATTGCCTATCGATTCGTCGGAGCCGGACAGGGGAACTACCGGGTCAGGTTCACGGCCGTCGGCGACTCGGCCGGGAGCTACGTGTATGACGACAGCAGCTACGCATATCGATACGTCGGGAGCGGACGAGGCGGCTACGCCCCGGTCATTCGCGTGCTCCTGCCGACCCGCACCGAGCTCGCGGTGCTTTCAATGGGTTCGCGATTCGGTCCGGCCACCGTCACGGCTGAGGCTGCCGGGCTGCGTCGCAGGCGGAACCTGTTCGCGTCGGGCGGTTCGGCGCGGGACGACGGCGCCCTGGCCCTCGGCGCCGCCATCGGGGACTCCACGCTCGGCGCCGAGTACGCTCGCAGGATGAGTACCGGCGGGTATCGACTGCCCGGGGCTGAATCGGAGCCTGACTTCGGCTTCAGGTGGGGCACTGCCGACCGAACCGAAGTTCGATCCCTGGATGAACTTGCCTGCCATTGGCGCCCATCTCGGAGTCTCACCGGCAACATCGCAGTCGGCCGGGCCGGAACCGAGAGCGGGCGGCCGCTGTCCCTGGTGGACGCGAAGCTCCGGGCCGGGTTCGCTGACCTCTGGTTATTGAGGAACTCCTGTGCGCTTCGCTGGGGGGGCGGCCTTGTGCCGAGCATCGGCCCGGTCAGCCCGTCGACCGGGTTCTTCACCGTCGACTCATCGGGCCTTCGGCGGACCGGCGTCACCCTTGGAGTTTCAGCCCGACCCGGTCCGGCTGCCAACTGCGCGGTTACCTACCGGCGGGATTGGTCTGGTTCCGCCGGTCGAGGACTCCTGCCTGGTGATGCCGTGGTCGAAAGGCAATGGTTCCAGTCTTCAGCTGCCTGGGAGGCCCGGACCTGGCGCACCCGGTTTGTCGGTCTGCTGTCACTGCCATCCCAGGTCGGCGACTCACTCTCCAGAACGACTCGGCTGAGCGGAACGCTGACCGCCGCATGGTTCCCGGCTACCGGCCTGCGCTTGCAGGCCGAGGCCACGCAGTCATACCGGCGACAGGAGAGGTATGATGAGCTGTTCAGTTACGTCGGACCGGGCCTCGGCGGATTCGAGCGTGACACGGCCGGCGGTTACTTCCCCGTGTCAGGCGGCAGCTACACCCGGTCGCTCGTGCCGTCCGGTACAATGGTCAGCGGGCGCGAGCAGACAGTGACCGGTTCTGGTGAGATCTCGCTGTTCCGCCCGCTGGCGTTTACGATGTCGGTGAACGACGCGCGCAACAAGGCCCCGGGCAGCGCGACCGCCACGACCTCCTTCAACGCCAATGCACGGCTGAGCAGGCCCCTTGCCGGCCTGTCGCCATCGGGCGGCCTGGATGCCGAGTTCTTCAGCGACCCGGGGCTTCCGGCCACCGGCGGCCGGAGAACGAGGCAGCGCGTCTACGTTGAATTCGGTCATGCCGTGCAAAGCGGCGTGTTCGTGCAGAGCCGTGTCGAGGCGTACAGGCGTGAGGGTGGCTCGAGTGCCGGCTTGAGCAGCGCCCGGCAAGCGGGCATCTCGGTCGAGACACGGCCGGACATCGAGGGCCTGCTCGACGGCCGGGTCGGGCTCGACCGCCGGCGCGTCGTCTTCGGCCTCACCAGCATGCCGGATACGACATGGCTGACTGCGTTACAGGCCGGCGTCGGCCGCAGCATCACGTTGGGCGGGCGCACGCGACTCCGCGTGGCAGCGGGCCTCGTGTGGCGGACCGCGACCGCTGCGGCGCTACCCTACGAGCTCTCAGCCACCGAGCCGCTCGGGCTGACTCCTGACGCGTCCGTCAGCGTTGAAAGGAACCTCGGGGACAGGCTCCACGGGTCATTGCGGTACAGCTTTTTGGACCGGCCGGCCCGAGCCGCCGAACACGTGTTGGAGGCGACGTTACGTGTCACGTTCTGAGCATGCTGTCGTGCTCTTGACACAGGGCTCTATGGTGAGGTATCTTATCTTGTGAGCGGTGCAATGCCGGTACAGCTGTCCCCGAGTTGTCTGTCCAGCCAAAGGAGATTACGGCGATGATGTCATCAATGAGAGGGGCGCCGTCTGGCGGGCGCGCCCCGAGGCGCGGTAAGGGGAAGTCGAAGAGCACACAGTACATCATGATCGGCGTGGCCGGGCTGGCCGTCGTCGTTGTCATCATACTCCTGCTGGGCGGCAGTTCGCGCAAGCCGGCCCGCAGTCCCGCGGCCAAGAAGACCAGTACCGCGTCGACGACCAGCAAGAAGTCCAGTTCGCGCGAGAGGGCCCCCGCGTCTGCGCGCGTCACACTGAGCTCTCGCGACTCGCGGCGCGAGGAACGCGCCCGACAGAGGGAAGAAGCGCGATCCGAGCGCAAGGCGCGCGGATCGAAGCGCACGCGCAGCGGCGGCTATTCATCAGGCAGCCGCTCCACCTACGCCTCCAACACTCTGCGGGCAGTGATCACGGACGGGTCCGGCACGCGTATGGCGCTCGTCGGCGAGCGGCGACTGAAGGTCGGCGACGAACTCGAGGGCCGCAAGGTCACCGAGGTCGGGCCGGACGCGGTCAAGGTCGAGTACCGCCAGTCCCAGTACACCGTCCGGGTCGGGGGCTCGCTGTACTGACACGGCTTTCGCCCGACAAACCGTGAGCTTCTGCCTCCGCTTCATCTGCTTGGGTCTGTGCGCGTTGGCCGCCGCGCCGGCGTCCGCAGCCGCTGCCGAGCTCATCCAGAATGGTCAATTCGAGGACCCGCCCGACGTCGGCTGGCGATACCGTACCTGGGGCGACTTCCCCGATACGGCCAATTGCCGGCTGGCCTGGCGTCACGAACACGATCCGGACCGTGATTTCGAGATTCTGCTGCACAAGATGCTGCACCAGGGCGCCGAACTTTCCCAGCTTGTCGAGTTGCCGACACTCGACGCGGTCTTCTCGATTACCTGCCGGTTGACCTCCAAGACCGAGCTCGAGTCGCTGTACGCCGCTGCGGCCATCTGCCTGCAGTACATCGACCGCCACGACTCGACACTCGGCGAGACGCGTATCTTTTCCGCCACGTCGGGTTGCGACTGGGCCAACAGCGGCCGTCTGCACCTCATCAGGGCAACGGACTCGCTGAGCTGGCACCGTTACTCATTCGTCTTGCGGGACGAACTCGCGAACTTGCCCGCGGTCGACCCTGACTCGGTACGCTACGTCAGGGTCGCACTCCTTTCCTTTGTCCTTGGCAACTGCTGAAGTGTCTACCCGGCGGCGAAGGTCTTCGCCGATGACGTCTCGCTCGCCACTCGCGGCGCCCCGGCGCTGACCTACAAGACGTTCAGGGTTTCGGACACCGGCCGAACTGCCAACCGAAAACTCGACCCGGGAGAGACCGCGGGCCTGACGCTGGTTCTGCGGAACTGCGGCAGCGCTACGCCGGCCGTTACCGCGACGCTGGTCAGCCGCTCGCCCTGGGTCAATGTCCTGGATGGCAGTGGGTCATTCGCGGCCGCGGGCGAGGGTGACACGGTCGCATCCGGTGTCGACGAGTTTGTGGTCGAGGCCCTGCCGGGAGCGCCGATCGAGGCAGCGCAGAATTGCGTCCTCGCTATGGCGGGCAGCGGGTACAGTGACTCGCTTCGCATTCCACTTGTCATTGGAGACTCCATGAACCTGCCGGCCGGGCCGGATGCTTACGGCTATCGCATCTATGACCGGACCGACTCAGGATACATCCTGCCGAGCTACGACTGGTGCGAGGCTCGGGGAACGGGCCGCAGAGTCGTGCTCGGCGACGACGAGACGGTCGCACTGCCGATTCCGCCGCGCTTCGGGGCCTGGCGTTACTACGGGTCGGACCACGAGTCGCTGTCGATCTGCTCGAATGGCTGGGTCGCGGCCGGCACGACCGAGCGCTGCGACTTCGTCAACGTCATACTCCCGTACGTCAACGCTCCGCCCAACCTGGTCGCGCTCTGCTGGGATAATCTCAACCCGGCCGCGGGGGGCTCGATATGGTTGTTGGACGATTCGGTCAACGACCGGCTGGTTATTGAGTTCGACTCGGTGCCGTACTTCGCGCCGGCTGACAAGCGGGAGAGCTTCCAGCTCCAAATCCACGGCAGGAGCGTTCCGACCCCCACCGGCGACAACGCATTGAGCGTCCACTTCAGGACGTTCAACTACTACCGCACCGGCACGGTCGGACTGCAGAACCGCGACGGCACCGCCGGCCTGACTCACCTGTGGGACATCTGGTACCCGCGGGTGGCGGCACCACTCGCTTCGCGGCAGTCCCTGCTGATGCAGACCGCCGGCCCGGCCGGGGTCGGCGACTCCGATGGGTACACCCCGCAGCAGCGGCCAATGGCTCGCGTGCAGCCGAATCCCTTCTCATCGGCGATGACCTTGACCCTCGAACCGCCGTTGCTGGGTCGCGGCCCGGTGAGAGTCTTCGATCTCTCGGGCCGGCACGTGAGTTCGATTGCGGTAGTCCCCGGTGGAATTACCTGGCACGGGCGCGACTGCCGGGGGCAGCTGCTTCCGGCGGGCGTCTACTATGCCGAGGTCATGGGCCACCAGGCTCGCGTAATGGTGAGGCTGCAGATCGTCCGTTGACTCAAGCGTCCTCAGGAAAACCGCCGGCTGCTGGCCGGCGGTCTGTTTTGTGCCGAGGTGTGCGGGGGACTAGCGGGCGGTGCCCTCGAGGAAGTCCTGGCGAGCGGCGAGGCTTATGGGCAGGAAGTACACCAGGGTATTGTAGAACCCGACGCGCCTCGGCCGGCGGACTGCCCGGTCAAGGATGCTCCCTATCGAGCAGAATCCCCCTTCAACCCAGGCCGGGTCGGTAGGGGTGATAGTCGGGGCATAGCTCGCCGCTTCGATGTCAATGGCGCCGCCAGGGCCGAAGTTGATCCGGCGCACCGCCAGGAAGTCGAGGTCCGTGCGGCGGATGGCAGTCAGCATCGGTCGGTAGTCGGCATGCGCGGCATCAGGCCCGAGCGTGACTGTCGCGCCGGCGAGCATTCGGGCCGAGTGCAGGGTCTTCACGCTGCGGTACAGCGCGCGCACGGTTCGCTCGGCGTCGGCGCGGTTCTCGACGACCGGGCGCAGGAACGTCTCGTCGAACCATACGACGCGCGTGCCGCTGCGCGACAGGGCGTCGACCAGGTCCGGGTGTCTGAGTAACCGGGTCGATGCCCGGACAGTCCAATGGCGGCGGTAGTGCCACAGCAAGCGGAACAGGTCCGTGTAGTACTCAGGGACCGCCGCGACATCGTCGTCGAGCAGGTGAACTAACTTGCCGGGCAGGGAGATGATTTCGCCGATGATTTCGTCGGCACTGCGCAGCCGAACCGCGTCGCGGAAGTACAGCCGCTCCGGGCAGAAGGAAGCGCTCTCGGGCGGACAGTGACAGCCGCGCGCGAACCGCATTGCCTGGTAGCGGGTGTCGAAACCGCTCAGGCGGGAGCCCGTCATGTCCGGCTGGACGTAAGCCGGCGTGGGGGCTGCCCTGAGCACGCGCGGCAGCGACTCGTCGGCGAGTCGCGCGCGCAGTTCCGGCCAGGCCAGCGCGACCTCCCCGCACACGCAGTGGCGCACCGCCTCCGGTGGCGAATCGCCCCAGGCCGTGGCCTGCGGGCCGCAGAACACCACGGTTCCGGGGCCGCGGCCGGCCGCGGCGAAGCGGCAGGCCGCGCCGTGACAGCCGAACCCGACATGGACCAGGGTGACGTCGGCATCGGGCAGGTCGCGCGAGTCGGCAACGCGCTCGTCGACACAGGTCAGCGAGTCCCCCGGCGCTGCCACCGCGGCGAGCCGGCACAGTTCGATGTTTGGTGCCAGCGTCAGGTAGGACCCGCGCGGGGGATAGCCGGGTTTGAGGCGCTGCGCGTCCGGGGCCAGCGCCAGCGCCGTGATTCTCACCCGCGAATGAGGCGCAGGATGTCGTTGAAGATCAGGAACACGAACAGCAGGCCGATGAGCGCCCAGCCGACGCGCATCGCCCACGTCATCTCCCTGTCGCTCAGCCGCCGGCGCCGGATGCCCTCGATGGCGAACAGCGCGATGTGGCCGCCGTCGAGTACCGGTACCGGCAGCATGTTCACGACGAACAGGTTGATGGACAGCAGCGCCCAGAGCGCGATGAAGTACTCGGCGCCCCAACTGGTTCCCTCGTAAGTCACCTTGGCGACGAAGACCGGGCCGCCGATGGCGCGGCCGGGTATGCGCCGGGTGATGACCTTGTAGACGATCTCGAAGGTGCGGACCACAAGGTCGCCGGAGCGGACCGTAGCCTGCCAGATGGCGCTGGGCAGGCCCAGCCGCTCGCGCGGCATCGCCGGCAGGATGCCGATCTCGCCGTGTCTCTCGCGGGTGATCTGGTCCGACGTCGACAGGGGCGTGACCGAAGTGGTCATCAACTGGCCGGCGCGGCGCCAGGCAATGTCCAGTGCCTGGCCCGGGTTGTCCTGGATGACCGCGCGGTACTCGTCCCAGCGCGCGACCGGGACGCCCGCTACGCTTTGTATCGTGTCGCCCGTGCGCAGGCCGGCGCGCTCGGCCGGGCTCCGGCGGCGAACCAGGCCGACCACGGGGCTGATGAGCGGTTCGACCTGGCGCAGCGGCGCCTGGACAACCACCCCGATCTGCCGCGTACGCTCGGCCGTGGTGGGGTCGACCGTCGCGGCCGGCGTGATGGACTCGGCCATCGCCGTCCCGGCCCGATGCCACTCGACGTACACGCGGCGGCCCGAGGACGTCCGGATGAGCCGGCCGACGTCATCCCAGCGGCTGACCGGCTTGCCGTCGACCGCGGAGATGGTGTCGCCGGACAGGATGCCCGCAAGGGCCGCCGGGCTGCTGTCGCGTACCGCCTCGATGACTGCCGCGCTCGACCCGACCCACGTGTCGGCCGGGACGACCCAGTGGACCGTCGCGCGTTCGGTGCCGCGCCGAACCGCAAACTCGACGGCGGTACCCGGCCCGGAGTAGAGGGCGCGCTCAAAGGCGTCGAAGTCACGCAGCGCGGCCCCGTCGGCCGACTCCACGACGTCGCCGAACCGGAACCCGGCAACCTCGGCGGCGCTGCCCGGCGTCGGGTCGATGACCGGCGAAATGTAGCTCACGCCGAACACGGCGTACATCACGCACAGCAGGAGAAACCCCAGCAACAGGTTGGAGACCGGTCCGGCCGCGATGACCGCCATCCGTACGCCGACGGGTCGGTCCATGAACCCGCCCGCTCCCTGCTTCTCCTCGCCGGACATCTTGATGTAGCCGCCCAGGGGCACCAGGGCGAGGCGGTACTCGGTCTCGGCGAAGCGCTTGCGCAGGATGACCGGGCCGAACCCGATGGAGAAGACCTCGACCGGTATCTTCGCGAGCTTGGCCATCAGCAGGTGGCCGAACTCGTGGATTGTTATCAGCAGGCCGATGGTGACGGCGACGAGCAATATCGAGGTAATCATGCTTTTCTCCCGGCCACGGCCGTGGCTGCGGCCGCGCGCGCGCGGGCTTCGACATCCAGCAGGGCGGGAATCGTGCGGGCTGAACCGGAGTCTCTCAAGGTGGCGTTCATCACAGCTCCAATGATGCGCGGTATCGCGCCGAGTTCAAGCTTGGCGCCGAGGAATGCCTCGACCGCCACCTCGTTGGCGGCGCTCAGGGCGCAGGTCGCGGCCGGCCCGGCAGCGAGGGCTCTGTATGCGAGCCCGAAACAGGGGAAGCGGCGCTTGTCCACAGGTTCGAAGTCAAGCGTCATCCCGCGGCAAAGCGGCAGGGGTCGGACGAGGGCCGGGGAACGGTCAGGCCAGGTGAGGGCGTACTGGACCGGCAGTCTCATGTCCGGCACCGAGAGCTGCGCCAGCAGCGAACCGTCCCGGAACTCGACCAGCGAGTGAACGACTGACTGCGGGTGAATCACGGCCTGCACGCGCTCCGGCTCGACGCCGAACAGCCGCGCCGTCTCGATGACCTCGAGCCCCTTGTTCATCATCGTGGCCGAGTCGACGGTTATCTTCCGGCCCATCTTCCAGGTGGGGTGGCGCAGGACGTCGGCGATGCGGGCCCGCGGCGGCGGCCCGGTCCGGCGGAAGGGCCCGCCCGATGCGGTGAGGATGATGCGGCGGACGCTGTCGGTGCCGCGACCGCACAGGCACTGGTGCACGGCCGACAGCTCGGAGTCGATGGGCAGGACCGGGGCATTGTGCCGCCGGGCCAGCCGCATCAGCGGCTCGCCGTACCCGACCAGCAGTTCCTTGGTGGCGAGGCAGATGCGCTTGCCCCGTTCGGCCGCGGCCAGGGTCGGCAGCAGCCCGGCCGTGCCCGACATCACCATCACGACCGTATCGACTTCGGCCGCGGTCACCGCGTCGATGAGCCCGGCCGGCCCGAACTCGACGCGCCAGCCCTTGCCCAGCGCCCGGCGCACCTGCTCGCAGGCCGCGTAGTCGGTCAGGACGATGCGGTCAGGCTTGAACCGGCGCGCTTGTCGCACCACGGCCTGCACCGAGCTGTTCGCCGCCAGCGTGTGCACCGCGAACCGGTCGGGGAGGTGCGCGGCCACTTCCAGCACGGCCCGGCCGACCGAGCCGGTCGAGCCGAATACGGCTAGCTTCTGGCGGCGCATAGCATTCGCGCGGCGAGCTTGAGGTCGGCGCGGGTCGTGACTTTCAGGTTGTCGGCCGGCCCCTCGAGCCAGCCGACCGTGATGCCCAGCCGCTCGACCAGGGCGCAGTCGTCGGTGGCTGCGAAGCGACCGGCCGCTGCCGAGGCGTGGGCGCGCTTGATCAGGGGCAGGGGGAAAAACTGCGGCGTCTGCACCGATATGAGCCCGGCGCGGTCAACGGTATCTTCAATGGTCCCTGCTTTGGCTCGCTTCAGCGTGTCGGTCACGGGACGGCCGAGCGTGACCGGGCCGCGGCGGCGGACATCGGCGAACCCTGCTTTGAGCATCGCCGGCGTCAGCATCGGCCGGGCCGCGTCGTGGATGGCGACGAACCCGTCATCAGGCAGAAGTGCGAGGCCCGAGCGCACCGAGTCGGTGCGCTCATCGCCGCCCGGTACGACCGCAAGCACGCGGCGCAGTCCGGCGCGGCGCACGAGCGCCTCGACCGCCTTGACCTGCCGGGCCGGCACCACGACGACGCAGCCGCTCAAACCCGGGCAGTTCTCGAAGGCCTCCAGCGAGTACAGCAGGAGCGGCTTGCCGCAGAGCCGGGCAAACTGCTTGGCCGCGCCGAAGCGCTTGCCGCGCCCGCCGGCCGCGACCAGCCCATACAGCGCGGCACGCCCTGGGACTCCTTGACCTTTGGCTCTTGGCCTTTGGCTCTTGAGTTGCCCCCCGGCCGGCTTCCGGCTGGCAGGCTTCACGGCCGGGGCAGGGGGAAGTAGTTGATGTGCAGCGCTTCCCGGACCAATTCCATTGTTGCCGCGCCTTCGCGCCGGGCCGCGGCGGTGCCCTCGGCGAGCATCTCCCAGACCCCGGCTTCGTTCGCGGTCAGGGCCGCTCGGCGCTCGCGTATCGGGTCGAGCAGTTCGTTGAGCACCGCCATCAGCCGCTTCTTGCAGGGCACGCAGCCGATGGTGCCGGCCTTGCAGCGCTCGCCGATGTCGTCGGCTTCGGCCGAGTTGAACGCCCGGTGGTAAGCATAGACGACGCAGATGTCCGGGTGGCCCTTGTCGGTCGAGTGGATGCGGGCGGGGTCGGTGACCGCGCTCTGCACCTTGCGCTTTATCTCGTCGGGCGTGTCCTTCAGGTAGATGGCGTTGCCGAGGCTCTTGGACATCTTGGCGTTGCCGTCGAGCCCGACCAGCCGCGACACCTCGCTGACCATCGCCTCGGGCTCGACCAGGACCGGCGCGTACATCGCGTTGAACTTGCGGACAATCTTGCGGGTGAGCTCGATGTGCGGCACCTGGTCCTCGCCGACCGGCACGAGGTGGGCGCGGCAGAAGGCGATGTCCGCGGCCTGGCTCACCGGGTAGCCGAGGAAGCCGTAGGGCATCGATTCGCCGAAGTTGTACTGCGCCGCCTCGGTCTTGATGGTCGGGTTGTGCGACAGCTGCTGGACCGTGACCAGCAGGCCGAAGACCGAGGTCAGCTCGGCTATCTCGGGCACCATCGACTGCACGAGGATGGTGCTCTTCTGCGGGTCGATGCCGCAGGCGAGGTAGTCGAGCGCGACCTCGAGCACGTTCGAGCGGAGCTGTTCCGGGTGGTCGAAGTTCGTGGTCAGGGCCTGGACGTCGGCGATGATGACGAACTCATCGTACTCGTCCTGGAGCCGGACCCGGTTGCGCACCGACCCGACGTAATGGCCGAGGTGCAGCGGGCCGGTCGGGCGGTCGCCGGTGAGGATTCGCTTCTTCTGCATCGCGGCGATTATAGGGGCGAGGGGAGAAGGGTCAAGGAAGCGGGCGCGGCGCGGTGTTGACCTGCCCGGTGCCCCGGCTAGCATTGATACGGCAAGGCGGCGCGCTGTGGCGGCCGCCTTTGTCTTCTGCCTGCCCGCGCCCGATACCAGACGTGGAGGAAGATTGAAGAAGACAGTCCTCGGGCTGCTGCTCGCGGTCCTGCCCGCGCTGGCGTTCAACTGGCCGATTGCGCCCACCAACCAGGCCCACCCGCTGGGCAACAACTGGGGCGAGTACCAGGATTACGGCGGCGGCGCGTACTTCCACAACGGCATCGACATCTTCCCGCTCTCGGTCGGCGCGCCGGTCTACGCGGTGGCGCACGGCTGGGTCAAGGGCTGGGGCACCATCCAGGCCAACCTGCACTACCGGCTGGCGATATCCGACTCATCGATGGTCAACACCGGCCGCTGCACCGGCTGGCTGTACGCCCACATCGACCCGGCCCGGCCGCACAAGAGCGTCGGGGAAGAGGTCAACGCGGGCGACCTCATCGGCTACCTCGTCGACTTCCCCTACAACTTCCAGCACATCCACTTCGCGCGCATCTCCGACACCGGCGCGACGTGGCAGCGGTTTCCCAACTACACCTGGTGGTTCATCCAGGACCCGCTCACCCTGCTTGAGCCCAACAACGATACGGTCGTGCCGACGTTCGAGAACGCCCGCACCGGCTCGCGGTTCGCCTACTGCCGCGACAACCTAGCCACCTACCTGTCGCCGGACAGCCTGTACGGCAACGTCGACGTCATTGCCAAGGTCCACGACCGGATGACGCTCTCGACCGGCAACACGACGTGGGACCGGCTCGCCCCGTTCACGCTCGAGTATCGCATCAAGGGCGACTGGGATTCGCTGCCCTGGCGCTTGGCCCTGACCTACAAGTACGGCCTGCCGCCGCCGGGTACGCCGGAAATCGGCGTGGTGTACAAGGACGACGCGACCTGCAACACCCGCGCTGACTACAACTACCGCGACTACTTCCATATCGTCACCAACACCGACGGCGACTCGGTCATCGAGGCGACCGACAGCACCGGCCGCTGGGCCACGGCGAGTTTCCACGACGGGTACTACTGGGTGTTTGTCCGGGCCAAGGACGCGGCCGGCAACGCCCGGGTCGACTCCCAGCGCGTGAGAGTGGTCAACGGCAACCCGCCGCTCGAAGTCGCCTGCTTCGCCGTGACCTCGCCGCCGGCCCTGTGCGACACGCTCGACGTGATTGCCCCGGCCTGCTCGCTGGTCAACAACGGGCCGACCGCGGTCACCTATAACGTGCGCATGCGCATCGGTTCGACCTACAACGAGTTTGTATCGGTCAACTCCCACGCGCCGGGCCAGCGCCGACAGGTTACCTTCTCCAACTGGACAGCGCAGGCGCGCGGCCTGAACGTCATCCGCTGCTCGACCGAACTGACCGGCGACCTCCTGCCGGCCAACAACCGCACGCTCGACACCGTGACCGTGCTGGTGCACGACGCGGCCGCGGTCGCGGTCACCTCGCCCTCCGGCGCGGTGCCGCCCGGCCCGGTACAGCCTCAAGCGACGCTGCGCAACAACGGCACCCAGCGCGAGCCGGTCCGGGCGTGGTTTGTTATCGGCCCGGCGTATCGCGACAGCGTCAATCTTGCCGGCGGCCTGCCGTTCGCCGACACCACGCTGGCATTTGCCCAGTGGACTGCGACCGCGGGCAACTGGACCGCGCGCTGCTCGGTCGCGCAGGCGGTCGACAACGTCCGGGCCAACGACACCGCCTCGGCCGCGTTCACGGTCAACGCGGTTGACGTGTCAGTCGAGGCGCTGGTCGCCCCGGCCGACACCATCGATTCGGTGGGCCTGGTGACGCCGATGGCGCGCCTGCGCAACAACGGCGCCGGGCCGGCCAGCTTCACCGCCTGGTTCAGCATCAGCGGGCCGGGTACTGACTACCGCGACTCGGTCGCGGTCACGGGCCTCGCGTCGGGCGATACCCTCACCGCGTGGTTCGAGCCGTGGCCCGAGCCGCGCCGGTCCGGCTGGCACGCGGCCCGCTGCTCGGTCGCAATCGCGTTTGACGGCAACCCG
>JAWOHG010000067.1:0-3281 GCA_046485245.1 bacterium
AAGATAGACTGACAGGAGTTCGCACTTGTGCCGAGTCGAAAACCGGCTGAGGGAGCCGTTCCCCCATCGGGACGCTGATCAACTGATTGGCAGACCTAAGTCGCAAGAAGTCAGGCTGGTAGCCGCTTCAGGCCGAAAAACAGACTTCCGGCCGGTCTTCCCGCCGCTGACAGAACTTGTTACTGGGAAAAATCGTGCGCCGGCGCGGCAGAACGAGCTTAAGTGGTTGCGGATAGTGGTCTAGTGGTCCAGTGGTCTAGTGGTCGAGTGCTTCACCCTCACCTTCATCCTCTCCCATCGAGGGAGAGGAAATAGGACCGAACCGGTCGCGCTCAGCGCTTCGTGCCTTCGTCAACTTCGTGTCTTAGGGCCCTTCGTGTTCTTCGTGGTGATGCGGGGCGCGCGCCCGGCAGACTTGACACGCGGGCCGCTTCGGGCGTAGGCTGTGGCGGATGCGCATAGTCCCCTACGACGAGATGGTCGACCCCCACGACTTTCTCCAGCTCATGATGGCCGGATTCTGGTGGCAGGTCACGCCCGAGCGCGTCGCCGAAATCCGCCGCATCGACCCGCGCTTCCGCGAGCCCTACGGGTTCGGCGCCTACGTCGGCCGCACCCTCGCCGGCTTTGTCGGGACCATCGACCTCTTGGTGCGCACGCGCGATGGCCGCACCGAGACCGCGCTCGGCATCCACCATGTCGCGACCCGGCCCGAGTTCTGCCGCCAGGGCATCGCCATCCGGCTGTTCGAGCACGTCCACAACGTCTACCGCAAACGCGGCTGCCGGTTCAGCTTCCTGAACACCGCCCGGACCCTCGTGGCGTGGTCGCTGTACCGCAAGCTCGGCTACGCCGACCTGTCCCGGCCTCAGGGCGCGAGCCTGCTGTTGCCCAAGGCGAAGGCGTCCAAGCGCAAGGCCAGCACCACTGCGGCCGACTTGCACCGGGTCGAGACGATGTTCGAATCCGTGATGCGGGGCAGGCCCGGCGTCACCGTACGCCTGCCCGGTTGGCCCCGCTCGCGCCTGAGGCGCTGGCGGCTCAAGCCCGCAAGCCTCATCGTCGAGCGCGACGGCTACGCCTTCACCGAACCGGAGAAGGACGGCATCTGGATGGGAGAACTCGTCGCCGACAGCCGAGCCGCAATCGACCGTATCCTCGACCGCGTGATGGCCCAGGGCAAGCGCATCATCACCGTGTCCGACGCCGACGACCCGGTTCTCAAGTCCGCCCTGCGCGAGCGCGGCTTTGCCTTCTCCCCGCGGTCCCACGGCTCGCTGATGGCCAAACCGCTCGGCTCGACCCCGCTCCACACCGCCTTCGGCCCGCGCTTCTACTACAGCGCGGTCGACAGCTTCTAGCCCGGCCGGCTAGTTCTCTTCTCGAGGAGGTTCGCCGCGCAGGGCTGCGGCCGCCCCGGGCGGCACGTCCAGAGTGCGGATCGGGAACGGGATAACGATGCCCTCTTCGCGGTAGCGCCTGTGCAGCGCCTTGATGAACTCGTGCTTCACGAGGTAGGTCGAGTCGAAGTCCCGGGTCCGCAGCCGGACGTTGAAGTTGATGCTGAAATCGGCGAAGGCATTGTACCGCACGATCGGCTCAAACCCGCGCACCGCGCCCGTGACGTTCGCCTGCACCCAACTGGCGACCTCCAGCGTCACCCGCTCGACGTGCTCGAGGTCCGAGGCGTAGCTCACCCCGACCGGGAAGAAGATGCTGATCTCGGCCTGGGGCAGGTTGAGATTCTCGATGACCGTCGAGTTGAGCACGCTGTTGGGCACTATCACCGCGATGTTGGTCAGCGTGCGGATGCGGGTGTGGCGCCAGCCGATGTGCGTGACGTAGCCCTCCTCGGGCGGGCCCGATGCGGTGTTCAGCCGCACGAAATCGCCGACCCGCACGGTCCGGTCCGCCAGCACGAACAGCCCGGCAAACAGGTTGGACAGCGGTCCCTGCAGCGCCAGCGCCACGGCCAGCGAACCGATGCCCAGCGACGCGACCAGCGGCGTGATCGAGATTCCCAGCATGTCGAACAACACCAGCAGCCCGACCGCGAGAATCAGCAGCCGCAGCATCCCGCGCACGATGCCGCGCGTGATGTCGATGTAGGCGAACCGGTCCTTGAACACGACCAGCAGCCGGTAGACCAGCCGGTCCACGAACACCAGCGCCATCAGCACCAGCAGCGACCGCGAGACGACGTTGATGACGTGGTCGACCGCGGCCGGCAGCGGCAGCATCCGCTCCAGCGCCCACAGCCCACTGACGATTATCGCGATGACCAGCGGCGTGCTCAGTGTCTGCACCACTGCCGCGAGCGGCCCGCTGCCCCGCTTCACCGCACGCAGGTTCAGCCAGCGGGACACGAACCGCCAGGCCACCAGCGCGATGCCAACCCAGAGCAGGAACAGCGCGGGAGCGAATACCCACGGGGAAAGCTCGATGCCCCAGATGGCCAGGTTGCCGTCAACGTTGAGTGTCATAATCAGCGCCGGCGCAGGGCCAGCAGGCCATTATTGCCCGGCGAAGTGCCCGAGTCAACCGAACCGCGGCAGATGTGGAAGCGAGCGGGCCTAGTCGAGCAGGGCCTTGATTTCCCGGTAGATGTTCTCGGCCGCGAATCCGCGCACGTCGATGGCCAATGACCGGCAGTTGGCCGCGCAAGCGCCGCAGCCCTTGCACAGCGCCTCGTTGACCACGGCCGCGCGACCTACGAACGCATCCTCGACCGCATCGTCGCCCAAGGCAAGCTGGTACTGGTCGACGAAGCGGTGCGCGACCCGGTGCTCAAGGGGCTATACCGCGACCGCGGGTTCCGCTTCGCGTCCCGTTTCGGCGACACGCTGATGGCATTGCCCCTCGGTCGCACCTCGCTGCGCGCCGCCTTCGGCCCCAACTTCTTCCACACCCCGGTCGACCGGTTCTAGTTAGGTGAATCCTGCGCAGCTCTGGTGTGGACCCACAGCGATAATGTCAGGGGTAATGGCCACAGGGAAAATGTCATACTCTGATGGGTTAGCCGGGCTGTCGGGTAGACTGGCGGCATGGATGATCTTTCAGCACTTACGGAACGCGAGATGGTTCGCTGGCGAGTGATCCAGGAAGCCTGTTCGCAGCTGACCGTTGGTAAGGCAGCACGGATGCTGGGTCTGAGCATACGCCAGGCCTTTCGTCTCAAGGCACGCTACAAGGATGTTGGAGCCAAGGGGCTGGCTCACGGCAACCGCGGCCGCAGACCGGCCAACGCCAAGCCCGAAGCTCTGCGTAACCGTGTCCTGGAG
>JAWOHG010000084.1:0-3572 GCA_046485245.1 bacterium
ACCGGTGGCCGATCATCCACTGGGCCTGCGCGTCCAGGATTTCCTTGCGGACCTCGGTCGGTCCGGGTATGAAGAGCTTCTTATGCATCAATCCTCCAATAGTGGCGCGATTCGCCGGGGACTCGCGCTCGATTCGGAACTGCCTTTGTGCACTGGCGGGGCCGGGATATCCTGCCCGTCACCCCGCAATCACCTTGACGCGGACCTCGCGCGTGCGCGGTCCGTCAAACTCGCAGAAGAACACCGCCTGCCACTGCCCGAGGGCGAGGCGGGCGCCTTCGACCGGCACGGACTGGCAGGAGCCGACCAGCGTCGCCTTCACGTGCGCATCCGAGTTGCCCTCGGCGTGGGCGTAACCGGCCGACCGGGGCACGATGCGCGCAAGGGCGGCGGTGATGTCGGCGGCCACGTCCGGGTCGAAGCCTTCGTTCACGGTCACGGCCGCGGTCGTGTGCGGCGCCGACACCCAGCACATTCCTTCCGCGATGCCGAGCCGCTCGACAATCTCGTTCACCCTGCCGGTGATATCGACCAACTCCTCACGGTGATGGGTTTTGAGCGAGAAGGTCTCCACGGCGGCACTCAATCATATTAGTGCGGCCAGCGGTGTCAACCGGGGGAGGGCGGGGGCCGGGTTGCCCCGGCGCTACCGGACGATGACTGCCTTGCGGGGCGCCATCGCCCCTCGACCCGCAACGACGAAGTAGACGCCAGGCGACAACCGGCTCAGGTCGTTCGGTCCCGGCCGAAGTTCTGCAACCTTGCGGCCGGATGCGTCGAGAAGCTGGCCCTGCTGGCCGGGGGGGAGTGTGATACCGCCGAGCAACAGGTTCGCACGCGCGTGCTGCGCACTAGCTCCAGTCCAGTCGTCCACTAGACCGGAGACCGTATCTCGGATCACGAAAACCGTGTTGCCGTGGTAGCAGCTGGCGTACAACCTCCGGTTTGCCGGGTTCCAAGTGAGGAATTCGCTATAGCCAGAGAGCATTACCTCTGCACGTAGCGAGTCGTTCCGTGTGTCGAACACCAGCACCTTCCGGTTGCACAGCGCGTAGAGCCTGCCACTGATGGTATCGCAGATTAGGTCGTACGCCTGCTCGCCGGCCGCGACCGTACGCACGACTTCGTTGCTTTGGCAGTCTACCACAGCTATGCCCGCACGGTTGAGGTCCCCGACGTAGAGCTTCGCTGTGAGCGGGCAGTACGCGGAGGACCGAGGAGCGTAGATTGGCGTACTGATCGAGGCCAAGTGCTCCCTGCAATCCGGAGAGTACACTTCGACTAGCGACTCGCAAGGCACGTAAACCGTGCCTGCCGGTCCGACTCGCGGTGCGGACTTGATGTGGCGAACCAAGGGCTGCCGGACCGTGACCGTGTCGGCACCGCAATCGACGACAACTAGCGTGTCGCTGTTCCAAGTCGACGAAACGAGCAACCTGTCGGTCTCCCGCTGCACAGACAGCCACATGGGGCGGCGGATGCTCAGCACTTCGACGACCGTGTCCGCGTGTCCGTCCAGCGCGTAGAGTCGGTAGTCGTCCACACCGCTGACGTAAAGCTTGTTGCGCCGCTCGTTGTAGACCGGCCACAGAGGGTAACCGCTCAGCCGCACCTTCCTGATGAGGGTATCGCCGTACGCGCAGATGACGTTCAGTCGGTCCTCGCTGCCGGAAGGGCAGTAGACTTTGCCGTTGACCGTGTTGAGCGCGAACATATCGGGGTAGTCTTCAACCAAGATGGTGGCTATGACGGCATTCGTCGCGCCGTCGATGACCGAGACCGTGCCATCCTGCGTGTTGGCGACGTAGACCTTGTTGCCGATTGGCGACCACATCAGGTTGTAGGGCGAGTCGCCGACCGGTATCGTCGCTTCGAGGTACTGCCCCCGCGCGCTCGTCAGCGCGCCGAGGAGGAGGATGGCCCCAAGGGTCGTTGAGGTCTGCCGAACACTGGACCTCATGCCCGTACTCTAGTCAAGTCGTCGGGCTTGTCAATAGCCCGGCGGCCCGGTCTCGGGCTACGGCGTCGGGGCGACGATGTTGAAGACCTCGGTGCGGATGGCCGCCAGCACGTTGGGGTCCAGGCCGCGCGCCGCCCACTTCTCCAACAGCACTTGGGCCGCAAGCTGGGCGCTGTTGCCGCTGATTTCCTGCTTGCTCATCTTGTGCATCTGCCGGCCGTAGTTCAGGTAGGGCACGTAGTGGATGGTGTGAACGTTCTGCGTGTTCAGGACGGTCCGCACCTGCTCTTCCATCGCACACAGCGCTCCCATCGCAGCCCTGTAGCGTTCGGTCATCTTGGTGTGGATCTTGTCCAGGGTGAGCTTCACGCGCTCGGGGTCGGTCTTGGCTTCCCAAGCGGATATCCGTTTGGTTATGTCGGACATGGTCGTTCCTTCTGCCGTTGCCGGCAACAATCGGTCTGGCTGTCAGGCCGTCCCCCGGGAGAGCACGATATTATACTGCGGGAATCCTCTGCGGACAAGGCCGGGGCTTGTCGGCCTCGGCCCGGCCTGGGTTGTCGACCTCGGGTCGGACCCGGCATTCGATGTGGCAGTGAGTCCGGAGTCGGACCTCGGACCGACCGTGGGACAGGACCCGGAAACGACCCTTGGGCCGGTCTCGGGGGCCGATGGGGGGACGGTCCCCGGGACGGCTGCCGGGGTCGGTCTTGGGACGAGCCAGAGGACGATGACCGGGGCTAAGTCGAGGACCAGCCTGGGGTTGGATTGCGGGGTCAAGGCCGGGACCAGAACCGGGGTCGGTTCGATGGTCAGGGCCGGGTCGAAGGCCGGGACGAGCGCGAGGGTGATGGCCGGATTGCTAACCCAGGGACGAGTCTGTGGCCGGGGCGATGGCTGGTCGGCGGCGTGAAGCGTAGTGCGTCGAGCGTTGTGCATCGTGTCGCCAAGGCGCGACTGCCAAGTCCTGTCCCTGTTGCGCCGAGCAGACGCGTGCGCTATCCTGCGATACTGGAATCGCAGGCAAAGGAGACTGTCTTGGACAAGTTCATTCAGTACCGTGCACCGGGTCGGGTAGACGATGTGCGGGCGAAGCTGGAGGCCGAGCTGAAGGCCCGCAAGTTCGGGGTGCTGCACACCCACGACGTGAAGGGCACGCTGGAGTCAAAGAGCGTGGCGTTCGCCGCGGCGCTTTACATCCTGGACGTGTGCAACCCGGTGCTGGCTAAGCAGGCGCTGGAGAGCACCGATAACCGCATCGCGCCGCTGCTGCCGTGCAGCGTCGCGGTGTGGCAGGATGGGGCAGACGTGGTGGCGCGGTTCCTGCGGCCGACCGCGCTGGCCGCGTTCCTGCCCGAAGAGAAGGGGCTGGACAGGCTCGCGCCCGACGCCGAGTTGGCCATCGACGCGGCGGTCAGGGCCGGGCTTGGGTTGTAGGCTGGTCCGGCGCGGCGCGCGGCCGGGGTCGTGCTAGACGGTCTCCATCTGCAGCACGCGCAGGCGGTCGGCCGGCACGCGCGTGCTGAGGCGCAGTATCTCGACACCGACAACCTTGCCTTCGGCGTCGTAGTCGAGCACTATGCCCGGCTGGACCTCTTCTGACTCGACTACC
>JAWOHG010000107.1:0-3224 GCA_046485245.1 bacterium
CAGGTAACTGCGTTCCATAAGGTGTGCAAAGGGCAAGTACTCGAGCGGCTCTATCAAGTGGACACGCTCGACCCTGCCGAGAACCGCGTTGACCGGCTTCCTCACGTTCGGGTTGAGGTGAACCGGGTAGACGACATCGACATCCGGGTTGCGCCGGGCAATGGCCGCCAGCGCCCGGCAGATACGTTCAAAACCGGGACCGAAACTCTCGCGGCGGTGCGCGGTCACGAGGATGATCCGCCGCGCCGGGTCGAGGCACCCGAGCAGCGGCACGTCCCACGGCTTGCTGCTGGCCAGCACCCACAGCAGGGCGTCAATAACCGTATTCCCGGTAACGTGGATAGACCCGGCCGCTACGCCTTCACGCCTCAGGTTCTCGCGCGCCCGCGGCGTCGGTGCGAAGTGAATGTCGGCCATGCACCCGACCAGCCTGCGGTTCATCTCCTCTGGATACGGCGAGAACTTGTCGCGCGTCCGCAGGCCGGCTTCGACGTGACCGACAGCCACCCGCTGGTAGTAGGCCGCGAGGGCGCCGACAAAGGCGGTGGTCGTGTCGCCCTGGACGAGGACGACGTCCGGGCGCAATTCGGCCAGCACCTTCTCGATGCCGGTCAACGCCCTGACCGTGACGTCGGTCAGCGTCTGCCCCGGCCGCATGATGTCCAGGTCGACATCCGGCCTGATGTCGAATATGGACAGCACCTGGTCCAGCATGCTCCGGTGCTGGGCCGTCACGGCCACCTTCACGTCAAACGCTCCACGCTGTCGCCGCAGTTCGTGGATCACCGGCGCCAGTTTTATTGCCTCGGGCCGCGTGCCGAAAATCGGCATCACTCGCATCCGCTTCATCTAGTGTGCATCTCCCCAGTTCCTGCCGGTACCTACCTCGACGACCAATGGAACACTGAGCCGCCAGGCGGTCTCCATCCGTTCCCGCACCAATCCTGCGACCTTCGGCGCCGTCGCTTCCTGGACCTCGAGGACCAACTCGTCGTGGACCTGCAGCACCATCCCGGGTTCCACGCCCGCCTCGTTCAGCGCTGCTTCGACCTCAAGCATCGCCCGCTTGATTATGTCTGCGGCCGAACCCTGTATCGGCGCGTTGAGGGCGGCACGCCGCGCCGCCTCGCTCACGTTGCGATTGCGGTCCGCGATACTGGGCACGGAACGCAGCCGACCCGATATCGTCCGGACGACACCCTCGGCACGGGCCCGCTCGGCCGTCGCGTCCATCCAGCGCGCAACCGCGGCGAACCGGGTCATGTACCCGTCCAGGAACGCCCGCGCCTGGTCGAGCGAGATGTCGGTGCGCGACGCCAGCCCGTAGTCACCCATGCCGTAGACCAAGCCGAAGTTGACAACCTTCGCGAGTCGCCGCTGGTCCGGCGTCACATCACGCGAGTCGACACCCAGGATTGCCGCCGCAGTCCAGCTGTGAATGTCTTCACCTCGCCGGAACGCATCGGCCAGCTCCTCGTCGCCCGTGACGTGGGCCAGCACGCGCAATTCGATCTGCGAGTAGTCGGCGGAGACCAGCACGTTGCCCGGCCCGGCCGTGAAGCAGGAACGGATGCGCCGGCCGAGCCCGGTCCGAACCGGGATGTTCTGCAGGTTCGGGTCGGAACACGACAGTCGGCCCGTGGCGGTCCCGGTCTGGTTGAACGTCGGGTGGACCCGGTGCGTAACCGGGTCGGCCAGTTCGCGCAACGGCTCAAGGTATGTGTTACAGAGCTTGGTCAGCTCGCGCCAGCGCAGCACTTCGCCGACGATATCGTGACTGCCGGCAATGTTCTGGAGCACGGCGCTGCCGGTCGAGTACCCGGTCTTTGTCCGCTTGCCCCGGCCGAGCTTGAGCTCCTCAAACAGGACCTTGCCCAACTGCTTCGGTGACGCGATGTTGAACTCGTGCCCGGCCTGCTGCCAGATACCCTTCTCAAGCTCAACCAGCTCGCCGGACAGCTCGGACTCGACGCCTGCCATGCGTGGAAGGTCAAGCGCTATGCCTCGTTCCTCCATCAACCCCAGTACCGGCACGAGCGGCATCTCGATTTCGGTGCTGACCGATTCGAGCCCCATCGCGGAGAGCTGAGTGGCCAGTTGGCCCCACGCCGCACGCGCCAGTGCAACCCGCTCGGCCGGCCCGGCAAGCGTGGACGTCGTCCCGAGAATCCGCCGGGCGACTGCATCCGGTCCGTAGTCGCGCCGCTCCGGGTCGGCCAACCACGCCCCGACGCCGATGTCGAACCACGGTGCGCCGACCGTCACGCCGGCCGCACGTAGAGTCTTGAACTGCTGCTTGAGGTCAAACCCGACCTTGGTCACGCGCTCATCGTGCAGGACGCGGGCGATTGCCGACGGTTCGCTGACCAGCCGCGCACCCTTGCCGTCCGCCAGCCATAGTCCTTCATCGGGGACGAACTCAAAACCGCAGCCCGCCCGGGCCGTCGCTGCCGGCATCACGGGCAAGGCCACGGTCTGAGCCTCGCTGGCTTGCTCCAAGGCCATCTCGCTCAACAAGGACCGGAAGCCCAGGTCGCTCATCAACGCGGATAACGCGGCGCGGTCCATCGTGCCGACACGCAGCGCCTCCAGTTGCTGGTCCAGCGTGACGTCGGTCTTCACCGTGGCCAGTTCGTAGCTTAGCACGGCAAGGTCGCGATGGGCCTTCACCCGTTCGTCCCGGTCGAGCGCTGCTGCCAGCGAGCCGCACCGGGCCAGGATTTCTGCTGCCCGCTTCGGTCCGATGCCGGGCACCCCGGGAATGTTGTCGCTCGAGTCGCCGGCCAGCGCAAGGTAATCGGCGACCTGCCCGGGCGGCACGCCTAATCTCTCGACGACGTCGGCCGGCTCACAGTACTTGGCCTTCCACGGGTCGTACACCCGCACCGGGCCGCCCACGAGCTGGAGCATGTCCTTGTCCGACGTCGCGATGACCACCTCGACCTCGCCGGCATACCGCAGCGCCATGGTCGCCAGCACGTCGTCGGCCTCAACCCCGGCCACTTCAAGCTCGCGGATTCCCCAGGCCTTCAGGAGCTGCTTGACCAGCGGCACCTGCGGCGGCAGTTCCTCCGGCGCGGGTGGCCGCTGGATCTTGTACTGCGCGAACTTGTCGTGACGGAAGGTGGGACCGGGCGCATCGAACACCACGGCGGCATACTCGGGCTCCAAGTCGGCCAGCAGCTTGCGCAGGGTGTTGGCGAACCCAAACACTGCCGAGGTGT
>JAWOHG010000133.1:0-2549 GCA_046485245.1 bacterium
GTAGTAGATGTTGCCGAGGTAGTAGCGGGCCTTGGTGCCGGCGAAGTCGCCCCCGAAACGCGACGCGATGTCGGTGAAAGCCTGCTCGGCCTGCTGCATGTTGCCGGTCGAATAGATGCCGACCGCCTCGGTGAACCGCAGCTGGGCCTCGGTGTTGACCGGCTTGTTCCCGCTGCCCTGGAGCAGCAGGATGATGCCGACGATCGCCGCCAGCGCGACGCCGCCGATTATCCAGAACTTCTTGGGGTCCCGGTAATACGCGGCGACCGCTCTCTCGGTGAATACCTGGAAGCGGTCTTCTTTGAGGTCTGCTTTCGATACCCTGTGCTTGCCGTAAGATTTCATTGTGTTCCTGCTTCTACCCCTGAGGCGATTCGAACGCCTGACCTACGGTTTAGGAAACCGTCGCTCTATCCAACTGAGCTACAGGGGCGTTATCGGTCATTCTAGACCGCAGCCGGACAGAGTCAAGAGAACCGGCCTAATGAACCCGCAGCACGGCCCCGGCGTCGCCTGAGGGCGAGGCGAGCCGGGCAAAGTACACCCCGGCCGGCACTTGCGACCCGCCCCGGTCGCAGAGGTCCCAGTCGGCCCGGCCCGTTCGGTCCGGCCGCAGGACCCGCACGAGCTTGCCTGCCGCATCGTACAGCCGCACGGTTGCGCCGGCGGGGTCCGGGCAACTCGCCCGCAGCACCGTGGCCCGGGCGCACGGGTTGGGCTGCGCCAGGAGCGCGACCGGTTGCGGCGCGGCCCCTGCCCTGGGGTCGGTAACCGCGACCGGGCTGTCCCCGATGGTGATGGTCATCTCGACGGGCTGGACGATGTCTGCCCCGGAGTCGGTATAGTCAAGGGGCAGGCGCAGGGCGACGCGCGTGCCCGGCGCCGCGTTCGGGCTGCAGGTGACCTCGAAGGGCTCGGCGCGGTTGTCGCCGACCGAGCGCCGCGGGATGTCGGTGAACTGCACCACCTGCCGGTACACCCGCACCATCGTGTCCGAGGACACCAGTATCGAGGTGATGCCCTGCGCGGTGTCGACCGCGTGCAGGGCGCGGTTGCGCAGCCGGAACCACAGCCGCGCCGCTTCGCCCGGGTCGAGCCGGCCGTTGGCGTTGCCGTGTGCGGTGTCGTCCACGAACAGCCCGGCCGAGTCGAGGAACGCGCCGCCGAGCCGGGTCAGGTACCAGCAGTTGGGCAGGTTGAGCGCGACCTCGGCGTCGACGTAGGCCGGGTCGCTCGCGCCGTACCAGAAGTCGTTGATGCCCAACTCGCAGGAGAACGCATAGGAAATGAACTTGGCGACGCCGTTGTCCAGCGTGTCCGAAAGCTCCCAGTCGATGCTCGCGCCGTTGGACGGGTAGAGCGTGTAGTACCATTGGCCCGTGCGCGTGTAGCCGTTGTTCACCTGGAAGGTGTCGGCGATTTCGGCCAGGAGCGCCTGCTCGGGCGGCGCGTCGCCGGCATAGGCCCAAGGGTACATATTGTACCGACCGTAGGTGTGGAAGTCGATTTGCGCCCGGAACCGGTGCGCCGCCTCGAACTGGTGAATCGCCTCGACCGCCGGCTCCGAGAACCGGTACGGCCCGCGGTAGGTCTCCGACGAGGGATTGGGCGAGGAGCCCGAATTGTCAAAGCCCCACTTGTAGCCGTAGTTGCGGTTGAGGTCCACGCCGACGTAGGGCGCCTGGATGACCCGCCGGTTCTTGCGCCAGTTCGAGCTCGCCCCGCCCGAGTCCGAGTTGTAGACATACCCGTCCGGGTTCATCACCGGCACGATGTAGACTTCGCGGTTGTTCACCAGCCACGTGACGAGCGAATCGGTGCCATAACCGGCGCAGAGCGCCGAGGCGAACGCCACGCAGGTGTGCGTGCCCAGCGGCTCGCGCGCGTGGGTCGCGCCGTTGAAAAACACCTGCGGCTCGCCCTCCTCCGCGCCCGGGTTGTCCGATATCTTGATGCACCACAGCGCGCGGCCCTGGTGCGACCGCATCGAGGAATCCAGCCGGACGATGCCCGGGTGCAGCGCGGCCAGCCGGCGCAGCGTGTCGGCGAGTTCCCAGTAGTTGAAGAAGTAGCCGAAGTCGCGAAACGACCCGTCATCGGGGTCGCACCCGGTCATCGCGCGGAACTTGTCGCGGATGTCGGGCCAGGTCACCTCGACTTCCGCCCCGCTCGCGCGCAGGCGCCCGAGCGTCGGCTCGTCCGCGTCAATCACGAGGAAGTACCGGCCGCTCTCCTCGCCCGCGGTGCAGACGTCGAGTTCGCCCAGCAGGTCGCCGAGCTCGGCCCGGGCCTCCCCCGGCGCGTCGAACCACACCCGGGCTTCGCTGCGCACAGCCGGTCCGGCAGAAAGGGTCACCAGCAGCAGCAGAAACGTCATCGCGTACCTCCCTTGGCGGCCGCCCGCTCGCCGGCGAGCCGCTTGACAAGTTTGACCAGCTCAATCGACCAGAACACCGCAGTGCTGACCGCGAGGCATATCGCCAGCTCCAGAAGGGTCAGCGGCTTGGTCGAGAACATCCGCTGCAGGAACGGCACGTAGGTCACGGCCA
>JAWOHG010000148.1:0-8723 GCA_046485245.1 bacterium
TTGGTGTCGACTTCCCACGAGTCGCAGAACAGGCCGGAGCGGGAACCCTTGAGGGCTTTGGCCAGGGCCGGGCCGAGGCGGCCGGCGTAGCGCTCGAACGCGGCGGCGTCGAGGTGGTTGAGGATGCGGCCCTCGCGCGGCAGCTCCCAGGAGCGGCCGAGTCGCTGGGCCGACGGGCCGTCATAGGTGCGGGCCGCGTCAGCTTCTGCCACGTGCGTGCCGCCGAACGGCCAGAGCGTGCCGAAAGTGAAGTCGCAACCGAGGCCGCGTTCGTCGCAGAGCTTCTTGGCCAGCGCCACCGCGGCCGACCATTCCGGGGAGAGCCAGTCCGGGCCGCGCGCCTGGTTGGGCAGGGGATAGACGAACGCGAGTTCGACCCCGCCGAAGCCGTTTGCGCGCAGCCAGTCGAGTTGGGCGCGGATGTCTTCTTCCCGCAGTTCGACGTTGAACCACCACCAGCGGGTCCAGGGCCGGGAGTCGCGCAGGTAGGGCGCGTCCATCTCAGGCGCGGCGCGAGAGCACGTTGAGTTCGTAGCGCCGGACTTCTTCGAGCCAGTCGAGCCCGGCCGGTACGCCGGACTTGAGGCAATGGTAGTCCCAGACCGCGCCGAGCGGCAGGGTCCGCAGTTCGTCGAGCAGGGCGAGGCGTTCGACCCGGTCGCAGGCGCGCAGGCGCTCGGCCGGCTGGAGCAGGGCCGCGAGCAGGCAGCGCAGGGTCGCGCGCGCGCCGGTGACCCACGCGCCGATGCGGTTGGCCCCGGGGTCGAAGTAGTCGAGCGCGAGCCGGACCCGGTCGAGTGCATCGGCCCGCACTATCTCCTCGAACAACTCGCGCAGGTCGTCGGTGATGGTGACGGTGTGGTCGGAGTCCCAGCGCACGGGCCGCGAGACGTGCAGCAGCAGTTCGCCCGCGAAAAGGAGCAGGGCCGAGACTTTGTCGGCGACCGACTCGGTGGGGTGGAAGTGGCCGAGGTCGAGGCAGAGAGTCTTTGAGCGGGTGAGCGCGTAGCCGAGGTAGAAGTCCCAGGAGCCGACCGTGAAGGTCTCGGCGCCGACGCCCCAGAGCTTGCCCTCGAGCGAGTCGCGCAGTTCGGTGTCGGGGTAGTTGCGCTTGTAGACCTCGTCGAGCGCGTCGCGCAGGAGCGTTCGGCGCTCGAACCGGTCGACCGTCACGTCGCGCGCGCCGTCGGGAATCCAGAGGTTACAGACGCTGGGGCTGCCCAGTTCGCGGCCGAGCAGGGCGGCGACCTTGCGGCTGCGCTTGACGTGTTCGACCCAGAAGCGGCGGACCTGCGGGTCGGTGTGACTGAGCGTGTAGCCGGATTCGGCCAGCGGGTGGGCGAAGAGCGTCGGGTTGAAGTCGAGGCCGGCGACGCGGCCGCGCGCCCAGTCGAGCCAGCCGGCGAAGTGCTCGGGCGCGATGCGGTTGCGGTCAAGCCCGTGCGGGAATTCGCCGTACATCGCGTGGAGGTTGAGGCGGTGATGTCCCGGGATGAGCGCGAACGCGGCGTCGAGGTCGCTTCTCAGTTCCTCGGGGTTGCGGGCCCGGCCGGGCTGGCCCGGGCCGACCCACAGGCCGGACCCGGCGAGCGAGCCGGGGCGCGGCTCGAACCCGCGCACGTCGTCGCCCTGCCAGCAGTGCAGGGCGAGCGCGACCGGGGCGAGCTTTTCCAGGGCGGCGTCCGTGTCGACGCCCAGCGCAGCGTAGGCGGCGCGGGCCGCGTGGTAGTTCTGTTCGACGGCGAGTTCGCGTGTCACGGACGTGCATCACTCTGCCTGAGGCAGAGCACGCGGTCAACTGCGGCCGCGGGGGGGCGGCGGGCCGGGCCGGTACGCGCGCACCGGGAAGGAACGGCGGACGACGGCGCGGACAGAGTCGAGCGAGTCGACCGCGCCGAGGGCCATTGCCTGCACGAGTGTGTTGCCGACGGCCGTTGCCTCGGCCGGGCCGGCGAGCACGCTCAGGCCGGTCGCGTCGGCAGTGAGTTGGCAGAGCAGTGCGTTGCGGACGCCGCCGCCGACAAGGTGGACGCGGCCGATGGGTCGGCCGGTGAGCGCGGCGAGTTCGGCGATTGTCGCGGCGTGGCGCAGGGCAAGGCTCTCGATGACGCAGCGGGCCAGGGGGCCGAGGCCGTGGGGCACGGGCTGGCCGGTGCGGCGGCAGAACGACCGGATGGCGGCGCGCATGTCAAGGGGATTGGCGAAACAGGGCCAGTCCGGGTCGATGAGCGAACGCCACGGCGGCGCTGACCGGGCCGCGCGTACCGCGTCGGCCGCACTCGCGCCGGGATAGGACAGCAGCAGGCGCTGGACCAGCCAGAGCCCGGTGACGTTCTTGAGCAGGCGGAACCGGTGCCCGACCCCGGCCTCGTTGGTGAAGTTGGCGCGCAGGGCCGCGGCCGAGGTGCAGGGCCGCAAAGTCTCGACGCCAACAAGCGACCAGGTGCCGCAACTGATGTAGGCCCAGTCGGTGCCCTCGGCCGGGACCGCGGCGATGGCGGACGCGGTGTCGTGGCCGGCAGTCGCGATGACCGGCACGGGTCCGAGGCCGGTGCTCTTCTGGAGCGACGGCAGGAGCGGGCCGAGCGTCGATCCGGTCGGGACCAGCGGCGGCAGGAGGGAGCGCGGGACACCGGCCAGCGCGAGCATCGGGCCTGACCAGCGGCCGCGCAGGTCGAGGAGCTGCGAGGTTGAGGCGACGGTGCGTTCGGTCGCGGCCCGGCCGCAGAGCCGGAAGCTGAAGTAGTCGGGGATGAACAGCAGACTGCGGGCAGACTCGAGGTCATGCGAGCCGGCGAGGGCGGCGAGCTGGTAGAGCGTGTTGATGGGCAGGAACTGGATGCCGGTGCGGCGGTAGATGTCGCCGGGCTCTGCACTGCGCAGGAGCGCGCGGAAGGCCGGGCCGGTGTGCGGGTCGCGGTAGGAGAAGGGCAGGCCGAGGGGCTGTCCCTTGGCGTCCAGCAGGGCGAAGTCGACGCCCCACGCGTCGACGCCGATGCCGTTGAGCCTGGTACCGCGGCGGGCGCAGAGCTTGAGCGCCCGCAGGACTTCGCCGAACAGGCGGTCGGTGTCCCAGTACAGGTGGCCCTTGCGCCGAATCGGGCCGTTGGCGAACCGGTGCAACTCGGCGAGGCGCAGGCGGCCGCGGTCCAGCGCGCCGAGCACGGCCCGGCCGCCCGACGCGCCGAGGTCGAAGGCGAGCAGGCGCAGGGGACGGCTGGACATCGCGGACACTCTCGGCGCAACGGGCGCAGGTGTCAAGCCGGGCCGGCTTGACAGCGTGACTCGACCGGCAATAGGATTGGTCGATGAGCGCGAGAATCTCAGTCAGGCGTGCGCGGCCCGCAGACTTTGCCTTTGTCCGGCGCGACCCGGCGATACCGGCGAACGTAATGCGGCGGATGATACGCGAGGGCGACGTGTTCGTGGCGTTGGCGGGCCGGCGCCGAGCCGGGTTTGCCCGGGTCGAGTTCCTGTGGGGCAAGACCCCGCTGCTGACCTCGCTGTGGGTGGAGCCGGCTTGGCGGCGACTGGGCGTGGCGACCGCGCTGCTTGAGGGCGTCGAGGCCGACCTTCGGCGACGGGGTCACGCCGAGCTGTTCAGTTCTACGATGCCGGACAACCCGGCGGGCAAGGCGTGGCACCGCGCGGCAGGGTTCGCGCGCTGCGGGTTCATCGCCGAGGTCAACCCGGGCGGGGTCGGCGAGATATTCTACGTGCGCCGGCCGGCTAGCGGTTGACGTTCAGAAGCGGCGTCAGCTTCTGGTCGAAGGGCAGGATAACGAAGGTGTTGTTCTGCGAGTTGGCGACGTTGCGCAGCATCTCGACGTAGTACCAGGACAGGTAACTGTTCGTGAGCGAGCCGGCGATGGTCCGGTTGGCCGTGGCGATGCCGGTGGCCTCGACCGCCTTGCGCTCGGCCTCCTTGCGTTCCTTCTCCAGCGTGAACTGCATCTTCTGGGCGTTCTGCTCCTCGGCGAGCTTCTGCTCGATGGCGGACATCACGATGTCGGGCAGCTTGACCCGGCGCAGGAGCACGCGTTCGCGGATGACGCCCTTGCCCGAGAAGGCCTCGTCGAGAAGGGAGTCGACCGCCGCGGTGTAGACCGTGCGGCCGCCGGAGGAGTACAGCTCGCTGGCGCTGAAGCGCGAGGCGGCGTCGCGCAGGGCGGTGCGGATGGACGGGCGGACGATCTTGGCGGTGTAGTCCGGGCCGACGTTCTGGTAGACCCAGCTCGCCTGCGCCACGTCGAGCCGGTACCAGACCGTGACGTCGAGTTCGACCGTGAGGCCGTCGGAGGCAAGCGCCTCGATGGCGTCGTCGCCCTTGAGCTGGCCTTCGTCCTGGATGGAGGACATCGTGTAGGCGTTGGTGCGGACGTCCATCAGCACGACGTTGACGATGGGCACGACCAGGCTCAGGCCGCTGGAGAGCTGGCGCTGGACCCGGCCCAAGAGGACCGGCACGCCGGCGTGGCCGGGCGGCACGATACGGAAGAACGATATGAGCAGCAGCAGGGCGACTGCGACGATGGCGCCGGTACGGACGCGGCGCAGGACCGCCCGGGCGGCGGGGTTCTGGCGGGCGGCGATGAACAGGGCGAGCACGATCACGGCCAGGATGATGATGACGGCAAACACGTTACCTCCTTGCGGGCGACGGATGCGCCAGCAGGGGATTGTAGCGCCGGCAGGCCGCAGTGCAACCGGGCGCTTGTGTTGACTTGGCTGGGCATCGGGCTAATATACCCCCGCAATGGCGAAGAAATACAGCGTTCTTGAAACTTGGATTGTCAACGAAGCGAAGCCGGTTGAGTCGAACAGCGCCGAGCAGACCTACGAGCGCATGGACAAGCAGGGCGGCGGCAAGCTGCCCGTCATCGACGTCCCGATCGACTTCCGCAAGGAAGAGCACTTCGTCGACGAGGCGCGCATCCGCGATTTCGTCGCCCACCTCGGCGGCGCGCAGGACGTGCTGGACATCGGGCCGGGCGACGGCTGGCCGATGCTGCGGCTGGCCCCGTTCTGCAAGTCGGTGACCGGCGTCGACCCCTCGGCGCGCCGCGTTGCCTGCATCACCGAGAACGCTGCCCGGCTGGGCATCGCCAACGCCGTGGCCAAGCAGATGAGCGCGGTCGAGCTCGACCTGTCGGCCGCCAGCTTCGACGCCGTCGTCGCCTCGACCTCGGTCGAGCAGACGCCGGACGCGCTCAAGGCGTTGCGCGAGGTGTTCCGCGTGCTGCGCCCGGGCGGCAAGCTGCGCATCGCGTACGAGGGTTCCGAGACGCAGGACAAGGGCCACACCGAGCACATGTTCACGACCCAGACCGCCGACTCGTTCGGCTACCATTACGTTCTGCGCCACACCCGGCCGGCGTGGGAGCGCAACTACCTGCTCAAGTTCGCCGCGACGCCCGAAATCGCCGAGGAGTTCCGCAAGCTCGCCGACCTGGTCGGCCGCATCGGCAACAACCCGACGCAGAACAAGGAAATCGGCCAGGACTTCCTCGAGCGGAACCAGGCCGCGATCACCGGCGCCTCGTGGTACGAGATCGAGCACTTCACGGCCGAAACGATGAAGGAGACGCTCGAAGAGGTCGGGTTCGTCAACGTCAAGTCGACCTACTCGGCCGGGACCTTGGCCCGCTGGTTCTGGTCGCGCGTCGCCGACCACCAGTTGTCCGACGCCCAGTCGCAGGACATCTGCCAGGGCCTGGCCGACATCGCCCTGAAGATGGAAGCGCCGGCCCACCTCGGCGAGCCGGTTACCGCGGTCAAGCCGCGCTAGGCGCCGGCCCGGCCGTCCCGGGCAATTTTTCCCTTGCATTGAACGCCGGTTGGCGTCATAATCCCCCGACGGGTATGACAAGAATGGCAGTTTGTCAGGTCAGGGCCGGTGCGGGCACCGCCGGGGCGGGCGCCATCGGTTCCCCTGGCCGGTGAAGGAGTTGGCGATGCGCAAAGCAGTGCTCGGGATTGCCGTCCTGCTGCTGGCAGCCGGGTGCGGGCCGGACGAAACCGGCACGCCGCTGGGCACGACCTACGCGCGCGCGGCGCGGCCGGCCGTTTGGCGCGTGCTGCCGCGTACGCAGGCGGAATCGCTCGGCATCCAGCCGGGCGACGTGATTGTCTCCTACAACAACCTGTTCGTCGGGACTAACGATGAGTTGAAGCGGGCGCAGGCGGACCTGCCCGAGTCGCAGGCGCTGGTGCCGTTCGGCCTGCTGCGCGGCGACGAGGAAATCCGGCTCGACGCCCGGCCCGGGCCGTTGGGCATCCTGCCCGATGCCGGTCGTTACTCGGCCAGCCTGGCCTTGGCCATCGAGGACATCCTGGGGTACTACGGCGCCGAGGCCGAGTACGACTGGCTGGCCGCGCTGTCCGCGGAGAGTTTCACCTTCACGGCCAACCGCGAGGAGTGCCGGGCCTGGTGGCCGAACGGGCTGGCCGGCGAATACCTCGACGGCATCGAGGACCTCTACGGCCTGTCGTTCGAGACCGTGTACGCGTACGGGATGGGCGACTCGGCCGCGGTCGCGGACACGACCCAGGCGGCGCTGGTCGCGTTCATTCGCGAGAAGCTCGAGCGCGGTCGCGTGATGCTCGTGCGCGGCGGCTGGCCCGAGGAGGTCGGCGGCTACTGGGGCGTGGTGGTGCGCTACGAGGATGACGACTCACTGCTGTACGGGTTCACGCTGGGGCTGGCCGACGAACAGCCGCTCGCGGGCGAGATGCTGGAAGTGTACGAGGTCCGGCGCACCGATGCGGTGCAGCCGGAGCCGGAGGAGCTGCTGCGAACCGTGCTCGTGCAGGCGCTGGAGATGGGGCAGGCCTACTCCGACAGCGGCTGGCAGTCCGGGCTCGCCGCCTACGACATCTGGATCGGGACGCTGGACTCGGTGCCCTTCTGCCCGGACTGCGGTGAGGAGAGCCAGGGTTGCTTCGAGCGGCTGACCGCGACGCTGCTGTCGAACAAACAAAGCGCCAACCGGTTCTTCACCGACATGCGCGACGCCCTGCCCGACGAGTCCGACCTGCTGGTCGAGGCGACGAACGCCAACCTGTCGATCATCAGCAAGCTGGACGGCATCGAGCTGAGCGGGGTGAAGGTCGGGACCGTCGCGAGCCAGCAGAAGCTCGCCCGCGTCGTGGCCGACATCCAGTTGATCGAGAGCGAGCTGCTGCTGATTTACGAGGAGCTGATCGGCGGGCTCTAACGCCCGTCTTCGAAGATATCCTCGAACTCCGGCGCCCAGTCGTGCAGCCAGTTACGGGCGCGCAGCGAGTCCGGGTCGAGTTCCGATTCCAGCAGCCAGACGCAGTAGTTGCTTGACCACCCGATTTCACAATCGGTGACCACGGGCTCGCTGCCGGCGATGAGCAGGTTGCCCCGGTCGGCGCCGCCGGCGTAGAGTATCCGGCAGCGCTCGAGCCGCGTGGTGTTCTGGCAGCCGGGGTGGAGCTCGATGCCGCGCCACGCGCCGGGCACGCTCGACAGGCCGGTGAAGACGATCGAGTCGGGCGTGCCGACGGCGAGGATTTCGCCCGGCTGGGACAGCCCGACGCGCAGCCCGGCGCCGGGCTCGAACTGCAGCTCGGTGCCGTGCTCGATCAGCCAGGTCGGCGGGTCGAACGCCCCGACGTCGATGATGCCGCTGACGACGTAGGGCAGGCCGAGGTCGCGCCAGGTCGTGCTGCGCTCGATCGCGCCGCCGAGCACCGCGATGGCGTCGCGGGCGTTGCCGGTCAGGGTGTTGCCGGCGCCGAGCCGGCCGACATGCTGGGCCGGCAGGCGCAGGGGGTACCCGCCGCAGGCGGTGACGGTGTTGTACTCGAAGCGGCTCGGCCCGGTGCTGAAGCAGTAGACGCCGACCCCGGCGTTGTCGCGGACGATGCAGTTGGAGATCGCGACCGGGGACGACAGCAGGCTGACCGCGGCCGCGCCGCCGGCGCCGGCGCGCTCCACCGTGCAGAAGCGCAGGACCGTGCGCAGCGAATCGGTCATCTCCCAGAACTCGATGCCGCCCCAGTGCCCCGGGCCGGGGTCAGCCGTCAGCGATGAGAAGACGATGCGGCCGTAGCCGCCGTCGGCGCGCAGGCCGCCGGGGCGGGCGACGCCGACGCGCAGGCGGCAGGAGTCGGCGAACAGCAGCGAGCAGCCGGGCGCAATCACCACCTGCGGGTTGGACGAGTCGGCGATGGTGACGGTCGCGGTGAAGCAGAGCGGGACGGCCAGCGCGGGCCAGGTGTCGGTCGCGGTCACGAAGCCGCCGCCGACCTCGACGCCGTTGCGGGCGTTGCCGGTGAATGAGTTGTCGGTCCCGACCGAGCGCAGCCCGGCGAGTCCGACGCGCACGGGCAGGCCGGCGCAGCCGGTGATGCGGTTGGCGCGGAACGAGCCGAAGGCACCGGCGGCCCAGGCGCCGCGGCTGCGGCTTGCGTGCAGGAGGCAGTTGCGAATGGTGATGCCGGGCCCGGCGCAGGTGACCAGCGCGCTGCTATTGGCGCCGGCGTGGCTCACCACGCAGTACTCGAGCCGGCTGGCCGCGCTGTCGGCGAGCGCGCGGAAGTCGATGCCGCGCCACGGGCCGGCCAGCGTGTCCAGCGCGGCGAATAGCACGAGCGAGTCGGGCGTGCCGACCGCGGCGAGGCCGCCGGTCCCGCGCGCGCCGACCGTGATGGCGGCGCCGGCGGCGACGTAGACCCGGACCCCGGGCTGGACC
>JAWOHG010000230.1:0-4591 GCA_046485245.1 bacterium
GTGTAGTGGTAGCTCGTGAACACGTCGACGTACTCGGCGTCCGAGGTCACGCCCACGGGCAGGGGCGGGCCGAACGACAGCATCGGCTTGGGGGCGTAGCCCTTGGTGTAGGCCACGGGCAGCTCGCTGCGGCGCAGCGACCGGTACAGCGCCCGCACCCGGTCCAGATGCGCGGCGAACCGGTACGCCTCGCCCACCGCGTACTTCAGGCGGAACCGCGTCCGCAGCTCGGGCAGGGCCGCAGCCCCCCGCGCCCGGCGGGCGTAGGCCCCGGTCGGCCCGGCCTCGCCGGCCGCGGGCCGCGGCGGCAGCTCACCGTCCGGGCAGGCGCCGCAGCCGGTGCAGCCCGCAGTCGAGCAGTCCGGCGTCGGCGTGCCGGTGCGCGACCGCTCGAACTCGCGCTCGAGGAACTCACGGCTCACGCCGACGTCGATCAAGTCCCAGGGCAGGGCCGCGCCGACCGGCTTTGAAGCCACCAGCTCGCTCGCATCCAGCCCGGTCGCCTCGCACGCCGCCTGCCACAGCCCGTACCGGAAATGCTCGGTCCACTCCTGGAAGATGCCGCCGTTGCGGTACACGTGCTCGATGACGGCCCCGACCCGCTCGTCGCCGCGCGCCAGCAGCGCCTGCACCCACGAGCACTCCGGGTTCTCCCACTTCGCCCGCGCGTTGCGCCGGGTCACCCGCGCGCGCGCGCGCTCGATCTTCGCGCGGGTCGATTCGATGTCGGCGAATCCGGCCCACTGCAGCGGCGTGTGCGGCTTGGGCACGAACGGGCTCAGGTTGTAGCGCACCGGCCGGCCCCGGCACAGCGTCGCCACCTCCTGCACGAACCGGCCGATCTCGTCGGTGTCGGCCTCGGTCTCGCCCGGCAGGCCGACCATGAAATAGAGCTTTACCCCGTTCCAGCCCGCGTCCAGGGCGTTGCGCACCGACTCGAGGATGCGCACCTCGGAAATGTGCTTGTTCACCACCGCACGCAGGCGGTCCGACGCGGTCTCCGGCGCGAAAGTCAGCCCGGCCTTCTTCACCTCCTGCAGGTCAAACGCCAGCTCGGGCGAGAAGTCCTCGCCCCGTGTCGACGGCAGGGAGATTGACACCCGCCGGTCGCGCAGCCGGCCGTTCAGCCGCTGGACCAGCTCCAGGATGTCCGGGTAGTCGAGGGTCGAGAGCGACAGCAGCGACACCTCGTCCCACCCGGTCGAGCGGATGCCGCGCTCGGCGATGCGGACAATCTGGTCGATGTCGCGGAACCGGGTCGGCCGGTTGAGTATCCCGGCCTGGCAGAACCGGCACCCGCGCAGGCAGCCCCGCGCGATTTCGATTGTCAGCCGGTCGTGCGTCACCTCGCAAATCGGCACCAGCGGCGGGAACGGGAAATCATCCTCGGTCAATGCGGGCACGACGCGTCGCCGCACGCTCCCGGTTGTCTTGCCGTTGTAACCCGGCACGTACACGCCCTCGAGCTTGGCCAGCCGCGAGAGCACCTCGGCGCGCTCGCGGCCGTCCCACTCGTCGACCGCCGCGGTTATCTCGCGCACCGGCTCCTCGCCGTCCCCGACCACGAACACGTCGACAAAATCCACCCACGGCATCGGGTTCACGGTGCACGGCCCGCCCGCCACGACCAGGGGGAACCGCTCGTCACGCTCGGCCCGGTGCAGGGGAATCTGCGCCAGGTCGAGTAAATACAGCAGGTTGGTGCAGGAAAGCTCGCTCTGCAGCGACACGCCGAGGATGTCGAACTCGCGCACCGGCCGCTTCGTTTCCAGCGCGTAGAGCGGCAGCGCCCGCGCCTGCAGGATGCCGCCGAGGTCGGGCCACGGCACGAACACGCGGTCGCAGCTCGCGCCATCGATGCGGTTGATGATGCCGTACAGCAGGCGCAGGCCGTAGTTCGACATGCCTATCTCGTACACCTCGGGCATGCCGAGAACCCAGCTTACGCGCGAATTTTCGGGGTCGCGAGAGAGGGCGTTGTATTCGCCGCCCGTGTAGCGTACCGGCTTGGTTACGAGGGGTAGAACCTCGTTGATTCGTTCGTCCATCAAGACAATTGCGCTATACTAGCCGCCACCGCACGCCAGTCAAGCAGGCCGGCGCTCAGCCTCGACCTCTTGACTTCACCGCCGTGTCCCGCTTTACTCTGTGTGCAAGATGCCAAGAGTATCGGAGTTTTTCGGGATTGCCATCTACCTCTACTACCGTGAACATCTGCCGCCTCACTTCCACGCGATCTACGGCGACGACGAGGTTGAGGTGGCGATTGACGATTTCACAGTGCTGTCAGGCCGGTTGCCGCCCAGGGCGATGGGGCTCGTCATCGAGTGGGCCGGGCTGCACCGCGAAGACCTGCGTCGGGTCTGGAATCAGGCTGTCACGCACCAACCGCTCGACCGGATCGAACCGCTGAGGTGACGATGGCGGCGAGGCGTGTAGTGGAAGTCCGCCCGCGAAGGGAGTACCGTATTTGGGTCCGCTTTGAGGACGAAACATCGGGCGAGGTCGACCTCAGTGAGCTTGCCGGCAAAGGCGTCTTCGCCGCGTGGAACAAGCCCGGGGTCTTCGAGCAGGTCGCCATCGACCCACAGACTCACACCGTCTGTTGGCCCGGCGGCATCGACCTTTGCCCTGACCGGCTCTACGAAGACGTCAGAACTACTGCCGACGCCCTCGTTGCCCGCGACCGCAAGCCCGACACGCCCGGCTGAGTCTTACCTCCGGCCCACCCCGAGCCACAGGCCTTCCGTGCCCTGAAGCCGGCTCACGAACCGGCGCGTCGGCTCGACCCTGACGGCGCGGCTCAACATCCAACAGGCGACCGTGCTGAACACACGACTGGCACCGCCGCTGGCTTGCGAGTTGGGCTCAGCGCTAGCCATCGCGTTCGCGGCCGGCTTCGACGCTCTTCTGGATCGGCTAATCGACTGAGACTTAGACGCTTAGGTCAGAATCAGAATCGCCGGTTGCTTTTGCCCTGCGCCGGCCGCCTGCGTCGGCCAAGAAATCGAACGGAGCCTGACTACTCGACCCACCTGGGTAGTGACCCCCTCCACAACCTGTAGTATGCCGAATCGGCCCGACCCACTACATGTAGACTCTCAGCGCCAATGACCTGGCTCCCTGCCCGCGCCTCCGACGTTGGAGATTTGGAGTTTGGGCTTTGGGGTTTCGGCACTTGCCGCGGCCTAGATGGCTTCGATTGTCGACGGCGGCTTGGTCGTGGTGTTGTAGGTCACGCTCACCACGCCCGGCACCTCGGTCGTGATGCGCTCGGCCAGCTTCTCCAGCCTCTCCCAGGGTAGCCGCGTCACCGTCGCCGTGATGGCGTCCGTGCTCTCGAAGCAGCGCAGTTCGATTTGCGCGCCGAAGTCGCGCTTGCCGTTGCGCATCCCGGTCACCTTATCCTGATGCAGAATGGCAAGATACTGGAACGCCCCGCAGCCAGCCAGTTCGGCCTCGACAATCGCGGTAGCCTTGCGCACGACTGCCACCCGTTCGCGTGTCACCTCGCCGATGACCCGCGCCGCCAGCGCCGGGCCCGGGAACGGCGGCCGGGCGTAGATTTCCTCGGGCAACCCCAGCGCCTTGCCCACCCTGCGAATCCCGGTCTTGCGCAGCTGCAGGACCGGCTCCAGCACCTTGTACCCGAACGCCTTCTGGGTATCGATGCCCAGTTGTTCAAGGATGTTGTGCTGGCGCTTCACGCCCGCGACCGTCTCCTCCACGTCGGTCCAGTTCGTGCCCTGGAGCAGGAACTTCGCGCCGCTTGCGCGCACCAGGTCCCCGAACACCTTCTTGTAGAACGTCTGGGTTATCGCCTCGCGCTTCTCTTCCGGGTCGGTCAGGCCCGATAGCGCCCCGAAGAACGCGTCATCGGCCGGCACCAGCTCGACCTCGACGCCGAGCTTTGCGAACACGCCGACGATGTACTCGGGTTCGCCCTCGCGCATTATGCCGTTGGACACGAAGTAGGTCTTCAGCCGCTTGCCCAGCGCCTTGTGCCCGAGCATCGTCACGACCGACGAGTCGACCCCGCCGGACAGCGCGTTCACGGCCAGCCCCTCGCCCACGGTCCGGCGCAGCGACTCCACCTGCTCGTTGATGAACTGCTCGATGTTCAGTTGCTCGGGCGTTATCTCTTTGACGTTCATTGTGCCTCCGTTACGGCCGTTTGAGGCCCAAGCCTAGGCCTGCTCATTCCCTCGTCAAGCGCGAGCCGCGGTCCCATCACGGCGCTGGGTCGTCGTTCACGTCGTGATGTGGGACTTCAGCATTGCGACCGCGACCGCAAGCCCGACTCAGACTGACCTGACCCTTGACACTCGCCTGAGTCGAAATCGGGGAAGTGTCTCGGGTTCTTGCTGCTCACAGCCACCCCCTTCCTGAGCACGCAGCACAAGGCAAAGCCGCAAACCACCCTTTGGCGCCAGCCTCACGGATGATGCCAATCAGGTCTTCGCCTGGAGCCATCATGTGCGGAAACCTAAGCGCGCTCAGGTCCGTCTCGATGCCGCTGGCGTCGAAGTCCAGCCGGTACGCCCATAGGTACTCGCGGTGGTTGTCACGCAGGAACTGGAGTTCGAGAAGG
>JAWOHG010000314.1:0-5872 GCA_046485245.1 bacterium
GGCCGGTACCTTCGGCGCCAAGACCGCGGTGTTGAAGTAAGCCGAGCCAGTCAGTTCAGGAAGGGCGGAGGCAACTCCGCCCTTCCGCTTCTCCGGCATCCGGCAGGGGTCTTACCACCAAGACACGAAGGGCACAAAGGTCGGACAGGGGCAGTTCGGTGCGGGCCGGGATTCACCACAAAGGCACGAGAGACACTAAGCTCGGACACGGGCGGGGCGGCGCGGGCCGGGACGAACCACAAAGACACAAGGGCACGAAGGCGAAGACCGGACGAAAGAAGAGAGAGAGGGTTAGCGGCCGGAGGCGAGGCGGGTGGCGAGGAACTCGGGCAGGCCGGCGTCGCGAATCTTGGCCTGCACCGCCTTGACGTCGTAAGGCAGGCGGTGGAACTCCACTTCGCCCGCGGTGGAATCGTACACGGCGCAGCAGGCGCGCGGGTCGCCGTCGCGCGGTTGGCCGACGCTGCCGACGTTGATGAGGTAGCGGGCGCCCTCGCGCAGGGCGAAGCGCTGGGTCTTGACCAGGCGAGCGGGCGAGCCATTGGACTGCTCGACGGCCAGCGGGTGGTGGGTGTGACCGACCAGGCAGACCGAGTCGGTGCAGTCCTCGAGCGCGTCCTCGGCTTCGCTCAGCCCGTGCACGTACTCGAACTGGCCCGGGTCGCCGGGCGAGCCGTGGACGATGAAGAACGGGTCGAAACGGTCGGCGAGCGGCAGGTTTTGCAGGTAGATGACGTCGGCCTCGCGCAGCGCGTCGCGGGTCCAGGCGATGGCCTCGGCCGCGGCCGGGCTGAAGTCGGCCGTGCCCTTGCGGCCGACCGCGGCGGCGTCGTGGTTGCCGCAGACGACGCGGGCGCGGATGCGCCGGACAGTCTCGAGGCAGGCCGAAGGGTCGGGCCCGTAGCCGACGATGTCGCCGCAGCAGATGAGCCGCGAGCAGCCGGCCTTTTCGAGGAAAGCGACGACCGCCTGCAGTGCCTCGAGGTTGGCGTGGACGTCGGAGAAGATGCCGACCTTCACTCTGCCTCGGCCTCCGGTTCCTTGTCCTTGTCGGGGCGCGCCTCGCGGTAGACGCTGTCGAGCACGCCGTTGACGAACCGGCCGGCGTTGTCGTCGCCGAATTTCTTGGCGATGTCGACCGCCTCGTTGATGACGACCTTGGGCGGGACGTCGGTGAAGTACAGCAGTTCGGCCGCCCCGAAGCGCAGGGCGGCGCGGTCGAGCGCGGTCAGGCGTTCAAGGCGCCAGCGGCGCAGGTGGCGGCGCAGCAGCGTGTCGATGTCAGCCTGCTTGTCGAGCACCGCGGCGACGAGACGGCGCAGGTACTCCTCGGCCTCGCGCGACGGGTTCTTGCGGGACAGAATCTCGTCGATGACGGTGTCGGGGTCGTCGCCCACGAGGTCGAGGCGATACAGTGTCTCGAGCGCGCACTCGCGCGCGACGCGCCGGCTGGTCATGCCTGTGCGCGTCAGCCGATCTCGGCGGCGAGACTGACCATCTCGATCGCCGAGAGTGCGGCAGACCAGCCCTTGTTGCCCGCCTTGGCGCCGGCGCGCTCGAGCGCCTGCTCGAGTGTGTCGGCGGTGATGACGCCGAAGGTCGCGGGCACGCCGGTGTCGAGGTAGACGTGGGCGAGGCCCTTGGCGACCTCGGCCGAGATGTACTCGGCGTGGGGCGTGTCGCCGCGGATCACGGCGCCCAGCGCGATGACCGCGTCGTACTTGCCCGACCGGGCCAGCTTCTGCGCGATGGCCGGGATTTCCCACGCGCCGGCGACCCAGCAGGTCGCGGCGGCCCGGGCATTGTGGCGTTCGAGGCAGTCGAGCGCGCCGAGCTGGAGCTGGCGGCTGATGAGCTCGTTGAACCGCGACACCACGATGGCGAAGCGCTTGCCCGTGGCGTCGAGCTTGCCCTTGTACTCACTGGTTTCCATCTTTGATTCCTTTCTCGATGTCGCCCAGCAGGTGGCCGAGCCGGTCGCGCTTGGTGACGAGGTAGCGCAGGTTGCGGCGGACGGGCCGCACGACGATGGGGACGCGCTCGACCACGTCGAGGCCGAAGCCGTGCAGGCCGACGATCTTGCGCGGGTTGTTCGTCAGCAGGCGGATGCTGGACAGGCCGAGGTCGCAGAGTATCTGGGCGCCGATGCCGTAGTCGCGCAGGTCGGGTTCGAACCCGAGCGCGACGTTGGCCTGGACCGTGTCCAGTCCCTTATCCTGCAGGGCGTAGGCGCGAAGCTTGTTGGCGATGCCGATGCCGCGGCCCTCCTGGCGCATGTAGAGCAGGACGCCCTGTCCCTCGCGGGCGATCATCCGCATCGCCCGTTCGAGCTGGACGCCGCAGTCGCAGCGCTGGGAGTGGAGCACGTCGCCGGTGAGGCACTGGGAGTGGACGCGCACGAGCACGCGCGATTTGCCCCGGACGTCGCCGCGCACGAGCGCGATGTGGGCGTAGGGCTCGGCGACCTCCTCGTAGACAACGCAGCGGAACTCGCCGTACTCGGTGGGCAGCGTGGTCTCGACGATGCGTTTGACCAGCAGTTCGCGGCGCCGGCGCCAGGCGATGAGGTCCTTGATGGTGACTATCTTCAGCCCGAACTTGCGGGCGAAGCGCTGCAGTTCGGGCAGGCGCGCCATCGTGCCGTCGTCGGCCATTATCTCGCAGAGCACGCCGGCCGGTGCGAGCCCGGCCAGCCGGGCGAGGTCGACCGTGGCCTCGGTGTGACCCGCGCGCACGAGGACGCCGCCGTCCTCCGCGACCAGCGGGAACACGTGGCCGGGCCGGGCGAGGTCGTCGGGCCGGGTGCGGGGGTTGACCAGCGCCCTGATGGTCGCGGCGCGGTCGTGGGCCGAGATGCCGGTCGTGGTGCCCTTCACCGCGTCGACCGATACGGTGAAGGCGGTGCCGTGCAGGGCGGTGTTGCCCTCGGTCTGGGCCGGCAGGCGCAGGGCGCGGCAGCGCTCCGCGGTCAGCGGCGTGCAGATGAGCCCACGGCCGTGCCGGGCCATGAAGTTGACCTTGTCGGCCGTAATCTTGCTCGCAGCGCAGACGAGGTCGCCCTCGTTCTCGCGCGATTCGTCGTCGGTGACGATGATCACGCGGCCGGCGCGGATGTCGGCCAGCGCCGCGTCGACCGTGGCGAAGCCTGGGGTCTTGTGCGGGGCCGGGACCAGGCGTTTCTTCACTTCGGCCCGGCTTTCAGGGTGCCGAGGTACCAGCGGCGGTAGAAGTCCCGGTATTGGCGGCGCCGCGTGATGCGCTGCCACCAGGCCGGGTGCTCGTCGTACCAGCGCAGGGTTTGCTCCAGTCCTTCGCGGAACTTGATTGTCGGCCGCCAGCCGAGGTCCACGCGGGTCTTGAACGTGTCGCAGACCAGTCGCTGGACGTGGCCGGGCCGGTCGTTGGTGTGCCGGATGAGGCTGGCCGGTTTGCCGAGGTAGCGCAACACCGCGCGGGCGATGTCGAGCGCGCTCTCTTCCTCGCCGGACCCGGCGTTGAACACCTCGCCCGCCACCTTCCTGCGGTCGACCTCCAGCACCGTCTGCACCAGCCGGCACAGGTCGGCGACGTGGGTCCAGTCGCGCGTGTTCCGGCCCGAGCCGTAGACATAGAGCGGCCGGTCCGCGCGGGCGCTGGTGTAGAAGAACGGGATTGCTTTCTCCGGGTACTGGTTCGGCCCGTACTGGTTGAACGGCCGGAGAATCGTGATGGGCAGCCTGTAGGTACTGGCGTAGGCGGCGCAGAGCCGGTCGGCCCCGGCCTTGGTCGCCGCGTAAGGGCTCTGGGGCTCGAGCGGGTGGTCCTCGGCCATCGGTACGCGCCGGGCCGAGCCGTACACCTCGCAGGTCGAAATCTGGACAAACCGGTCGCAGGGCCGGCGCCGGAACTCCTCCAGCAGCACCGACGTGCCGACGAAGTCGGTCTGGACGAACGGCCGGACGTCGTCAATCGACCGGTCGATGTGGGTCTCGGCAACGAAGTTCACCACCGCGTCGCACCGCTTCATCGCCGACTCGACGGTCGAGCGGCTGCACACGTCACCCCGCACGAACTCAAACCGCGGGTCGCGCCGCATCTCGGGGGAGAAGTTGCCGAGGTTGCCGGCGTAGGTCAGCTTGTCCAGCACCCGGACGCGGTAGCCCTTCTGCTCAAGCAGGTGCCGGACGAAGTTGGAGCCGATGAACCCGGCCCCGCCGGTCACGAGGATGCGCGGCACTAGCCCTCTTTCAGTTTCCAGTCGTAGGGGACCGAGGGGTCGTCGGGCGCGCGGCGAATCTCGTCGGGCGCCTCGCGGTTGTAGGGCTCGGTCGGGATGTTGAGCATGTAGGCCGGTTCGGTGCCGACGCCCTTCATACCGTGCAGGACCCCGGGCGGGATTTTCACCAGTTGCGGGTTCAGGTCGCCGATGAACAGCTCGACCACCTCGCCGCGCGTCGGCGACGCGGCGCGGTCGTCGTACAACACGACCTTTGCCATTCCTCGGATGATGGCGAAATGGTCGGTCTGGATTCGGTGCGAGTGCCATCCCTTGACCACGCCGGGGTAGACGACGGATAGGTACACCTGGCCGAACTTCTCGAACAGTTCATCGTCGGAGCGCAGTATCTCCATCACCATTCCGCGTTCGTCGGGGATGCGCCGCAGGGCCTTGAGCTGGACGCCTTGAATCATACGGGAAAGGATACCCTCTCCATGACGCAAGTCAAGGAAGGTCGGGGCGTTACCGGCCTGCGGCTGCCGGCCAGCGGCTCACAGCTTGCGGCAGGGCACTGGTCTGGCCGCGGGTTTGTCCTTGACCCGGCGCGCCGCGATGCCACAATGACTCGGAGCAACGAGATAATGAACGACAACAGACCGAACCTGCATTTCGTCTGCACGCACGACGAGGCGCGGGAACTCATCGGCAAGGAAACCGAGTTCTACGTTGGCGAGTGCGGCTGCCGGGCAAAGGGCCCGGGCTGTGCCCGGTCCAAGAAAGACGTCTGCCTCGAGTTCCACGCCATCACCGCGGCCGAGGGCAAGGGCCGGCGCAAGGTCAGCCGCGGCGAGGCGCTGGCCCTGGTCGACCTTGCCGACGAGGCCAACCTCGTCGCCCGGCCGTTCCGCGACGACGCCACGCGCCTGCGCGTGGATGGCATCTGCTTCTGCTGCGACGACTGCTGCGGCTACTTCCAGGAAGAGGACAAGTTCACCTGTGACAAGGGCGACTTGATTGAGGAGACCGACCGCGACGAGTGCACCGACTGCGGCGGGTGCATCCCGGTGTGCTACTTCGGGGCGCGGGAGATGGACGGCGACTCCCTCAAGGTCATCCGCAAAAACTGCTTCGGCTGCGGCCTGTGCGTCGACGCCTGCCCGGTGTCCTGCATCACGATGGTCGACCGGGACGAGTGACGGTTCACAGCGAAGGTCAGTCACAGTCTCCCTGCCCAACTCGGAGGCTATCGCTCAGACTGCTGGCACTTGCGGTCTCGGGCCTGCTGACGGGCGGGTCGCTCTGCAGGGGACCCATCATCCACGAGGGTTTTGAGAACATCTCGCAGACCGACTCGCTCTCGATGTATCCCTGCGTCGCCTGCGATGCATCGGGCAACGTTGTGGTCGCGTGGACCGACTACTGCGGCGGCGGCGAGGACATCTGGTACGTCGAGAAGTCGCCGGGCGGCACTTGGTCCGAGAAGCGCAACCTGTCGCAATCCGGCACCGGCGCCGGGTCCAAGAATGTATCGCTGCTGTTCGATTCAGCGGGCAACCTGCACGCAGCCTGGTCACAGGCAATTGGTGACGAGTGGGTTGTGGTCTATACGCGACGGGATGGCTCCGTGTGGGCGCAACCCGAGACAATCCGCCAGGGCACCGCGGTGGATCCGGT
>JAWOHG010000007.1:0-6901 GCA_046485245.1 bacterium
CCTGGACAGAAGCGCCGCCTCGCCCTTCTCGGTCACGGCCAGCACGCCGGCGTCGCGGCTGCACCAGCCCTTCCTGGTCAGCCACTTCACCTCGGCCCGCGTGTCCGGCTTGTTCACCAGCTTCGGCAGTTCGGCGAACCCGACCGCGCCGCCCGCGGCCTTGAGCGCAACGAGCGCCGCCCGCTCGGGAAAGCTGGTCGCTGCCGCGGCCCGGCCTTCATCGGTCAGGCTCAGCTCCTCCTGCGCGGTCTCCTCGATGCTCACCAACCCGCGTTCCTTCAGCAGCGTCGCGCCGGCCATCACCAACGACTGGTCAGCGCCGGACTGCGCGACGATGTCGGCGACCGCCGAAGCCCGGCCCGGCTCCAGCGCGGCCAGGATGCGGTATTCGAGTTCAGGAAGTCGCGTCATTCAGTGCTGACTATGCCCGAAAAACCGGGCGGGTCAAGAGAGCGGGGACCGGGGTTCAGGGGTCGGGGACTAGGGATTGGGCCAGGCGCCGGTCTCGTGCCTAGCCCACTTCGCTCGCGTGGACTCAAGCTCGTACCAGCCGCCGAGTCCGACACGAGCCATGATGTAGACGCCGTCGACGTACGGCGGGACATACCGCCCGGGCCAGTACACGCCGGGGTCCCACTCACGCCTGAAGCCAACTTCCAGTTCAGGGTTGACGGCCCAGCAGGTGATGTTGGCCCCGACGCCCAGGTCGACGTACTTGAGCCCTTCGTTGAAGAAGGTCCACTGGTTGGATCCGCGCAACGTGGCAGTCAGCGCGATCGCCTTCGGCCGCGGCCCCAGTCTCGTGCTTCGCGTGACAGTCAGGCCAAGGGCGATGGGCATCTCCTCGCTGTCCATGTAGTAACCGGCCCACCCATCGAGCAAGATGAACTGCGCAGCCACGGCATACTTCGGGCTGACTCGCAGGCCCAGCGCGACATCCAAGAATCGAGGATTGGTCATCCAGGTTCCCATCACGAACCGTGGTCCCCAGGACCTCCAGTACTCGTACCGCCCAACCGGCCCGACCAGACCGGTACCCGAAGACAGTAGGTGGACCTTGAGCACCGGCGAGAACGGCATCGCCTGCGCGAACGCGGCGAGAAGCAAGACCGCAGGGCCGACGAAAAGAGGTCTGTAAGTGAACCGCCCAAGACTGCCTCTTCCGTACGGTGACATAGCAGGAACATTCCAGCGCCGACACATGCAGTTGTCAAGATTGGTCGCGTGGTCCGATACTGGTCGTCGAGCGCCGGTTCGCCGCTCCGCCCGAACCTAGAACTGGCGCCGCCACGGAATCGGGCGCACGAACTCGGCGCCTAGGCGGTAACGCGGACGGGTGCGATGACGAAGCCGGTACCATTGCGGGCCGGGGCCGCCCGGCGACCCTTCATCACCTCGAGGTACAACTCGGCCGCTTCCCTGATGTTTTCGGCGGCCTGCTCGAACGTGTCCCCCTCGGAGATGCAGCCGGGCAGCGCCGGGATATAGACAGTGTAGCCGCCGCGCTCTTCGTCGGGTTCGAATACGGCGGCGTACTCGCGGACCTGCTTGCGCTGTTTCTTCATCGCAGAGGAATTGTAGAAGGTGCCGCGGGCGGTGTCAAACAGCCGACGAAGTGCCGGCCTTGGAGTTTGGGGTTTGGGGGTTCCTCCTCGGCGCTACCACTTGTGGAAGATGAAGAACACCGCGGCGGCGATGAGCGCGAAACCGACAAGGTAGTTCCAGCGCAGCGGCTCCTTCAGATACAGCACCGAAAACACCGCAAACACGACCAGCGTGATGACTTCCTAGATGGTCTTGAGTTGGGCCCCGGTGAACTGGCCGTAGCCGATGCGGTTGGCCGGCACCTGGAAGCAGTACTCGGCAAACGCGATGCCCCAACTCGCGAGGATGGCCAGCATCAGCGGCTTGTCGCGGTACTTCAGGTGCCCGTACCACGCGAAGGTCATGAAGATGTTGGAGATAAGCAGCAGGCCGATGGTCTTCATCGGCGGGCAGTATCACCCCGCCCCGGCGTGTTGTCAATCCGGTGACGGCCAAGACAAGGCCGGGGGCGCAGTGCGCGCCCCCGGCGATAGTATCGAACCTGTGGCCTGGCGGGTCACCCACCATCTGCTGGTGACCACCGTGTCAGGCCAAATGGGGGTTCGCGACGGCAGTGCAGCACTTGACAACAGAGAGAGAGAGAGAGAGAGTATGATCGGCTGCAGTCGACAACAAACCCGGCTGCGAAGGGAGTTAGAGAATGACCTCTCGTGGACAGGGCTCTTCCACCGTCGCGTGGGCGGTGACGGCCGTGGTGGCTGTGGCGATGCTGCTGCCGACGGTCGCCGGGGCGCTCACAATCCAGATCACAATCCACGGAAAGGGCGGTCTTCAGATTGCGCCGCCGAGGATTTGCCCGCAGTCTGACCCAGCCGTCTGTATGGAGTTGACCATCGACTCTGAAGACCCGTACACGATGTACGGCGCCGATGAGAACGGTACCAACTACATCGTCTACTTGAGCGAACCGATTCCGCCGAACCTCTCGGCCATGCAAGGCTCGGACCTCAAGATCGACCACATCGACGCGTCAGAGTGACACACGTCACCGAAGCTAGGAGAGGAAGGTCTGCCAGCCTTCCTCTCTTGGCGCTGTTTGCCCTGCTTCCGCTCGCAGGCCGCGCGGAGCCGGCCCGGCGCCTCCACGAGATGTGGCAGGTGTCGGGCAGCGAAGGTTCCGTCGCGGCGCAGCTTGCCGGCCTCGGCGTCGAGTTCCGGACTGACATCGCCTACGTCTTCATCGTCCCACCAATGAACGCGGCCCGACTGGAGGGCGGCATCAACCCGCTCATCGGCCACCTGCGCAGGGCCGGCATCAATACTGACGTGCTCGTCCTGGCCATAAGCGACCGGCGGCGGGCGGCCGAGAGGTACCTGATGGTACGCTCATTCGACAGTGACCACAGCCTGGTTGTTGGCAGCCAGTTCCTGAACTCGTTCGTGTTCTCGTCGGGCGAGCTGCGTGTGCCGTACGCTGCCAAGTTCCGCGTGCCGACCGGTGAAATGCTCGCCGCCGTCGCGCTTACGGGCTCATTTGACTCGACCGCCGTCGCGCTGTTCTTGTCTGACACCTCAAGGCCTAGGTCGCAACGCCCCGGCATCGCAGCCTCCCTCGCGCGCCCGGCCCGAAGTGTGCTGCGGCCGCGCATCAGCAGAATCGTGAAGCTGTTTGACGCGGACTCGTTCCCGCTCTCCGATGCCTCCTGCATGGCGGTCAACCCTTCTCGCAGCCTGCTGGCATTGAGCGACAACCTGACTAACTTCGTGTACGTGTACAGCCTGGCCTCCGGCAGTCTGGTGAACGTGCTACGGCCCGATTCGTCCGAAGAGACGCAATTCGTGGACGTGCCCGCCCTCGTCCTCCAGATGCTCAGACAAAACAACATCCTCAACTCGATGTACTTCAGCTGCGCCTTCCAAGATGACACGACGCTGCTCGTGGCCGCCTCGCTTCCTCGCGTCACGCAGACCGCCTCAGGCGACGACCTGCATGTCGAATACTACAACGCCCCTGTCATCGTTACCAAGTCGGCCAGCGCAGGGCGGCTGGCGAGCCTCGCCCTGATCCAACCCCTGCCCGACTCCGTCCAAGGCAGTTACGCCCATCCTGATGCATCGTTCCTGCCCGAGCATGGACTCGCGCTGATGCCCTTCAACAAGGGCTGGCCTTCCGGGTCGGAGATGCTCAGCGACAGCACGCCGGCCAGGCTGAATCCGTTCCGAGAGGAATTCTACGAGCGCGACGCGTACCAGTTCGCTGCATTCAACCTGTCGGGAAAGTTCGTGCGTTTCTGGGGCCGACTGAGCGCGCGCTTCCAGAAGCTCAGGCTCGGCTACTCTGTGGGCGGCGGTCTGGCCCGGTCTGATGGTAGCTACTGCTACCTGAGCGACCAGAGCTCCGGGACCATCGACTGCTACGACTGGAGCGGCGAACTGCGGGATTCGATTCGTTTCGTCGATGACCCGCCACCAGTCAGACCGGCCACTGACTGGTCAAGCGAGCCCCTCGCATACCTCTTCGATGCCTACCGCCTCAACGTAGCTATCCGGGTCACAGATTTCGCGGTCAGCAACGGCCGGTGCTACGTACTGTACCTCTCCGACGGGCAGCCTGCGTTCAGTCGACTGAACATGTCCACCCGTCGCTCCCGCCGCTTTGCGTTGCCGGCACGGCTGCGCAACGGCGTAGTCAAATACTCGTTGCTGCGGCCCACACCAAGCGGTGTTATCATCTGCGGACTCATCGAGTCGCCCGAGGAAACCTACTACGTTGAGTTCGCAGTCCCAGACCCGTAACGCCGTAGGGCACGCGCTTCGACCACATCGCTCCCCATCGCACGTGCGGATCTGCCGACTCAGTGAGCCGGGGGCGCAGTACGCGCCCCCGGCGATAGCATCGAACCTGCGGCCTAGCGGGTCACCAGCAGCTTGCCGGTCGCGGCAGGCGGTACGCCTGCGCTACTCCGCCAGCACGACCTTTCGGCTCAGCCTCCGCTCGCCAGCCTCCAGCGCGTAGAAATACACACCTGCCGCCAGCCTGCGGCCTTCATCGTCCCGGCCGTTCCAGCGGGTGGAGTACCGGCCCGGCGCTCGCTCGCCTTCCTCCAGCACCCGCACCAGCCTGCCCGCCGTGTTGTACACCCGCAGGCTGACTAGGTATTTAGTCATCGACACTTGACGGCTCCTCAAAATAGGGGAAGTGTCCTAGGTTCTTATTGTCTGAATCACATCTTCCTCCTGACCAGAAACGGATCCTCCGATCCTCCCGAACGGAGCCACAACGATCTCACTGACTGTGCTGCCCTCCTTTTCTGCCGCGCCCCGACGGCACGTGCGACGGTTCAGATTCCATCATTGTTAAGGCACGACGTTCAGCCGAAGCGTGCGGCCCGTGTCTTCCTGCCTGAGGAAGTACACGCCAGCGGCAAGTTGGTCGCGGGCGCTGGTGCCGATTGGAAGCATGAGGACCAGGCGCCCGTCAGGGCCGTAAAGCAGCCCCTTCAGAGAACCGCTTGAGAGACCCGCGCGGCGCACGACGCTGGCCACCTGACCAGGCCCAACTGGCCCGGCCGGCGTGGGTTCCTCGACGGCAGTTACCGTGTCCCTCACCACATACACAGCGTCGCCAGTTAGGTTGGCCGTGTACAGCTTGCTGTTGACGGGATTCCACGCCAAGTCCTCACCGCTATAGCCGGGGTAACTCACTGTCGCCACGAGCGAGTCATTCCGCGTGCTGAAGACCAACAACTTCATGTCACTCAAGGAGTACAGCCGACCTCGGACCGTATCGCAGACCATCGAGTACGCCCTCTCGCCCACCCCAATCTCCCCAATCACTGAGTCCGTGCGGGAGTCGATCACCGCAATCTGTCCACGGTTGATGTTTCCGATGTAGAGCTTCGCAGCAGCGGGGTAGTATGCCGACGACCGCGGCCTCCCGAGAGTAACGCCAATTGACGTCAGGTGCTCTTCGCAGTCCGCCGAGAAGACCTCTATTACGGACTCGCATGGAACGTATGCCTTCCCAGCGAACCCGATGCAGGCTGGCCCCTCGACTCCCTGCTCCAATGGGTGTCGCGCGACCACCGTGTCATCGCGGCAGTCTAGGACTAACATGGTGTCCGAATTCCACTTGATAGGCACGAGCAGGCGGTCCTCGGTCGACTGCAGGACGGACCAGAGCGGACTCCTGCCCGCGGTCCAACCCAACATGGTATCAGCAGCTCCGTCCAACGAGTACACTCGGTCGTTGTCCGTCGCGCTAAGGTAAAGCTTGTTCCTGCGTTCGTTGTAGACCGGCCACAGAGGGTAGCCGCTCAGCCTCACCTTTCTGATTAGGGTGTCCCCGTGAGCGCAGATGACGTTCAGCCGGTCCTCACTGCCCGACGGGCAGTAGACTTTGCCGTTGACGGTGTTCAGCGCGAACATGTCGGGATAGTCCTCGACCGGGATGGTGGCAATGACGACGTTTGTTGCGCCGTCGATGACCGAGACCGTGCCATCCTGCGTATTGGCGACGTAGACCTTGTTGCCGAGCGGCGACCATATCAGACTTTGTGGCGAGTGGCCGACCGGTATCGTCGCTTCGAGGTATTGCCCGCGCGCGCCTGTCAGCGCGCCGAGGAGAAGGATGGCCGCAAGGGCCGCTGAGGTCTTCCGCACCGAGAACCCCATGCCCGTACTCTAGTCCGCCCGCCGGACTTGTCAATAGCCCGGAGATAGAGGCCCTGTTGGTCTGCATCGGTCGCTTGCCAGGTGGCCACCTCACGGAGCAGGTCCCGCGCCGCTTCCGCGGCCGCCTTGGAGGTGGCCTTACAAGCCGCAAGGGAAGCCACCTTGGAGGCCACCTGTGAAGCCGATTGCCAGGCCGCGCTGGACGCCGCGGCCGAGGCCAGGCGCGTCGCGTATTGCCAAGGCTCCCGTCAAGCCACGCGAGAAGGCACACCCCAGACTTGGACCAAAGCAGGCAGGCCCGCCAACTTGACCACGCTGAGGCGCATCTTCCCGAGAATCTTTCGGATGGCGGAAACGTAGGCTGCGATGGGGGCTACCCCCGGGGCGGCCCCTAGGTGGAGTACTGGCCCGGTTACCTACCCGGTGGCAACATTCAATGCGGTTCACGACCGGTCGTATGGCTGACCGCTCAAACGGGCCGGGGGCGCAGTGCGCGCCCCCGGCGATAGTGTCGAACCTGCGGCCTAGCGGGTCACCAGCAGCTTGCCGGTCGCGGCTTCACCGCCCGCGACGAGCCGCACGAAGTAGCTGCCCGCCCGCACCGCCGAACCGTCCTCGGCGCAGAGGTCCCAGCCGATGCGACCGGAACCGGTAACGCTGCCCAGCGTGCGCACCAGCCGGC
>JAWOHG010000097.1:0-3303 GCA_046485245.1 bacterium
CGTCGTCTGGGCGACCGCCGCCGACTACGAGATGGACGGCACGATGTACATCGCCTATTCGCGCGGCCGCGATTCGGCGGTGTGCGTCGTGAAGTCGGTTGACCACGACCAGTTGCAGGCGGCGGACCGGCACCAGGGGGGCCGTCCAGAAGCACGTCAGCGGCTGCCAACTGTTGCCGTGGTCAACCGACTTCACGACGCACACCGCCGAATCGCGGCCGCGCGAATAGGCGATGTACATCGTGCCGTCCATCTCGTAGTCGGCGGCGGTCGCCCAGACGACGCCGGTGTCGATGAGGACGTCCGGGCCGTCGCTCTCAGGCATCTCCCACCAGCTTCCGCCCTGCACCAGGCCGCCGCCATCCCGCGCCGGCTGGGGCTGGCTCTCGACGTAGATGTCCTGGATGCGACTCTCGAGTTCCTTGACCAGCGCCTGGTTTCCCTCGGCCGCGGCCCGGGTCTGCTCGGCCCGCAGCGCGAGCACGCGCGGGTCGCGCGCGGCCGGGGTCACCGTGCCCATCGAGCTTGCCCCGTCCAGGGTCAGGCCGACGGCCAGGGCCGCGAACAGGACTCCGAGTACGACTTTCCTCATCGAGGTCCTCCTTGTAGTTGTGGACATATTGCCGACTGACCACGGGGCCGACGCCGCTGCATCGACGAGTTTCAATCCTCTGAATATGCCTTTACCTGCCTACCTGTCCTGATTGTAGTTCACACAGTCAGGCTGTCAATACGCCTTTCTGCTGCCGGCAACGCCGGGCCGGCAGGAGCGCAGCGCCCCTGCCGGCCGGTTGGTCTGCGTCGTCAGCCGACTAGATGGTCGGGGCCGAGACGTTGAAGACCTGGAGCCGGATCGCTTCCAGCACCGACTGGGTCAGGCCGCGGGCCACCCACTTGTTGAGCAGCACCAGCGCCTCGAGCTGCATCGACGTGCCGGAGATCTCCTTGCGCGTGAGGCGCCAGAGTTCACGGCCGTAGGACAGGTAGCTCGGGTAGTTGATGGTCGGCACGCCCTCGGTGTCGAGGACCTGCTTGACCTGCGTCTCCATCGCCACGATGTTGGTGAACACGGAATTGACTCTCTCCAGCATCGTCGGGCGCATCTCGTCGAGAATCGCCTTCACCCGTTCGGTGTCGAACTTCACGTTCCACTTCGCTATTCGCTTGGTCGGGTCTGCCATTCACATCACCTCCTTTCTGCGGACGTTTCCGCTGCGGCCCGGTCAGCCGGCGGCCAAACCGGTCTGCTTCCGACAGGACCGCTTCTCTCCCGCGCGGCCGCGGCGGGAAGGTTCGCTTGCGTGCGAAACCGGCACATTAGAGCAGGCCCGGGGCGGTTTTGTGACGAGAATCGTTACCAGTGAACAGCGAGTAGTGAACAGTGAACAGATAGGACACGTGGCGACAGGGACTTGCGGGTGCGGCGGGGGTCGATGCGATGCCTCCGGCGCCGTGAGCTGTGGACGGGCGGGTCGAGGGGTGCTAGACTGCGAGCGTGAAGAGCGGCCTTGACCCAAACGAACTGGCGCGGGAGCGGCAGCGTCGCCGCCGCGCGGCAGGGCGGGCCCGGGCGTGGTCGCTGCACGAGCGCGTGGCGGCCGGGCAGAGGGTCACGCGGGTACCGGGCCGGGTGTACAACAAGCTCGAGGCCAGGTTCGCTAAGCTGCTTGACGAATGGGGCGCAGACTGGGAGTGGCAGTTCCGACTGGGCGAGTTTGTGTACGACTTCCGCGTGGCCGAACGACTGCTGGTCGAGGTGCACGGCCGGCGCTGGCATCCCGACCCCGCCCGCACGCCGGTCGAGCAGATGACCTCGACGCAGCGCCGCCGCCTGCTGCACGATATCGACAAGAAGCACAATGCGGCCCGACGCGGATTCGTCCTGCGCGTGGTCTGGGAAGACGACCTGCGAGCGAACCGGGTCAGGCGCGAGCAGATGCTGGGGTAGCATGAGGACGATGGCCGATGCCGGGTAGCACTGGTAGCTGGCCGCGGGCGCGGGCGCTGGCGGTGCTGCTGCTCGAGCTGGCCGCGGGGGCGGCATCGACCCTGGCGCTGGCAGTGCTGGCCCTGAACCTGCTGCGCGGCATCCTCGGCCCGGGCGTGAGGCTTGTTGACCGGCAGGTCGCCGAGGCGGTGTACCGCTGGCGCAGCCCCGGACTCACGGCCGCGATGAGACTCCTTACCCATCTGGGCGCGGCGTACCCGATGGCCGCGGCGATTGCAGTCGCGGTCCCGTTGGCGTGGAAGGAGCACAAGAAGCGGCTCGTGACGCTGGTCATCGTGCTGGTGATGGGGGTGGTGATCAACCTGCTGCTCAAGGGCATTTTCCAGCGCGCGCGGCCGGCGATGGCGCCGCTAGTCGGGGCAGCCGGTTACAGCTTCCCGTCGGGCCACTCGATGAACGCGATGGTGTTCTACTCGGCGGTTGCGTTCCTCGCGTACCGGTACGCAGACCGGCGGCTGGTGAGCCTGCTGGTCGTGGCCCTGTCGTCTGCGATAGTGCTTGCGGTCGGGTTCAGCCGCGTGTACCTCGGCGTGCACTACCCGGCCGACGTGCTGGCCGGGTACGCGGTCGGGGCGTGGTGGCTGGCGGCGGCGCTGCTGGTGAGCCGATCGCGCGCCCTGGCGGTGCTGCTGGAATCGAGAGATACCGGTGCGCCAAGATAGCCCTTCGCGCTCGCCGGTCGAGGGGGTGACCTCGACGCAGCGCCGCCTGCTGCACGACATCGACAAGAAACACGCCGCGGCCCGGCGCGGGTTCGTCCTGCGCGTGGTCTGGGCAGACGACCCGCGCAATCCTGGCCACGCATCAGCCTTCCACCCGCCGCCCGCCTGTCAAGAAAACGGGTAGCGTCCCCGATTAATTGTCACCACCGGGAGAATGCGTGACTCCCGGGGGAGACGGTTTTCACTCCATTGCTGGTTCCACGTGACCACGCCTGATTCGCATCACTGCCCTGCCACGAGCCGTTAACCACGCTGCAGCGTCCCCTGGCCTCACGGTACGGAAGGTGCTGATTTGAGGCGCCTTGGCGGTCGGTGCGCCCCGGCTGCTGCGCGCGCCCCGCCGGACCAGGCCGGCGAGGGGACACTCGCCGCGCACTCGCCGCGGGGCATTCGCTGGCACGCAACGTGCAGATATGCGATTGGTTGAAGGAAGCGAGATGAACATAGGGAATGGCAGCGCACAGTACCTACCATACGGTACTCGTTCCACACTGTAAGCTGTCACGTTCACCATGGCTGATTGGGTGGGCAATCACGCCACCGCCCGCACGGGGTCGGCGGCTGTCGGAGAAT
>JAWOHG010000139.1:0-2726 GCA_046485245.1 bacterium
AGACGCGCCCCCGCGAGAACGCAGTGCGCTTCGCTCGGGATGACAAAGGGTGGGTCGACACAGAGAAGGCGTGCGTTGCGGCAGCGCGAACAGGGAGAGAGATTCCTCGACTTCGCTCGGAATGACAGCGGGGAAGAAGACCGTGGGCGGGCCGCGGGCTAGAGGACCTGCTCGTCTTCGGCCCGCCAGGCCGGGTCGACGATGCAGGCGAACTCGATTGCCTTGGCCCCGGGGTTCTCAAGCCACTGCACCGCGCCGGCCGGGATGTACACCGCGTCGCCCGGTTCGACCGCGGACGATTCGTCGCCGACGTGCATCACGCCCGAACCGCGGATGATGAAATAGACCTCTGACGACTTGAGCGTATGCGGCGCGGACCGGCCGCCCGGGTCGAGCCACGCGACAGCGAGCGAGTAGCGGATTGCGGCCGGGTCGCGGTCGGGGTGCAGGAGTTCGCGCAGGCGCGTGTGGTCGCCGGCGGCTATCTCAGCGCAGTCGTGCAGGCGCTTGATAAGCACCGCTACTCCCTTTTGTCATTCCGACGGAGCGCCGCCGGCGCGATTGGAGGAATCGCCTGTCGCTGAATGGTGTAGCTCACGTGAACTGCAGCGCGAGAGATTCCTCGACTTCGGTGGCACGGCCCGGACGCGCCCCTGCGAGAACGCAGTGCGGAATGACAACGCTGTTGATGGACCGGACGCCCCACGTTTCTGTCGTGGGGCGTCCAGCGTGAAGCGTAGCGCGTGCGGCGTTGAGCGTAGCTACTTCAGCGGCCCGACCGCCGCTTCGACCGCCGACAAGAGCTCGCCCGAGCGCACCGCGGCGGTGAGGTTGTTAATGTCTTCCTGAACCGGCCGGTCTTCGACCATCATCGCGACGTGCTTGCGGATGACGTCGTAGGCCGCCTGCGTGCCCTTGCCCAGCGCGTGGGGCTTGCGGAACTCGACCGCCTGGGCCCCGGCCATCAGCTCGATGGCCACGACATACCACGCGTTGTTTTGTATCTGGTACGCCTTGAGCGCAGCGGTGAACGCCATCGATACGAAGTCTTCCTGGTCGGCCGCGGCGGGAATTGAGCAGATTGACGCCGGCGCCGACAGGATGCGGTCCTCGGCGATGAGCATGCCCTGCGTGTACTGGGTGAGCATCAGGCCGGAGAACATCCCGGCGCCCTTGGTGAGGAACGCGGGCAGGCCGCAGGACAGGTTGCGGTTCAGCAGCCGGTTGGTGCGCCGCTCCGAGAGCACCGCGATCATCGTGACGCAGGTGCCGATGAGGTCGAGCGGCAAACCCAGCGGCGTGCCCTGGAAGTTCGCGCCCGTGAGGTAGGCTTTCTCGTCGGGGAAGAACAGCGGGTTGTCGCCGACGCCGTTGAGTTCGGTCTCAAACATCTGCCGCGCCCACACCAGCGCGTCCTTGGCGCTGCCAACGACCTGCGGGGTCGAACGCAGGGAGTAGGCGTCCTGCACCTTCTTGCCCGGCTGCTGCAGCATCACCGAGCCCTCGGTCAGGCGCCGGAGGTTCTCGGCCGAGGCAATCGCGCCGGAGTAGCCGCGCGCCTTGTGGATGCGCTCGTCGCAGGCAACCATGTTGGCGTTGACCACCTCGAGGGTCAGCGCGGCCGCGATTTCGGAAACCTTGAAGTAGTGGCCCGCGTCGGCGAGTTGGACCGCGCCCCAGCCCGCGGTCATGTTCGAGCCGTTGATGCAGGCAAGGCCGTCGCGCGCCTCGAACTGGACCGGCGCGATGCCCGCCGCCTTCAGCGCCGCGTCGCCGCTCATCCGCTTGCCCTCGTAGTACGCCTCGCCCTCGCCCAGAAGCACCAGCGCCATTTGGCTCATCGGCGAGAGGTCGCCGCACGCGCCGACCGAGCCCTTGTCGTACACGACCGGCGTGACGCCGCGGTTGAGCATCTCGACCAGGGTCTCGACCACCTTCAGCCGGATGCCGGAGTGGCCGATGGACAGCACGTTGATGCGCGAGCACATCGCCGCGCGCACGACCTCCTCGGGCAGGGGCACGCCGCAGCCGGCCGAGTGGGAATAGACGATGTAGCGCTGGAACTGCTCGGTCTGCTCCGGCGACAGGATGGTCTCGGACAGCTCGCCGATGCCGGTGGTGATGCCGTACATCACCGCCCGCGCCTTCACCTTCTCTTCGATGAAGCTGCGGCAGTGATTAATGCGCTCCCTGGCAGCCGGGGCCAGCTCCACCTTTTCGCGGTGCCGCGCGACCCGGACCATATCCTCTATCTTCAGGCTCTTGCCGTCTAAAACGATTGCCATCGGTTATCCTCCGCTGTCATTGTTGTTCGGTTCCGGCCGCGCCCAATCGCAAATCGACAATCGACGATCGTAGATTCTCTGCGGCCGCTAGCGCCGGCCGCGGCCGCCGCGGCGCGGGAACCGACCCGCAGGCCGCACGCGCCGCTCCATATCCTGCACGTGGCTGCCCGGCCAGAAGACCTTCTTGCACTTCGGGCAGCGGCGAAAATCGTGGTGTATCTGGTAGATGAAGAACGGTATCGAGGGCCGCGCCGTGTCGCGCGATATCTGCTCCAGCGGCGTGTTGCACGCGAGGCAGCGGCCGAATGCCGGTTCCTGGTCGGGCCGGGGCTGTGGCTGAACCTGGGGCCGCGGCTCGGGCCGGGACTGCTGTCTCGGCTCGCGGCGCTGTTCGGGCCGGCGCTCGCGCTGCTGCTGGGGCCGAGGCTCGGAACGCTCTTG
>JAWOHG010000307.1:0-2598 GCA_046485245.1 bacterium
ATCCTCACGGTCAAGCCGGTCGCCTACTACCATTACGACCCCGACCTGCTCGCCGACCTCGCGCAGTCCCGGTTCTACCGCACCGACAGCATCGACGCCAACCGCATCTTCAACCTGTTGCGGTCCAGGGCGAAGCGTCTGCGCCCGGCGCTGTCCAAGGGGCTGGGCCGCGGGCCGCGCCTGCTCAACGCCCTGATGTTCCCGGACTCCAAGGCCGGCTGGTTCCCGTTCGCGTCGCAAATCGGGCGGCACATCATCGACGACCAGAAGCCGGCCGCCATCTTCGCCACCGCGCCGCCGTTCACCTCGCACCTGCTCGGGGTGCGGCTGAAGGCGCACGGCCACATCCCGCTATGCTCGGATTATCGCGACCCGTGGCCGACCGGGTTTGCCCTGCCGCCGCGCCACCAGCGCGCGGCCCTGCGCCGGCTGCGGCGCTGGGTGGTCGAGCATTCCGACCTCGTGCTCGCGGTCAACGACGGCACAGCGCGCCAGGTCGGTTCGTGCGCCGAGCTGTTGCCCAACGGGTTCGACCCGGCCGAGTTCGAGGTCGAGCCGGCCTGTCTCGACGGCGAGAGCATCGTCCACGTCGGCAACGTCTGGGGCAACGAGGCCGAGCTGCTGTCGCTGCTCGACGCGCTGCGCGCGCGGCCCGCGGCCAAGCTGTACCTCGCGGGCCGGGTCGGGCCCCAGCTCAGGCGCGCGGTGGGCGGCAACCCGCAGGTCAAACTGATGGGCACGATTCCGCACCGCGAAGCCTGCGCTGCGATGAAGGGCGCGACCGCGCTGCTCTACGTCGGCAAGCCGGACCAGCCGGTCGGCCTCAAGCTGTACGAGTATCTCGGCGCGCGCCGGCCGATTCTCATCTGGGGCAGGGGACAGGACGAGGCCGGGGCAATCGTGCGCGAGACCGGCGCGGGCATCGACTGCGCCGACGACCCGGCGCGGCTCATTGCGGCGCTTGACGAAATCAGGCGCGACCCGCAGCGCTTCGGCGCGTCCGGCCGCGACCGCTACAACCGCCGCGCCCAGGCGCGTTGGCTCGGGGACCGGCTGGAAGCGCTGATATAGCCGGGTCGCTCCGCGACCAGACTGACTCACCACAAGGAGCACAACCTGCGCCGCAGACACAAAGGCGGCAAAGACACGAAGAACCAGGGTGACCGCGTCGGCTCCGTTCCCTCTCCCTTGATGGGAGAGGGTAAGGGTGGAATCCGCACTCGACCGCTGGACCACTAGGCCACCTGCGCGGGATATGACCCGGTCGCCCTTCTTCCCCCTCTCCCTTGATGGGAGAGGGTAAGGGTGAGGGTGGAATCTGCGTTCGACCGCTAGACCACTGGGCCACTGGAGAACTGCCCGCAATCACTTACGTCCGTTCCGCGCCGCCGGAGCACGATTCTCCCGAGTAACAAGTCTTGTCAGCGACCAGAAGGCCGGCCTCAAGGCAGGTTTTGGGCCTGGAGCAGCTACTCGATTGAATTCTAGGAGTTTAGTTCGGCTAATCAGTTGATTAGTGACCCGATGGGGGATTGGATCCCTCAGCCGGTTTTGGACTCAACGCAAGTATGAACTCCTGTCAGTTCATCACGCTCAGCGCTATGTCCAGATGTCGCGTAAGTTGCTGTGCCGGTTGTCGGCTCTTCGGTCCTGCCGGTGCTGGGTTCGGTCTTCCGGCTACGCCACTGGCTGTGTCTGTCGGAGCGACAGGTAGGTCCGGTCCCGGGTCACAGGGCGGCGGCCTCGCGCAGGACCTCGCTGCGCAGGTAGGGGCTGAGCGCGCGCTCGGTGACAACATCGACCCGCCGGCCGAGCAGGGCTTCCAGGTCCTGCTTAATGGCGACGATGTCGAGCAGGTCGCGGCCCGGCTCAAGGTCGACCAGCACGTCCACGTCGCTGTCGTCACGGTCGTCGCCTCGCGCCACCGACCCGAACACGCGCACGCGTCGCGCGCCGTGCGAATGGGCGATGCGCAGGATTTCGTGCCGGTGCTGTTCAATCAGCGTGCTCATTGCGGCTGATTGTATGACGCCTGCGCGCCCAGGTCAAGCCGGCGGGGCTCAAGTCGGGCTTGCCTGCGAGGGTGCACCAGCATTGCGTCTTGGCGCGGCGCTTCGGTCGAACGCGGCCGCGGATTGACAACTGCCTCAGGCGGCGTAGCTTGAGCCGAGGACAACTGGGTGAAACTCGCCTCCAAGACCGTCATCCTTCTCCTTGCGCTCGGCGCGCTGACGAGCGCGCGGGGGCAGTATGTTGCTGACTCCATCGACATCGGCAGCCGTTTCTTCGGGAGATTCGCCTACAACCCTACCGCGGACGTCGTGTACGGCACTGGCGACGAGACGCGTATCTTCGTAGCCATCGACTGTGCCAGCAACCAACGGGTGGCGGTCATTGAAAGCTACAGCCCAGGTTCAGTCTGGTTTGACTCGGTCGACAACAAGGTCTTTTTCGAGATGTGTCCGGATTCTCTGATGGTGGTGGATGGGGTGACGCATCGTCGCGTCAGGACCATCTACGTTGCAGACATGTACTTGGCGGGAGGAGCCTGGTCGCCCGAGTACAACCGACTCTACTTCAGCCTATACGATGTGGACG
>JAWOHG010000105.1:0-10056 GCA_046485245.1 bacterium
GCGCGAAATGCTTGAGCGCCGGCCCGGACACGCCGCCGCTGCGCCCGCCGAGGAACGGCCGGCCGTCGCGGTCCAGTGCCAGCCCGAACAGCGTGTTGACCAGCGTGACCGCGTCGGCGCCCGCGCCAGCCGCCGCCTTCGCGGTCTCGACCGGGTCCACGAAGTTCGCGGTCAGCTTCACGGCGACCGGCTTGCGCGTCCGGTCACGGCAGACACGCGTGACGCGCTCGACCGCCGCGACCGACTGGCCGAACGCGGTGCCGCCCGCCTTCACGTTCGGGCAGGACACGTTCAGTTCGAACCCGTCGACCGGCTCGCCGTCCAGCCGGGCGACAATCTCGGCATACTCGTCGATGCTGAACCCGGCCACGTTGACCAGCAGCCGGGTCTTGCGCTTTGCCAGGCCGGGCAGCACGTCGCGGCAGAACGCGGCGACGCCCGGGTTCTCCAGCCCGACCGAATTGATGATGCCGCCCGGGAACTCAAAGATGCGCGGCGGCGGGTTGCCGGCCCTCGGCTCGAGCGTCAGGCCCTTGGTGACCACGCCGCCCAGCCGCGCGGCCACGGCCGGGAACGCTGCGCCGAACCCGAACGTGCCCGAAGCGGCAAGCACCGGGTTGGCGAACTCGAGGTTTCCGAGCCGCACCGCCAGCTTCACAGCTTCACCTCGTTGAGGAGCACGACCGGGCCCTCCTGGCAGAACCGCACGAAGCCCCCGCCGCGCCGGGGCAGGGCGCAGCAGTAGCAGATGCCGGTGCCGCAGCCCATCCGCTCCTCGATGAAGCCCCAGACCGGCACCGGGTCCAGCCGGCGCACCAGGTCGGCCAGCATCGCCTGGGGTCCGCACGCCATCACCACGGGCCGCAGGGCCGCGCGCGCCGCCGGTTCGACCAGTTCGGTCACCGGCCCGCGCCGCCCGCGGCTGCCGTCATCGGTCGCGAAACTCACCGGGACCCCGAGCCGGCGGAAATCAGCGGCCAGGACCAGTTCGGCCGCGGTGCGGGCGCCGAGGAGTACCTGCACGCGGTTCGCCTCGACGTTGCGCCGCGCCAGGTGCAGCAGCGGCGCGATGCCGATGCCGCCCCCGCAGACCAGCAGGTCCTGCCCCCGCAGCCGCGGCGCGGGCCGTCCCAGCGGGCCGAGCAGGTCGAATACGTCGCCCTTGCGCGCCCGAGCCAAGAGCGCCGTGCCTCGGCCCACGGCGCGAAACACCAGCAGTATCTTCTCGCCGGCTACGTCCGCGACCGATATCGGCCGGCGCAGCAGCGGGTCCGGGCCCGTGCCCACGCGCACGTTGACGAACTGGCCCGGCTGGACCCGGGAAGCAACCTGGCCGGCCTCGAGCCAGAACGCGAACATCCCCGGCCCGCGCTCGCGCCGGGATGCTACCCGGCATAGGTACGGGCCTACGGCTGTTCGAATACCACCCTCCGGTCCAGCCAATACTCGTCCGGCCCGGTCGACACCGGCCGGCGCTCGCCTTCGCTGCGCACCTCGATGCGGTCCGCGCCGACGCCCTCGGCGATAAGAATGTCGCGCACGGCGCGGGCCCGGCGCAGGCCCAGCGACTGGTTGTACCGCTCGCTCGCCCGCGGGTCGCAATGGCCCACGACCACGATGCGCACATCGGTCGCATCCCGCAGCAGCGCGGAGTTGCGCCGCAGCACCTCGGCCTCGGACTGGCGGACTTCCGAGCTGTCGGTGCCGAAGTAGACTGTCTCGAGCACGAGCTTGCCCGCCCGCGTCGTGTCGCGGGCCGGCGGTTCGGGCCGCACCGTGGTGTCGGGCGCGGGCGTGGGCGCCGGCACGGGCTCGCGCTCGCGGGCCAGTTCGCGCAGCCGCTCCTCGTCCGGGTAACCGGCACCGGCCAGGCCCTCGAGCGGCACCGGCTCAGGTTCTATCCCGGGTTCGGGCCGGGCTCCCGGCAGAGGCTCGGGCGACGGAGTCGGCGCTTTGCCGGTGTCCGGCCTGGCCGCGGTCGTGTCGGCGACCTCCGGCTTCTTGCGTTTGGGCACGGGCAGGCCCAGCCAGCGCCGCGCCTCGTCCGCAAACTCGGTATCCGGGTACGTCTCGACGAGCCGGCGCAGGAGCGGCTCGGCCGCTGCCGTGTCGGACTTGGACGACCGCAGTATCCAGGCCGCGGCCAGCATCGCCTGCGGCGCGAAGTCGCTTTGCGGGAACGAATCGTACACCTGGCCGTACAGTTCCAGCGCCCGGTCGTGCTCGCCCAGGCTCACGTTATGCGCCTCGGCCAGCCCGAACAGCGCCGCGTCGGCCGGCTTGGTCTTGCCGCTCCGCGCCTCCAGCGCCTCGGCCAGCGCGCTGCGCCGCGCGGCCAGGATGCCGTACCTCGACTCGGCCCGGCGGGTCCGCGCCGTGTCGAAGTAGGCCTTCGCGACGGCGATGTCGCCCTGCGTCTCGTGGTATCGGCCGATGCGGTACATCGCCTCGGACCCATACTCGTTCTGCGCCTTCACCTTGGTCCAGGCGGCGATTGCGTCGGCCTCGCGACCCGCGCCCTGCAGCGCCCGGCCCAGCAGCAGGTTGGCCTGGTCGTCGAGCTGGGGGTAGCGGCCGATGACATCGCGCACCAGCCGCGCGGCCGGTTCCGACTTGCCCTGCTCGATTAGCGCGGCCGCTGCCAGCAGTTGTGCCTCGGCCCGCTGGCGCGGGTCGGACGCGGCCTTGATGTAGCGGGCGTAGTGCTCCGCGGCGCGGTCGTACTGCTCCAGTTTGAACTCCGCGTCCGCCAGGAGCCGCAGCGCCTCCCGGCGATGGCTCGACCGCGGCCACCGCTGCAGCAGCACCGCGAGCGACTCGCTGCCCCGCTCGGCCTCGTCGCGCTCGATGAGCGACCGCGCCGCGGCAAAAGCCGCGGCGTCGGCCAGCCGCGGGTAGTCGGCGCGCACCGCCTCCAGCGCCAGCATCCCCTCGGCGTAGCGCCGCTCGCCCAACATCGCGCGGGCGCGGTACAGCGCCGCCTCGTCGGCAAAGGGCGACTTCGGGAAGGCGAGCTCGAGCTGGTCGAAGTGGCGCACGGCCTTGCCGAACTGCGCGGTCTCGTAGTAGCTCCGGCCCACCAGGAACAGCGCGTCGTCGACCCAGCGGGAGCGCGGCCAGCGCTGGATGACGCTGGCCGACTTCTCGATGCTCTTGTCGAACTTGGCCTTGGCCTGGACCTGCTGGTTCTGGCCCTTAAGCCGCAGGCCCTCCTTGAAGCTCTTCTCGGCGTTGTAGAAGGTGTTGAAGTAGGCGCAGCCTGCCGTCAGGACCAGCAGGGCGGGCAGGAGGGCGCGGGCGGCAGTGCGCGGGGGGCGAATCAATTGAACTCTGTGCAATCTTAAGCCGGGCCGCGCCGCCCTGTCAAGCATACCCTCGGCCGCGCCGCACCGGACGCCTGTTCAACCGCCCGCGCGCCCGCCTGCCGCCGCGGCTTGCATTACCCCCCTGTCCCGGCATAATTGACGCGTTCGAACAAGAGATTAACACAGGACTTACTAGGAGACATCGTGACCCCCAACGAGATCGCATCAGCAGTCCAGAAGGAGCTGGCGCGGATGAGTGCTGCCGGGTGCAGCTTCGCCGACGCCCGCTTCTACGACGAGGACCGCAGCGAGACGCTCTTCATCCGCGACGGCAACCTCGACTTCAACAACGGCAACCTCGAACGCGGCATCGGCGTGCGCGTGCTCTACGACGGCGCGTGGGGCTTCGCCGCCTCCGCGGAACTCGAGTCCGTCCCGGCCGTGTTCGACCGGGCCCTGGTCAACGCCCGCGCCGCCGCGAAGCTGCCCGGCTTCGCCAAGACGATGGGCGCGGCCAAGCCGGTCCAGGGCCAGTACCGGCCGCCGGTCAAGCGCGACCCGTTCGACGTGCCGCTCTCGGAGAAGCTCGACCTGCTCAAGGGCATCGACGCCGCACTCGCCGACCCGACCGTCGCGCACCGCACGGTGATGGCCCGGTTCCAGCGCCGCCGCATCTGGTACTGGAACACCGAGGGCACCGCGGTCGACCGGCACGCCCTCAACACCTTCGGCACGATGATGGCGATGGCCCCGGACAAGCAGGGCCGGATGCAGCGCCGCAGCGCCGAGCTGTCCTGCGACGGCGGTGGCACGCGCGGCTGGGAGTGGATGGCGGACGCCTGCTGCTTCGCCGGCAACGCCGACCGCATCAAGTCCGAACTCGGCCAGATCGTGGCGGCCGAGCCCCTGCCGCCCGGCCGGCGCGACGTCATCATCCTGCCCGGCCAGGGCTTCCTCCAGGTCCACGAGACCATCGGCCACGCGCTCGAGCTCGACCGCATCCTCGGCTACGAGCTGTCGTTTGCCGGCGGCTCGCACGTCCGGCCCGAGATGATCGGCAGCCTGCGCTACGGCTCCAAGCTGCTCAATTGCCGCGCCGGGGTCACGCCCAACTCGCCCGGCACCTTCGGCTACGACGACGAGGGCACGCCCCAGCACGAGTACTTCCTCATCAAGGAAGGCATCCTCGTCAACGTGCTGTCCTCGCGCGCCGACCTCGCCGAGGCGAACGCCAAGGCCGGCAAGACGGTCGTGACCGAGTCGGGCGCCGCGGCCCGCTCCTGCGCCTTCTACCGCACGCCCATCGACCGGATGACCAACATCAACATCGACTACGGCGACGGCGGCTCGCTCGACGACATCACCGCCGCGACCCAGGACGGCGTCATCGTCGACGTGCCGGTGTCCTGGTCCATCGGGTCCAACCGCGAGCACTTCCACTTCGGCTGCGAAATCGCCTGGCAGGTGAAAGACGGCAAGCGGGTCGGGGTCTGGAAGAACCCGACCTACCACGGCCACACGCTGGAGTTCTGGAACTCGCTGGACAAGGTCGGGTCACAGCCGACCTGGCGGCTCCAGCAGGTGCCCAACTGCGGTAAGGGCGAGCCCAACCAGATAATGGAGCTCGGCCACGGCATCCCGGTGATGCGCTTCCGCAACGTCGAAACCGGGGAGAAGGAGTAAGCCATGCTCGACAACCGCATCCGCCAGCTCTTGCTCGACGCCCGTGACCGCTGTCGCAAGGCGGGAATGAAGGCCGAGTTCAGCTTCCACCGCGAGAAGTCCTCGCTCATCCGGCTCGGCAACTCCTCGGTCGCGCTCTCGACCAGCGAGCAGCTCACCCGGCTCGACGTGCAGGTCACCGACGGCCGGCGAACCGGCTCCTACTCGCTGACCGCCGACGTCTCCTCGCGCGAAGTGCTCGACGACGCCATCGAACGGGCCAAGGCCTCCTGCGCGGCGGCCCTGCCCAAGGACTACGACCCCATCTTCTGCACGGTCCAGCAGTCCTTCGACGACTCGACCGGGTTCGACCCGGCGCTCGAGTCGCTGTCGGCCGAGGCCAAGACCACGCTCTGCACCGAGGTCGTCAAAGAACTCAAGCCGCGCGGCAAGTACGACTTCTCCGGCTCCTGGTCCACCGGCTCCACCGAGATGTACGTCACCAGCACGGCCAACGACAACGAGGCCTATCGCCGGCTCACCGACGGCAAGCTCGTCGTGGTGCTCAAGGAGCAGGACAAGAAGTGGGAACTCTCGGCCGAGCGCACCCAGAAGGCCGCCGGCACCTTCACCGCGGCCGACATCATCGCGGAGTTCACCGCGCGCCTGCCCGTCTACGAAAAGAACGCAGGCTACAAGACAGCAATCGGCCGCCAGCGCGTGCTCTTCGCGGGCCAGGCCGTGGCCGAGCTGGTCGCGTTGTCGGTCTGGGGCGGGTTCTTCGGCCGCGGCTTTGAAGAGAAGCGCACCTTCACCGCGAACCTGAAGTTCGGCGACAAGCTCTTCGCCGACGGCATCTCCATCGTCGACGACCCGGCCAACCCGGACTGCTTCGGGATGCCCTTCGACTTCAACGGCATGCGCCGGTCCCGCTTCGTGCTCGTCGAGAACGGCGTGTTCCGGGGCGTGATGTACGACAGCGGCACCGCCGCCAAGTACGGCCGCAAGCCCACCGGCCACGACGGCCCCAACGACGTCGGCCTGCTGGCCGGCTCGTCGCCGTCCGGCATCGCCGCGGGCCTGAACCTCGCGGGCGACGCGCTGTTCATCCCCCACCTGCACTACATCCACATGCCCGACCCGACCAAGGGGATGTTCACCGGCTCCTCGCGCTTCAACGCGATGCGCATCGAGAAAGGCGTCCTGACCGCGCCGCTGTTCTCGACCCGCGTCACCGACGAGATACCGAGCGTGCTCAACCACGTGGTCGCGATCAGCTCCAGGACGGTGCCGGTCAACGTGTCCGGGACCTACGACCGGCGCGCGCCCGACGCCATCAGCGTGCCCGAGTACGTCCTCTGCGACGAGGTCCGCATCAACGACGTGGCCGACAGCTTCTAGCCTGGATTGCAGTCACGGCGGGCAGGGCGACCTGCCCGCCGCGGCGTTATGGTCGGGTGTTCTTGACTGACCGGCGCGGCCGGCTATCCTTACCGCGCTCGACAATCTGTTACTGCCGAGGTGGCGGAAATGGCAGACGCGCTAGCCTCAGGAGTTAGTGGACTTACCTCCATGGGGGTTCAAATCCCCCCCTCGGCATTGCCCGGCAGGGTGGACCGTCGTCCACACCTGCCGGGAAACCCAAAACCCCAAAACCCAAGTTCCAGCGTACAAGAGCAGCCGACTTCCGTCGGCCCACTTGACTGCGGAATTGTCGTGTTAGGTGGAGCGGCTGCCGGACCTGGTGATAATGGCGCCGAAGATGCTGGCTAGTTCGCCCGCTTCCTTGGCCAACGCTGCTCGCTGCTGGTCCATCTGCGGTCCGACGGTGCTGAGTAGGCCCAACCAGTAGGCGCTTTCCTTGGCTTCCTTGCGACTGATTCGGATGTGCATCAGGAAGTCCTTTCCGCCCAGCGCTTCGCTGGCTTCAACGTAGTTCGCCCCGACCGACCCGGCGGAACGCACGAGCTGCTTCCTGCACTCGATGTTCTCGATGGTTCGTGGCAGCGTCTTAGTGAAGCGCATCACGGCAGCCGCGAACTCGGTTGTCCTCTGCCCCAGGTCGAATGGCCTGCCCGGCATCTGACGCTCACGACTTGGAGTCAGCAGCTCTCCTCGTTCTCTTAGAAGCTTGGGAGTCGGTGTTTGGGGTTTTCCCAGCCCTAATTTGGGGTTTGGGATTTGGAGTTTGGAACTTCGTGCTTGATGTCTGGGCTTTGGGCTTTGGGCTTTGGAGTTTGGGACTTGGGCTTTGGGACTTGGAGCTCTGGGCGGCAAACGCCTGCCAGCCGCCCGGGAAATCAAACAGCTTGCCGTCGCGCAGTTCCAGCACGCGCCCGGCCAACTTGTCCAGCATCGCCCGGTCGTGCGAGGCGAAAAGTATCGCGCCCGGGAACTGGGTGAGCAGCGACTCCAGCGCCAGCAGCGCGTCGATGTCGAGATGGTTGGTCGGCTCGTCCAGCACGAGGAAATCGGCCCCGCCGGCCAGCACCCGCGCCAGCAGCACCTTTGACCGCTCCCCGGCCGACAGGTCACCGAGCTTCCGCTCGGCAAAGTCCTTGGGCAGAAGCATCGTGCCGAGCACGGTCCGCGCCGTCTCCTGCTTCGCCCCCGACTTCATCACCTCCTCGACCGCGGTGCAGCCGAGGTCGAGCGTACCGAGGTCCTGCGGGAAGTAGCCGACTTTCACCGCCGCGCCCGGCGTCACCGTGCCCTTGTCCGGTTCCAGTTCGCCGACCAGCATCCGGACCAGCACGGTCTTGCCGCAGCCGTTCGGGCCCACCAGCGCCACGTGCTCACCGGTGCGAATCTCGAACCCGGCGCCCTTGACCACGCACCGCGTGCCGAAGCTCTTGGCCAGCCCCTTGACCAGCACGGCCCGGCGCCCCGGCTCGACCGCGGTGAACAGCACCGGCGCGGGCTTCTTCTCGATGAACGGCGTCTTGTCCTCGTGCGCCTCGATGGCCTCGTCGATGCGCCGCTTCGCCTGCTTGCCGCGCCGCGCCAGCCGCGCCGCCGCGGCCGACACGAACCCCGAGTCACCGGCCGACGTCTTGGTCTTCTCCTTGCGCGCCGACCACGCGTCCTGGCGGCGCGCGATGCTGTCCAGCTTGGCGATTTCCTTGCGGTGCTCCGCGTGCTCGCGCTCGAGCCGCAGCCGTTCCTGCTCCCGGTCGAACAGGTAGTCGTCGTACCCGCCCTCGTACGCGGTCAGCTTGCCGCGCCGCAGCTCGAACATGCGGTTCGCGACCTCGTTCAGGAACACGCGGTCGTGCGACACGACCAGCACCGTGCCCTTGTAGTCCTCGAGGTAACGCTCCAGCCACTCGCGCTGGCCGATGTCGAGGTAGTTGGTCGGCTCATCCAGCAGCAGCAGCTCGGGCTGGCCGATGAGAATCCGCGCCATCTCCAGCCGCGCCCGCTCGCCCGGCGACATCGTCTGTACCGCGTCGGGATACCGGTCCTTGCCGAAACCCAGCCCCGCGAGGGCCCGCTCGGCCCGGCTGCGATAGTCCGCGCCGAACCGCGTGTCCATCTCCTCCTCGAAGGCCTCGAGCTTCACCAGCGCGGCCTCGTCCTCGGGGTCCTCCTCCAGCTCGCGCCGGACCGACTCGATGCGCCTCTCGACGTTCTCCATGTCGCCCAGTACGGCGGAGTACACTGTCGTCTCGGCGTCGGCCAGCACGTCCTGCCGGAAGTAGCCGATTTCGGGCCGGGCCGAGAAAGCCAGTTCGCCCTCGTCCGGCTCCACCTCGCGCTTCACCAGGCGCAGCAGCGTCGTCTTGCCCGAGCCGTTCGGCCCGACGATGCCGACCTTGTCCCCGGTGTTAACGATGAACGAGATGCCGGCGAGCACTGCCTGCCCGCCGATGGACTTGTGGAGATTGGTGCCCTGAATCAGCATCGCGCCAGCTTAGGCCCCTCCTACCCGTTGTCAACGAGAGTGAAAAGAAACCGGCCCGCCGCCGCGCTTGACTGGCGATGCGGGCCGCAGTCCCAATTCCGCCCCGGTTCTAGCCCTTGTCCCCCGTGCCTCGCCCCTTACCCCTTCTCCTCACTGCTTCGATCTGCGGCCTAGTTTTGGCATTTGGCCTTTGCCTTTTGGCCTTTGACTTCGCCCGTGGTCTGTTGTCCGCTCTACTGCTTCCCGCTGTTGTACCGGTCGTGCTGCCACTTGGGCCAGGGCTGGCTGGTGTCGAGCAGGCCGTCCGGGTAGCCCTTCACGCAGTACAGGGCATCCGACCCGACGACGATGATGTCGCCCCGCGAAGTGATGCCGGGGTTTGGCGCATAGTCCACTGTCTGCATCCACGTCCGCCCGCGCCGGTCGGGTAGGAACATCGGGCAGTCGCAGGACCAGATGACCTCGCCGTCGCTCATCCGGACGCAGTAGAGAATGTCCACCTCGTTGACCGCGTACATCAGACCCTTGGTCGTGAGTATCGGTGTGGTCGAGAACTCGCTTGAGCCCAACCGCCTCTCCCAGCGAATCGACCCGTCGCTGGTGTTCACGGCGTAGAACCGGCCAAAGGACGTGCCGACGAACACCGCGCCGTCGCCCACAGCCGGCCGCGAGCCTTCGCTCTCCAACTGCCGCGTCCAGCGCGTTGAGCCGTCAGCCGTGTTGATGGCGTACAGCTTGCCCTGGTCGGTGACGGTGTAGATCGTCCCATCTGCCCCAATCGCGGGGCCGTGCACCTCGCCGTTGGCTTGAAGCGGCACCCGCCAGACGAGGTCGAGGTCCGCGGTCAGCTTGTACAGGTAGCCCGAGTCGGTGCCAAAGTACACGTTGCCGCCGGCGTCGATGGCCTGCGGACCGACCATCGCGGCAGCGCCCAGCCCGACCGAACGGACATAGGTCAGGCTCGTATCAGTTACCAGCAGGCGGTAGATACTGTCGTTGGAGCGACCAGCGTACAGCCACGGGTCATTCCACGCTGCAGTGCCCCACTCGACGTAGTCAAGCGAGTCCTGACTGTGCCAGGGCGAAGGCGGCCATACGGACGCTGCTGCTGACGTTTGCGGCACTCATGCTCATGGTCGGGGTGGCCTGGGCGGCCGGGGATCCCACTGGCGCCGAGACCGGCAC
>JAWOHG010000112.1:0-8332 GCA_046485245.1 bacterium
GCGCTGGGACCGGCGGTCGGGCCAACGGCTGTCCGGGCAGTTGGGCCGGGTGTTGTCCAGGCACAGGGACGCCGAATAGTGCCGGCACAAATCCGGCCAGTTGTGCTCATTGCAGGACCGATGGACGTGTCGACTGTTACCCGGGCTTTGGGACTTGAGGTTGTGGTGATTGCGGCGTCGGCTGTTGTGGCGGGCGAAGCCGCCCAGGGGACGGGGGAGTCCAAGTCGCCTGATTTCCCCGCAATTCGTTGTCCGGAATGCTGTTAACCCGATTGTCGACCTTCCCGCTTCTGTAGCTTCTATGTTACTGGCTCGCCCCGCGCCATTCTCATCCGTGCCGTGCCGCCACAGAAGCGGGCGGCGGGGCTACCTCACGACCGGTCTTCATTGACGATTCTCGAGTCGGGGCGCAGCAGAGTGAAGCCGGCCGGAGGAGGACAGGCCGGGCTCCAGTCGTGGCCGGACAGGATTGACAACCGCCTCTGGGCAGGCTACCTTTTGCGCCGACTCCAGCCTGATTAGCTAATCAAGGAGCATAACCGATGGCAATGAAGAAGAAGGCGCCGGTCAAGAAGACCGTCAAGAAGGCGCCGAAGAAGACCGCGAAGCCGGTCGTCAAGCCGGGCAAGACCGGCAAGGCGGCCGACCTCGCCGGCCCGGGTATGAGCACGTACCCGAAGGTCGACAAGATCCTGCCGGTGGGCTACCGCTCGATCCTCGACAACAAGCAGACCCAGCGCGCGATCTACGCGATCAAGCGCTACATCGAGGACGGCCTGGCCAAGGAACTGAACCTGCAGATGGTGCAGGTCCCTCTCATCGTCGAGAAGGAGAGCGGGATGAACGACAACCTGGACCGCGACGGGTCGCGCACGCCGGTCGATTTCCCGTGCGGGCTGGGCATCACGCCGCGGATGAACGCGCAGGTAGTCCAGGCGGCGACGAAGTGGAAGAGGTTCGCGCTGAAGCAGTACGGCTGCGACGTCGGTGAGGGCATCAACACCGACATGCGCGCCGTGCGCAAGGACTACTTCCTGGACCACGACCACAGCTCGTACGTGGACCAGTGGGACTGGGAGAAAGTCATCACGCCCGAGCAGCGCAGCATCGACTACCTCAAGGACACGGTCCGTAAGATATGGAAGGTGCTGACCGGGGCCGAGGACTTTGTCCAGCAGATGTACCCGCAACTGAAGGACCCGCGGTATCCCAATCTGCCCAAGGACCTCGTGTTCATCCACGCCGAGGAAATCCTCGAGCGCTACCCGGACCTGCCGCGCAAGCAGCGCGAGACGCGCATCCTCAACGACTACTCGCCGGCGGTGTTTATCATCGGCATCGGCTGGGTGCTGAAGGATGGCTACCCGCACGAGATGCGGGCGGCGGACTACGACGACTGGGTGACCGACACGTCGAAGATGACCGGCAAGGACACCCACGGGCTCAACGGCGACATCCTGGTCTGGAACCACCTGACCCAGCGCCGGCACGAGCTGTCGTCGATGGGCATCCGCGTGACCAAGGACACGTTGAAGCTGCAGCTGAAGATGTCGGGCCAGAGCGACCGGCTCAAGCTGCCCTACCACAGCATGATAATGAAGGACCAGATTCCGCTGTCGATCGGCGGCGGCATCGGCCAGGGCCGGGTCCAGATGCTCCTGCTGCGCAAGGCGCACTTCGGCGAAGTGACCGTCACCATCTGGCCGAAGGACCTGCACAAGGTCTGCGAGAAGCACAACATCTTCGTGCTGAAATAGCAGGTTTGTTTCTTGACAATGGCGGGCTGCCCTCGGGCAGCCCGCCAAACTTGTCAGGGCGGAACCTACCCCGGGTAGCCGAGTTCGGAATCGGTCTGGTGTATGCGAATACGGCCCGGTTCGACCATCCACAGCCGCCCGGCCAGCGGCCGCTCGCCGACCGCCCCGAGGAACTCGCGGACCAGGCTCTCGATCACGGGAAGCGTCGGGTTGCGCGGCAGCCGCAGGACCACCACGCCGGCAGCATCCTGGGGTGGGAATCGCCTGATGTCTGCGAAGTCAGTGTCCAGCGTGACCAGGCAGCGGCCCTCCAGCCGGCAGACCTCAAACAGGCGCGTGTCCGCCGTGCCGCACAGGCGTTGACTGCTGACGGTCGCAATCTCGTGACCGGCGGCCCGGAAGAGTTGTTGTGTGCGGGTTCCGAGGTTCTCGTCGAGCTTGAACTTCACGCGCCGGGCCCGACCGTAACCGGAACGTAGCGAGAGCGTGACATCTCCGCGCCGTAGGCGATGGCCGCACGGATGTCGGGCTCTTCCAGGTCCGGGTACTCGCGCAAGATCTCGGCAACGCTCATGCCGTCGGCCAGCATATCCAGGATCAGGGAGACCCAGATGCGATGGCCCCTGATGCATGGTTTGCCGAAGCAGACATTCGGGTCAACGGTGATGCGTTCCAAGAGGGGATTCATACGTGGCTCCGCAATGACTCTATTCTGCCGAAGGACTGAAGTCAAGGCAGGGTGCACTGCCGCGGGAGACCGGCAGGTCTCGCATCGGATGAGTAACCGTCACCATCTGGCCGAAGGACCTGCACAAGGCCTGCGAGAAGCACAACATCTTCTTCGTGCTCAAGTAGCACGGGACGGTTTGCCGTGGCGGGGGCCTTCGGGCCCCCGCCACGCTTCAGCCCGGGCTGAGCTAACGGACCGGGCGTGGCGGCCGCCGGCAACCCCGGCGGGAAGCGGCCGGGTTGATTCGAGTCGGAACGTGTGGCAGACTGATGGTGTAGAATGGAGGCACGAATGAAGCGATGTCTTTGCCTGTTTCTGTTGGCGCTCCTGTCGAGCGCTTCCGCAAGCTGGAGCGTGGACGTTGAGGCCGGGCCGGTGTTCAGCGGTTACAACGACGTGCGGATTCCCGGTGACACCGGAACGCTCTTCTCGCTGACCGAAGACCTGCACGCCCGGACCGCGCTCGGGTTTCGGGCCAGGCTGAGCAAGACCTTCGGTGACCGGCACTGGGTCAGCGCGCTGGTCGCGCCGCTGCGAGTCGAGTCCCGCGGGACGCTGGACCGAGACGTGGTCTTCGCGGGCACGCTCTTCGACGCCGGTGAAGAAGAACTGACGGGGTTGTACCGTTTCGATTCGTACCGGCTCACGTACCGCTACGGACTCGTGCGCGCTCGGCGGTTCCGGCTGGACCTGGGGCTGACGGCCAAGGTCCGGGATGCTGAAATCAGCCTCAGCTACGTGCGCGAGAGCCTGCCGGGCGCGAGCAAGACGAACACCGGGTTCGTGCCGATTGTCAGCTTCCGAGCCGACTGGCAGCTTGGTCCGCGGGTCGGGCTGGTGCTGGACGGCGATGCACTCGGCGTACCGCAGGGCCGGGCCGCGGACGTGACGGCGGCTCTGCGGGTCGGCCTCGGCGAACGGGTCCAAGCGCGCGTCGGGTACCGGTTGCTCGAAGGCGGCTCGGACGTGGACGAGATCTATGGCTTCGCGCTGTTCCACTACGCGGTCGCGGGCATCACCCTGGAGCTCTGAGCGATGTGCCGCGCCCTGCGGCCCGGCGAACCGTTTATTGCCTCGGACTTCAGCCCCACCCCTGCGAGAAGCACAACATCTTCGTGCTGAAGCAGCCCGGTGCGCCCGGCGCCGCATCAAATCGGGACGAATCCTCGGGCCTTGACGTGACTGGAGTCACTGGTTAAAGGATAATTGTGGTTACAGTGACCGCGAAATCGTCCACCGGCGTAACCCCTTGCCCTATCGGGCGTTGTGCGCACAGCCCGGCCGAAGCCGTTTTGGACTCCCCCGCCCCCAGGGCGGTCTGCCTTGCCGCCTGTCAGTCCGCAATCCAAGTCCCCACGGCAGCCGACTCACGGGCGATGTGATTCACCGTCGCGCTCATCGCCTCGCGTCTCGCTTGTCGCGCCGCCTTGCGGACTGCCTGACCTGCCGCTCCTTGTACCGCGCCTCGGCCCCCGTGCGCTTCCGCTTCACACCCCGCGTGTATCGCAGTTCGCGAACTCGCCGGTAAGGCCGTCCGCGAAGCCGTTCTCAATGTCGTCCGTCAGACCGCCCTGCAATCCCTGAGGATGTTCGCCTGCTCGTCCATCGGCCCAAGCGTCGCCCCGGCCTGCGCTGTCCGCGGCCCCGCCCTGCTCCTGGGGTTGCGGGAACCCGGCCGACCGGGTAAGCTCATCGGCGATGAAACCGCGCCGCGTGACGGTCAACGACAAGATGCAGAGGGGCTACGTCTACTTCCGCACCGAGCCGCCCGGCCGCAACTTCCACCTCGACTTCAAGCCCGAGCTGACCCCGAAGCAGATGCTCGAACTGGGCGTGTTCGGCGGCAGGTACATGACCGACTGCCGGGCCGAGTTTCCCGCAAGCTGGTTCGTCCGGGCGCGGCTGGCCTCGGACCGCCGCGACCCCGGGCTTAATCACTTCGGCGTGGACGCATCCCAGCCGCTTTCGGTGTGGCGCGCGAAGGGCTGGATTCACCCCGACGACCCGCGCGGCTGGTTCCAGTGGTACTGCCGGTACTACTCGGGCCGGCGCGGGCCGGACGACGAGCGGCAAGTCCGGCGCTGGAAGGCGATTGCCCGGCACGCCGCGCAACTGAAGAAGCACTGCCGCACGGGCGACCTGTCGTGCCGGCCGCGCCAGCGCCAGGCCCTGCTCAACTGGGCGTACGACAGCCGGCGCATCTAGCGGCGCTGGAACTGGCGGTCAAGCCGGCTATACTGAGTCGTGAACCCGGACAGCCCGAAGGTCGTCGAGTTGCTGCGCAGCCGCGGGCTGCGACCCACGAGGGCCCGGCGGCTGGTGCTGGCGCGGCTGGCACGTTCAAACGACCACCTCAGCGTCGACGAACTGCGCGCCGAGCTCAGGCGGCGCGGGCAGCCGGTCAGCGTCGCGACGCTCTACCAGAATCTCAAGCGGCTGGTCGCGGAGGGGTTGCTGGCGAGCTTTGCCGGCGACGACGGGCTGGTGCGGTTCGACGCGAATACCGAATCCCACGCTCACCTCGTCTGCGCCCGGTGCGGCCGCATCGCCGACATCGGTCCCGACGACCCGGTTCTCAAGCGGCTGACGGTCGCGGTACCGCGACCGGCACGCCGGATGCGCGGCTGGACACTGGCCCAGGCCCGACTCGAACTGCGCGGGCTCTGCCCGGACTGCCGCCGCCGGCCGGCTTGACAGCGGCGGGCCGGCGCACTATCCTGTCCGGACAGAACTCATAATCATTATGAGTTTGGGCCCAGCCCAAGAAGGGAGACATCAATGTCCGACAAGAAACGCCTGACAACCAATTTCGGCAAGCCGGTCGACAACGACCTGTACAGCCAGACCGTCGGCAGTCCCGGTTACACGGTGCTGCCCGACGTCCACCTCACCGAGAAGCTTGCCCACTTCAACCGCGAGCGGATTCCCGAACGCGTGGTGCACGCCAAGGGCGCGGGCGCCCACGGCTGGTTCGAGGCGACCCACGACGTGTCGAAGTACACCTGCGCGAAGTTCCTGTCTGAAGTGGGGAAGAAGACCGAGGTATTCGCCCGGTTCTCGACCGTGGGCGGCGAGAAGGGTTCGGCCGACGCCGAACGCGACCCGCGCGGGTTCGCGGTAAAGTTCTATACCGAGGAAGGTAACTTCGACATGACCGGCAACAACACGCCGGTTTTCTTCATCCGTGACGCGATGAAGTTCCCTGACTTCATCCACACCCAGAAGCGCAACCCGGCCACCAACGCCAAGGACCCGGACGCATTCTGGGATTTCCTGTCGCTGACCCCGGAGTCGGTGCACCAGGTCACCATCCTGTTCTCGGACCGGGGCACGCCGAAGACCTACCGGCACCTCAACGGCTACTCGGGCCACGCGTTCAAGTGGTACACCGAGAAGGGCGACTACTGGTGGGTGAAGCTGCACTTCAAGACCGAGCAGGGCGCGCAGAACCTCACGCGCGAGGAAGCCCAGGCGATGACGGCGCACGACCCGGACCACGCCACGCGCGACCTGTTCGAGGCCATCAAGCGCGGCGAGTTCCCGGCCTGGACCGTGCAGATACAGGCGATGCCGCCGGCCGACGCGGCCAAGTACCGCTACGACCCGTTCGACGTCACCAAGGTGCTGCCCCACGGCGACTACCCGGTCATCCCGATCGGCCGGATGGTGCTGGACCGCAATCCCGACAACTACTTCGCCGAGGTCGAGCAGTCGGCGTTCTGCCCGGGCAACCTCGTGCCGGGGTTCGCGCTGTCGCCGGACAAGATGCTGCAGGCGCGGGCGGTGTTCTACCACGACGCGCACCGCTACCGGCTCGGGCCCAACTACCACCTTATCCCGATTAACGCGGCCAAGGCCGCGCCCGCGAACTACCAGCGTGACGGCGCGATGCGCACCGACGCCAACGGCGGCGGGGGCCCGAACTACTGGCCCAACAGCTTCGGCGGGCCCACGCCCGACCCGAAGGTTGCCGAGCCCGAGTTCGAGCACTCGGGCATCGTCGGACGGCGGCCGTACCCCAAGGTCGACGACGACTTCGTGCAGGCCGGCGAGCTGTACCGCAAGGTGATGAAAGACACTGACCGCGAGCACCTCGTCGGCAACATCGTCGCGCACCTGGGCAACGCGCAGCAGCGCATCCAGCTCCGGCAGGCCGCGCTGTTCTACAAGGTGGACACGGAGTATGGCACGCGCGTAGCCGAGGGACTCAAGCTCGACGCGAAAAAGGTCGAGCGGCTGGCCGGCCTGGACCAGGAAGAACGGGTCACGGAGACGACCTAGCGCCGAAGTTCGAGAGCAGTCCGAACGCGGGGGCCCTCGGGCCCCCGCTTCGCATCTGCGGGCAGTTGACCGCAGTCAGTCGACAGCAGCGGGCAGCCGGTAGTCTCGCGGCACCGGTGGCCCTTCGATTTGCCGCGGTGAGCGCGGACTTGCGCGGCGGGCGGTTTGCGCTACCATCCGGCATGGTTGGACGGACAATCCTCGCTGTCGTGTTCGGATGCGCAGTGGCCCTTGCCGGCCGCATGCGGGTCGCGAACCCGGACCTGCTGAACGAACTCAGCCCTGAGGCAATGCGGGTGCTCGAGAGGCAGGGCATGGTCGCCTGTCCGACAACGGCTGAGCAGATGTACGACCTGTACATCGCCGCGGCGGACAAGGACCTGCCGATTCTTGTGACGGTCGACCCGTTGCTCCACGCGTTTCACATCCTGTACGACTACTCGCTGCGCACGGCGGAACTGGACCACTTCTATCCCGAGATGGAGCGCGTGCTTGCCGGGCTGCTGGCATTCGAGCTCGACCGTTACGCCCAGGCACAGGACACGGCTATCAGGACGGCCTTGGCAGAGAACATCGCGTACCTCTCAGTTCCGCTGGTGCTCCTGCGGCCGGGCTTCGAGCCGCCGAGCACGGTAGCCGACCTGGTGCGGCGCGAACTCGCGCTGATAGAGGGTAACGTACCGGGCACGTCCGTAGTGATGGGCTACCTGGAAGACTTCACGCAGTATCGGCCGCGCGGGCACTACACGCGCAATGAGAGCTTCCGCCGGTACTTCAGGGCGATGATATACCTCGGCCGGATGACATTCCGCCTGCGAACCACATTCGGTACGCCGGCGTTGGCGAGCACCCGTCGAGCCATGCTGCTGGCCGACGCATTCGAGTCGGCAACCACCGACTCCGGTGTGCCCGTGAAGGAACCCTGGCAACGCGTGTACGATGCCACCACGTACATGGTGGGCCGCAGTGACGATGTCCTGCCGGCTGAGTACTACAGGCTTGCCCGACGCTTGGCGGGTGACGCGCCTCTCGACCAGTGGGCGGTCGATGACCGCAACGTCCTGAAGTTCTGCGATGCCGCGCGGGGGGAACTGGCGCGGCCGGGGGTTCTGTCGGATATCGTCGACCCGGGGCAGCCCATCCCGGCCGGGATGCGGCTGATGGGACAGCGGTTCATCCCTGACGCCCTCGTGTTCCACAACCTGACGTTTGACCGCCTGCCGACCCGACTCCTGCCGATGTCACTCGACGTGATGGCCGCGCTTGGGTCGGACCGTGCCCGGGAGTTGCTGATTGACGTGTATCACCAGGACACGTTCCCCGGCTACGTTGCGGCACTCGATTCGATGCGGGCAGTCTTCGCCGGCTTTGACACGGCCGACTGGAACCAGAACGCTTACTATGGCTGGCTGTATGCACTCAAGTTGAACCTGGAACCGGTCCGGCCCGCGCGCCGCCGGGCGTTGACCGCGAGATTTCTGACGTCGGAGGCGTATCCGGACAAGACGCTGGTCACGTCCTGTGGGTCATGGGCCCAATTGCGTCACGATACGATACTCTATGC
>JAWOHG010000118.1:0-3819 GCA_046485245.1 bacterium
CGCGGTCAGCACCACGGTGTTCTGGTCGATTGAGCTGGTCAAACTTGTCAAGCGGCTCGCCGCCGAGCGGTCGGCCGCCAAGGGAGGTACGCGATGACGTTTCTGCTGCTGCTGGTGACCCTTTCTGCCGGACCGGCTGTGCGCAGCGAAGCCCGGGTGTGGTTCGACGCGCCGGGGGAGGCCCGGGCCGAGCTCGGCGCGTCGAACCACACCCGGGCTTCGCTGCGCACAGCCGGTCCGGCAGAAAGGGTCACCAGCAGCAGCAGAAACGTCATCGCGCACCTCCCTTGGCGGCCGACCGCTCGGCGGCGAGCCGCTTGACAAGTTTGACCAGCTCAATCGACCAGAACACCGTGGTGCTGACCGCGAGGCATATCGCCAGCTCCAGAAGGGTCAGCGGCCTGGTCGAGAACATCCGCTGCAGGAACGGCACGTAGGTCACGGCGAGCTGCAGGCCGAGTGTCAGCAGCACGGTCGCGGTCAGCGCGTGGTTGGCCCGCCGTCCGCCGGCGAACAGCGAGTCGCACTCGGACCGGGTCGCCAGCGCGTTGCCCATCTGCCCGAGCGTCAGGGTCGCGAACACCATCGTCTGCCAGTTGCCGTCGTGGTTCGCGAGCCACGAAAAGTACCCGACCGCGAGCGACGTGATGCCCATCGCGAGCCCGACCCAGACCACGTCCACGGCCAGGCCCCGGCCGAAGATGTTGTCCGACGGGTGGTACGGCCGCCGCCGCATCGTGTTGCGCTCGGCCGGCTCGATCGTCAGGGCCAGGCCGGGCAGGCCGTCGGTCACCAGGTTCACCCAGAGAATCTGCACGGGCAGCAGCGCCATCGGCATCCCGAGGAACGGCGCCAGCAGCATCACCCAAATCTCGCCCGCGTTCGAGGTCAGGGTGTACTTGAGGAACTTGCGGATGTTGTCGTAGATGACCCGGCCTTCCTCGACCGCGGCGACGATGGTCGCGAAGTTGTCGTCGAGCAGCACCATGTCGGCAGCTTCCTTGGACACGTCCGTGCCGGTGATGCCCATCGCCACGCCGATGTCGGCCTTGCGGAGCGCCGGCGCATCGTTGACCCCGTCGCCGGTCATCGCCACGACGTGGCCCCGGCGCTGCAGCGCGTCGACAATCGCCAGCTTATGCTCGGGCGCGACCCGGGCGTAGACCGTCGTTTTCTCGACCACCGACTCCAGCTCTTCGGGCGACACGCGGGCCAGGTCGACCCCGGTCAGCACCGAGGTGTCGGCGTCGGCCATGTCCAGCTCGGCCGCGATGTAGCGCGCGGTCAGCGGGTGGTCACCGGTAATCATCATCGGCCTTATCCCGGCCTGTCGGCAGGTCGCCACCGCGTCCTTCACCTCGGGCCGCGCCGGGTCGATCATCGCGACCATCCCGACAAAGGTCATCCCGCCCTCGACGGTCGATTCATCGACCCGCCCCGGCAGCGCGTCCAGGGCCCGGGCCGCCAGGCCGAGCACCCGCATCCCGCTCTGCGCCAGCCGGTTGTTGGCCGCCTCGATGCGTTCGAGCATCGACGGGTCCAGCGGCACGACGCCGCGGCTCTCGATCACGCTCGTCGCGTCGGCAAGGATGACGTCGACAGCGCCCTTCATCACCGCGACGTGGCGCGAGGTGAACCCGGCGGCCTCGAATACCCGCGCCGGGACGCCGCCAGTCACGCGGTGCACCGTGGTCATCCGCTTGCGTTCGGACGAGAACGGCACCTCGGCGACGCGCGGCAGCGAGCGCTCCAGTTCGGCCTTGTCGAACCCGAACCGGGCGGCCGCGACCACCAGCGCGCCCTCGGTCGGGTCACCGATGGCCCGGTGCCTGCCGTCCTCGCCGAGTTCCAAGGTCGCGTCGTTACACAGCGCGCCCCCGGCCAGCAGCAGTTCCAGCGCCGTGGCCCAGTTGCCGGCCGCGGCCGACTCGGTGCGCTGGGTCTCCGGCGTCACCTCGAGCCGGTGCCCGGCCACGTCGAGCACGGTCACGGTCATCCGGTTCTCGGTCAGCGTGCCGGTCTTGTCCGAGCAGATGATGTCGACCGACCCCAGCGTCTCGACCGCCGGCAGCTTGCGCAGCAGGGCGTTGCGCTTGAGCATCCGCTGGGCCCCGAGCGCGAGCGCTATCGTCACGACTGCGGGCAACGCCTCGGGCACCGCCGCCACGGCCATGCTTATCGCGGTCAGGACAAGCACCTTCACCTCGGCCTTGTGCTGCACCAGCCCGAGCACGAACACGATGCCCACTAGCGCGATGACCGCGAACAGCAGGCCGCGGCTGAGCTGGACCATCCGCTTCTGCAGCGGGGTCGGCTCGCGCTCCACGGTCTGCAGCATGTCGGCGATGCGCCCGAGCTCGGTCGCCATCCCGGTGTCGGTGACGACCATTGTCCCGCGCCCGGCGACCGCGGCCGTGCCCATGTAAGCCATGTTGCGCCGGTCGCCCAGCGCCCGGTCGCCCTCGGGCAGGGTGTCGGCCGTCTTCTCGACCGGCTCGGACTCGCCGGTCAGGGTCGCCTCCTGCACCCGCAGGTTCGCCGCCTCGAGCAGGCGGCCGTCGGCCGGCACGTGGCTGCCCGCCTCCAGCAGCACGACGTCGCCCGGCACGAGCTCGCGCGCCGACAGCTCGACCACGTGACCGCCGCGCCGCACCCGCACCACGGGCACCGCCAGCGACTTCAGCGCCTGTATCGCCCGCTCGGCCCGGTACTCCTGGAAGAAACCGAGTACGGCGTTGATGATGACTATCGCGGCGATGACCGCCGCGTCGGTGTATTCGCCGAGCACGACCGACACGATGGCCGCCCCGACCAGGAGCAGCACCATGATTGAGGTGAACTGGTCCTTGAGTATCGCCCACGGGCTCTTGGCGCCCCTCTCGACCAGCGCGTTCGGGCCGTGCTGCGCCAGCCGCTCTGCGGCCGCCGCGGGCGAGAGCCCGTCGGCGCTCGTGCCGAGCCGGTCGAGCGCCTCGGCCACGGCCAGCGCGTACCAGTGCGCACCCAATTCCTTCCTGCTGTCGGCAGGTGTCAAATTCGCTCCTCCGGGTGTTTCTCGGGTCTAGACCTTGGGCTCGGCCGGCGGCGCGGCCTTGTCGCGCATCGCCTCGGCCACGGCGGCCAGCGAGCTGATGATGCCCGACGCCTCGTACGGCACGAACAGCTTGGATGCCTTGCCGTCGGCCATCTTGGCCAGCGCCTCGAGGTACTTGATGGCGATGAGGTCCTTGGTCGGGTTGCCCTTGTGGATGGCCGAGTAGACGCGCTCGATCGCCTGCGCCTCGCCCTCGGCCACGGTCAGCAGCTTGAACTTCTCGGCCGTCGCCACGCGCTCGATCGCCTCGGCCTGGCCGGTCGCCTCGAGCACGCGCGCCTGGCGGTCGCCGTCGGCCGTGAGGATCGCGGCCTGCTTGTGGCCCTCGGCCTCAAGCACCGCGGCGCGGCGGTCGCGCTCGGCCTTCATCTGGCGGTGCATCGCCTCGGTCACGTCGCTGGGCGGCTCGATGCGCTGGAGTTCGACGCGCGTCACCTTGGCGCCCCACTTGTCGGTCGCCTCGTCCAGCACGTCGCGCAGCTTGGCGTTGATGCGCTCGCGCGAGGTCAGCGACTCGTCCAGGCTCAGGTCGCCGACCACGTTGCGCAGGTTGGTCTGGGCCAGCTTGATTGTCGCCAGCCGGAACTGGGCGACGTTGTAGAGCACCTTCACCGGGTCGGTCACCTCGTAGTAGATGATCGCGTCGACCGTAACCGTCGCGTTGTCCTTGGTGATGACTTCCTGCGGCGGCACGTCGACCACCTGCTCGCGCATGTCGACCTTTA
>JAWOHG010000214.1:0-2894 GCA_046485245.1 bacterium
ACTACGGCAACAACCTGCGCGGCAAGGCGGTCGAAGGCGGGTTCCTCAAGGAAGAGGAAATCCGCACGCCCGGTCGCATCGGCACGTGGAAGTACCCCGGCTTCGTTCCAGCCTACATCCGGCCGCTGTTCTGCGAGGGCAAGGGCCCGTTCCGCTGGGCTGCGCTGTCCGGCGACCCCTCCGACATCGCCGAGACCGACCGCATCATCACCGAGTTGTTCCCCCGGAACACCGCGCTGGCGAACTGGATTCGCAAGGCCGCTGAGCAGATACCGTTCCAGGGCCTGCCCGCCCGCATCTGCTGGCTCGGGTTTGGCGAGCGTCATCTCGCCGGGCTGGCCTTCAACAAGGCCGTGCGTGAAGGCCGCATCCGCGCGCCTATCGTGCTCGGCCGGGACCACCTCGACACGGGGTCGGTCGCCTCGCCCAACCGCGAGACCGAGGCGATGATGGACGGCTCCGACGCGGTCGCGGACTGGCCCCTGCTGAACGCGATGCTCAACGTCGCGTCCGGCGCTTCGTGGGTGTCGATTCACCACGGCGGCGGCGTCGGCATCGGCTACTCGATTCACGCCGGCCAGGTCACGGTCTGCGACGGCACGCCCGAGATGGATGAGCGCATCCGGCGCGTGCTGACCAACGACCCGGGCACGGGCATCGCCCGCCACGCCGACGCCGGCTACGATATCGCCCGCGAGGTCGCGCGCACCAAGGGCGTGGACCTGCCGATGGCCGGCTAGGAGAGCATCACGCCCGACGCAGGACGCATGACGCCTGACGCTGGACGCATCACGCCGGACTTACCGGGTCCTACCCGGCCTGTCCGCAATCTGCATTCTGCCTTCTCCATTCTGCGTTCTGCATTCTGCCTTCTGACTTCTGCCTTCGTCCTGTGCGGATGCTCCCAACTCAAACGCCTCTCCCCTGCCGACCGCCTCGCCCCATCAGAGCAAACCGAGTATCTCGTCCTGCGCACGCTGTCGCCTTCGGCCGCGGCCGACTACCTGAACCAGGCATCGGCTTCCGAGCGCGCCGAACTGGCCGACTGGTTCTGGCAGCACCATCCCGACACGGCCGGCAGCAGCGCGGCGGTGCGCGCCGGCTTTCTAGACCGGGCCGCGACCGCGGCGCGTTTCTTCGGCGGGGTCGACCTGCTCAACGACGACCGGGTCGCGGTCTACATCCGCCACGGCGCCCCGCGCCGCGAGACATTCGAGCCGCGCACCGCGGCGAGCGAGACCGTGACGGTGTACGTCAACCGCGCCGAAATCTGGACCTACCCGTCAATCGGCCGCCAGTTCGACTTCGTCAAGACCGGCACCGCGTTCAAGCTCGTCGGCGAGTCGCGCTTCGGCCCCGGGGCGCGGCCGCCCTCACTCGAAGAGGTCGACCTCGGTCGGCCGGCGCCCAAGCCCGCGCCTGACGCCCGGCGCCTGCCGGTCGCGCTCACGCTCCACCGCCTCGGCCAGCGCGACGGCACAGTCACCATCGAGGTCCATTACGGCCTCGCGCCGGCCGACTGGGCCGCGGGCGCGGCCGAACCCGTCCACGTCTTGGTCAGGATGATGGACTCGGGCAGGACCGTCGACAGCTTTCCCTCGTGGGTGATGCCGGGACAACCGGACGAGGCCGTTGCCGGAGAACTGGCGGTGGGCCGCGGCCAGTTCGCCTACGCGCCCGGCGACTACACCGTCGAGGTCACGGCAATCACCGCGTCGGGCCGCGCCTTCGGCCAGGCCTCCTCCCGCGTCAACACCATCGAGTACAGCCGCGCCGACCGGCCCGTGTCCGACATCATCCTGTATTCGCTGGTGGATTCGACGTTCCAGAGCCCGCAGTTTCAGCGCGGCGACTGGCAGCGCGTCGTGCCGCTGGCGACCCGGCGGGTCAATCCGGGCCAGGCGTTCTACGCGCTGTACGAGGTGTACGACCTCGGCCTGGATTCGCTCGGCCGGCACTCGTTTGAAGCTACCTACGAGATAATCGAGCGCGACGAGCAGAGCCCGGCAGTCATCGCCACGCCCGTGCGCAACTACTTCGGCTCGGGCCGGACCGCCACGGTTGTTGAACGGGTCCACACGATGGACCTGCGAGCGGGCCGCTACCTGCTGGTGACCAAGGTGCGCGACGGCGTCAGCGGCAGGCAGTCCTCGGGCACGGTCGAGTTCGACATCACCCGCAAGCCCTGAACGCGACCCGGGCCAGCGCCACCCCGAGCATCAGCACGCAGGCAAGCACGGCCCACCAGTCAGCCAGCGCACGGTTGAACTCGAAGCCCGGCCTGGCTTCGGGCAGACCGGCGAGTTGCCGCTCCTCGGCCCGCGCCATCAGCCAGTAAGCAACCACGAAGCCTGCCGCCACTGCCGCGGCGAGCGCCGGCGGTACCCAAAAAGCGACCAGCATCCCGGCCACTATCAGCGCGTTGCCCAGGTACAGCGGGTGGCGCAGCAGCCGGTAAGGCCCGCTCGTCACCCGGGCCTGCGCCCCGATGCGGGACGACCGGGCCGCCGCGCCGATGTGGCCCATCGCCCAGAAACGCAGGGCCAGCCCGGCCAGAATCACGGGCAGCCCCCACAGCACCGAACCAGCCGTCGGCCGGCCCAGCGCCACGACCGCGACCGCGGCCGCCGCGCCGATTGCCCCGCGCGCGCGGAACAGCAGTCTGCCCAACCCGGTCACACCTGGTCCTCGCACGCCAAAAGCAGGCCGGCGGCCTTTTGGCCGCCGGCTGGGTGAAAGAGCCCTGCGCTCAAGGCACCGGCTGAATCTTGCTGACTTCGGGAATGCTCTCCTTGAGCACCTTCTCCACGCCGAACGCCAGCGTCATTGCGGAAAAGGGACAGCCCGAGCACGAACCCGTCAGCCGGACCTGGACAACGCCGTCGTCGGTGACG
>JAWOHG010000234.1:0-3986 GCA_046485245.1 bacterium
GGGCACTACACGCGCAATGAGAGCTTCCGCCGGTACTTCAGGGCGATGATATACCTCGGCCGGATGACATTCCGCCTGCGAACCACATTCGGCACGCCGGCGCTGGCGAGTACCCGGCGAGCCATGCTGCTGGCCGACGCATTCGAGTCGGCAACCACCGACTCCGGTGTGCCCGTGAAGGAACCCTGGCAGCGCGTGTACGATGCCACCGCCTACATGGTAGGCAGCAGCGATGACGTTCTGCCGGCCGAGTACCACAGGCTTGCTAGGCGCCTGGCCGGTGATGCGCCACTCGAGCAGTGGGTGGTCGCTGACGGCAACGTCCTGAAGTTCTGCGATGCCGCGCGGGGGGAACTGGCGCGCCCGGGTGTCCTGTCGGACATCGTCGACCCGGGGCAGCCCATCCCGGCCGGGATGCGGCTGATGGGACAGCGGTTCATCCCTGACGCCCTCGTGTTCCACAACCTGACGTTTGACCGCATCCCGGACCGCCTACTCCCGATGTCACTCGACGTGATGGCCGCGCTGGGGTCGGACCGCGCCCGGGAGTTGCTGATCGACATGTACCGACAGGACAAGTTCCCCGGCTACGTCGCGGCACTCAATTCGATGCGGGCAGTCTTCGCCGGCTTTGACTCGGCAGACTGGAACCAGAACGCGTACTACGGCTGGCTGTACGCACTCAAGTTGAACCTGGAGCCGGTCCGGCCCGCGCGCCGCCGGGCGTTGACCGCGAGATTTCTGACGTCGGAGGCGTATCCGGACAAGACGCTGGTCACGTCCTGTGGGTCATGGGCCCAATTGCGTCACGATACGATACTCTATGCCAAGATGACGGCAACGACTATTGGGATGGGTGGCCTCGATCGGCAGAAGCCACCGGATGTTGTGGCGTACGTAGAGCCCAGGGGAGCAGTGTTCAGACAGCTCGCGCGGTGCTCAGAGGAGCTGCTACGACGACTCAGGGGGATGGGAAGTCCGAACATTGAGGTCGAGGGCAAGCTCTTTGACTACGGGTCAATCGTTTCGCGGCTGGCAGCTGTCACCAGCGGCGAGTCTCAAGGCGAGGACATCACAGCAGAGGACGCGGCGTTCTGCAAGACGATCGGCACGCTGCTGCGTGAGCTCATGGCGTTCAGCAGGAGCTTCTCAGATCGCTATGCACGCGGTCCGGATGCTAGGGTCGAATCTCTCTTTGGCTACACCGTCAGCGACGACGATCGCAGGATGGCGCTCGTGGCCGACGTTCACACCGAACCGAACTCCGGGCGCGTGCTTGAGGTTGCGGTGGGCGACCCGATGAAGCTGTACGCTGTCGTGCCCTGCTGGGGCAGGCAGTACCTTGCGGTCGGGGCCTGCTACTCGTTCTACGAGTTCACCAAGCCGATGGGCGAGCGGATGACCGATGCCGAATGGCAGGCGCTTTCGCCCAGGCCGCCGATGCCGGTGTGGACCCGCAGCTTCGTGGCGCCGTAGACCACATGTCGTCGTCAGTTCACGCGGGGGCCTCCGGGTCCCCGCTTCGCATCTGCGGGCAGTTGACCCGGGGGCGAAGTCGGCGCAGAATGGCGCAGGACGACAGAGGAGGATACTTGCGTTACCTGACCGTTCTGCTCTGCGCGGCCGCCGCGATGGGCGGGCCGCTGTTTGACTGGCAGACCTGCCGCGTGCGTCGCGGCGCCGCCCCGCGCCAGTGACGCCGACGCGGTTCGGCAGCGCCTCGGACCACGGGGGTGTGAGTCGAAGAAGCACCTGGCCCAGGTGCGCACCGGGTGCCGGTCTGTGGCCGGCGAGGTCTCCCCGAAGAGACATCGATTCTCCCCAAGGAGACAGACTTCGGCCTTGAGCCAGGAGAACTGGTCTGTGGACTCTGCCGAGCCAGAGAAGGGTGATCCGAACTTCGGCATGTCCATCCTCACTTCGTAATCGCCGTGCGGGGTTCTGACTCCGCCCGCTGAGAGCAAGAGCAGGTCCGCCGGGCAGTCGCGGCTGTAACCTCAGGATGATACGCCGTCTGACCATACGCCGGAAGGCAGTGTATTGCCTGGAACGAGCGGGTACTTCTGCCCATGGTGCCGGAGTGAATGTAGAAAGCTCTGGGCAAGTGGTTAGACACCGGCACCATGCCAGCCACACGTTGGTCTAGACAATGGTGTTAGGCACATGAATTGCATATTGTAGGGTATGGTGCCGGCTCAACATCGGAACAGTCTGCCGCTGGAGTGAAGCCTTCGCACATGGCCGCCGGTTGTCGGTGGGGTGTTCGCTTGCGTGTTGGCGGTCCGGCTCTGTGGAAAGGGCGTGTGCGTGAGTCAAAGTGAGAGTGGCACTGCGAGCGCTGGCGTGAAGGGCAAAGCGGGCCCACCAAACCTCGGCGCGGTGGTCTCGGTGCGCGGCAGTGTAGTGGATATGCGATTCGATGCAAATCTGCCGCCGATCTACTCGTTGCTGCACGCGAAAGAGGGGAAGATAGCCATTGAAGTCCTGGCTCAACTCGACGCGCATCGCGTGCGTGGAATCGCGTTGACCCCAACGCAAGGCCTTGCCCGCGGCACCGCGGTGGAAGACACTGGCGGGCCGTTGAAGGCGCCGGTTGGCAAGGCGATTCTATCGCGGATGTTCGACGTGTTTGGGAATGCCATCGACCGCCAGGCGTCGCCGACCGACGTCCAATGGCGCACGGTCCATCGAGCCCCGCCGGCGTTAGGGCGGCGCTCCACCAAGTCCGAAATCTTCGAGACAGGGATTAAAGTCATTGATGTGCTGGTGCCGCTTGAGCGCGGCGGCAAAGCGGGCCTGTTCGGCGGTGCGGGCGTGGGTAAGACAGTATTGCTCAGCGAGATAGTCCACAACATCATCGGACACCAGGAGGGTGTAAGCATCTTCTGCGGGATCGGAGAGCGCTGTCGTGAAGGTGAGGAGCTCTACCGTGATATGAAGGAGGCAGGCGTACTGCCGAACATGGTGATGGTGTTCGGGCAGATGAACGAGCCGCCGGGTAGCCGGTTCCGCGTGGGCCATGCGGCGCTGACGATGGCCGAGTATTTCCGGGACGACGAGCATCGCGACGTGCTGCTGCTGATCGACAACATCTTCCGCTTCATCCAGGCCGGCATGGAAGTATCCGGCTTGATGGGGCAGATGCCGTCGCGGCTGGGCTATCAGCCAACCATGGGCACGGAGTTGTCGCGGCTGGAGGAGCGTATCGCCAACACCGACGCCGGAGCCATTACGTCCATACAGGCGGTTTATGTGCCGGCCGACGACCTGACCGACCCGGCGGCGGTGCACACGTTCTCGCATCTCTCGGCGTCCATCGTGCTTTCCCGCAAACGGGCGAGTGAAGGACTTTACCCGGCTATCGATCTGCTGCAATCCAGCTCCAGGATGGCCACGCCCGGCATCGTCGGCGAGAGACATTATCTCCTGGCGCAGGAAATCAGACGGACGCTCGCGCAGTATGAAGACTTGAAGGACGTTATCGCCATGCTCGGCCTCGAGCAACTGTCGCCGGACGACCGCAAGGTGGTCGCCCGCGCCCGGCGGCTGGAGCGATTCCTCACACAACCGTTCTTCGCCACCGAGCAGTTCAGCGGCATCAAGGGGAAACTCGTCGGTCTCAAAGACTCGCTTGATGGCTGCGAGCGAATCCTGCGCGATGAGTTCAAAGACTACCCGGAGAGTGCTCTCTACATGATCGGGGCAATTAGCGAAGCGAAAGCAAAAGTGAAACCGGAGGCCGAACACAAGAGCTGATTCTTGGTGTGGGAGTACGGTGGACACACCATAAAGTCCAGCGCCTTGTTGGGGCGCCGGATTAAATAAACAACTGCCGCACAAGATAAGGAGATTGAAAATGCCTAAGAGAGATGGCACAGGGCCAGCAGGTAAAGGGGCAAAGAGCGGAAAGCAAAAGGGCAAATGCTCAGGAGCAAAGCCAGGAAGTGAACCAAAGGGTGGGAAAGGCCAAGGGAAAGGCCGGGGGC
>JAWOHG010000227.1:0-10202 GCA_046485245.1 bacterium
GGGCAGGGGTTGCCAGAGCATCACGCCGTCGAAGCTCATCCCGGTGTCGAGGATGACGCGCAGGACGCGCGACTGCCCGACCTGCACCGGCACCATCACGACGCCGCCTCTCAGCGTGATGGGTATCTCCCGTGGGGATGCGGCAAAAGGCCGTCTGGTATGAGCGACCGGCGAGCACGACGCCAGCGCCGCGGCGACAAGCAGGGCAGTAGATTTGACCATACCTGACTCTCGGCTGTGCGGTTCCCGAGTCAAGAATCCGCACGCACCTGGGCCGCCCGACTTCGGACAATCGTCCGACTTCCGTCCCTTCTCACCCGCCCCTCGTCCCCCGTCCATGCTCCGGTCTGTGCTTGACTATTGGCTGAGGCCGACTAGCCTATCGCCGTGACTGTCAGCGGCTTCTTCAAGAGCATCGGCGAGCGGTTTACCAACGACATCGCTATCGACCTAGGCACCTCTTCGACCCTGATTTACGTCAAGGGCAAGGGCATCGAGCTGAGGGAGCCGTCCATCGTCGCCATCGACGAGGGCACACGCGAGGTGGTCGCGGTCGGCACCGAGGCCAAGCGGATGCTCGGCCGCACCCCCGAGGGCATCCGCGCCATCCGGCCGATGAAGGACGGGGTCATCGCCGACTTCGGCATCGTCGAGATGATGCTGAAGACCTACATCGGGATGGTCCAGCGCAAGAAGCTGTTCGTGCGGCCCCGGGTCATCGTCTGCGTGCCGTCGGGCATCACCGAGGTGGAGAAGCGCGCCGTGCGTGACTCGATCGAAGCGTCGGGCGCGAGGGAAATCTACCTCGTGTCCGAGCCAATCGCCGCGGCCATCGGGGTGGGCCTGCCGGTCGAGGCGCCGACCGGGAACATGATTATCGACATCGGCGGCGGCACGACCGAGATCGCCGTGGTCGCGCTGTCCGGTGTCGTCAACGCCGGGTCCATCCGCGTCGCCGGCGATGAGATGGACGAAGCGATAATCAACTACATCAAGAAGAACTACAACCTCATTATCGGCGAGCAGACCGCGGAGAGCATCAAGATTACCATCGGCTCGGCCTACGCGACCGGCAAGGAGGAGACGATGGAGGTCAAGGGCCGCGACCTCGTGTCGGGCATCCCCAAGACCATCCGCATCTCCAACACCAAGGTGCGCGAGTCGCTGGAGGAACCGGTGTCGCTCATCGTCGACGCCGTGCGCCTGGCCCTGGAAAAGACCCCGCCCGAGCTGGCCGCCGACATCGTCGACCGCGGCATTTACATGGCCGGCGGCGGCGCGCTGCTGCGCGGCCTGGACCTGCTGCTCAAGGAAGAGACGAGCCTGCCGGTCTACGTCGCCGAGAACCCGCTGGAGAGCGTCGTCCGTGGCGCCGGTCGCATCCTCGAGAACATCCACGTCAACGACAAGCTCATACTCCGCGCCAAGTAGGGCGCGGGTGCGAGCCGCCGTCACGCCCGGACGGGCCTGCCTGGCAGTACCATGAAGTTCCCGCTCATCACCAACTGGTCGGGCCGCGTCGCCCTCGCGCTTGCGGTGGCCGGGCTGTGCCTGCAGGCCCTGCCCCGACGGATGCGCCGCGCCGCGCTCGTCCCGGCGCAATCGGTCATCCTCGCGCCGCTGCGCCTGGTCGGCGGGGTTGGGACCGCGGCCGCCGGGCTGTCCCGCGAGAACCGGCGACTGGCCGACGTGGCGACCCGCCTCTCGGTCCAGAACGCTCGACTCCAGTCCGCCCTGCGCGGCCTGGCCGAACTGGGCGACTACGACCCCGCGCTGGTGCGTGCCCCGGTGATCGCACGCGACCTCTCGTCCTTCGAGCAGTACCTGGTTATCAGCCGCGGCACCGAGGACGGCGTCGGGCTCGCGGCCCCGGTGCTTTCGCCCGACGGCGTGGTCGGCAAGGTCATCCGGGCCGAGGCCCGGACCGCGCTGGTCCAGTCGATTCACGCTTCCGACTTCCGAGTCGCGGTGCTCGACACGCGCTCGCGCACGCCGGGCCTGGTCGGGCCGGGCCGGCGCGGCGGGCTCATCGTGCACTTCGCGGCCAAAAATGCCGACTTCCGGGCCGGCGACACGCTGGTCACGGCCGGGCTCGGCGGCGTGTTCCCCCAGGGGCTGCCGGTCGGGACAGTGGCATCGGCGACCCCGGACCCGGACGCGCTCTTCCTGGACGTAACCGTGCGGCCGTTCGCCGAGGTGTCGCGACTTCCCGCGGTGTTTGTTCTGCGCCTGCCCGAGTCGGACCCGAACTCGAGCTGGCTGGACAACATCGGCGTGCCCGACTCAGTCATCCCCGAAGAGGAGTCGGCGCCATGAGGCAGGCCGGCCTCTTCTTGGTCGTTTACCTCCTGTTCCTGGTGCAGGCCGGCATCGGAGCGCCGGCGCCCGACCTCGCCTTCGTCACGATCGTCGTGGTCGCCCTGCACGAACTGCCCGTGGTGGCGGTCCTTCTGGCCGGGTTCCTCGGCATCTGCTTTGACAGCCTCGTGGTCGAGGCGGTCGGACTGCACACCGCCGCGTTCGCGCTCATCGCCCATGCCGTGGCGTCGGTCCGCCGCTACATCTACCGCGTGGCCTGGGCCACGCCGCTCATCGTCATTCTCGCGCTCGGCGTCCGCTGGTCAATCCGGCTCCTTTCGAGCCCGGCCCTGCCCGCGCCGCTCGACGCGGCGGTATCGCTCGCCCTGTCCCTGGCCTTCATCCCGCTGGCCGACTGGTTCGTCGCGCGGGTGGTGTTTGCCGGATGGAAACCAGACTGAGGGCGACCGCCTGGGTCTTTGCCCTGCTACTGGCAGTGCTGGTGGTCAGGCTCGGGATGCTGCAGGTGGCGCAGGGCGCACGCTTCGCCCGCCTGAGCGACCGCAACCGCATCCGCCAGCTTGTCCGGCCCGCATCGCGCGGCCGGATAATCGACCGCAAGGGCAATGCTATCGCCGAAACGCGGCCCTCTTTCACCGCCACCGCCGTGCCGACCGAGCTCGACTCGGTCACCGTGCACCGCCTGGCCTCGATCCTGGGGCTCGACTACGCCGAACTGTGGCGCCGCATCGAGCCGGTCGCGGCCTGGCCCTCGCCGATAACACTCAAGCGCAACCTCCGCTTCGACGAGGTCGCGCAGATTGCCGAGAACTCCTTCCGCCTGCCCGGGGTCCAGATCCGCACCGACCCGTTGCGCAGCTACCTCCTGCGCGAATGCTGTGCGCACGTGGTCGGCTATGTCGCCGAGGCGTCGGAAGAGGAACTGGCGCGCGACACCGCGCTGCGCCGGCTGGACTATGTCGGCCGCTCGGGAATCGAGGCGCAGTACGAACGACTGCTGCGCGGCCGGGCCGGGATGGAGTTTGTCGAAGTCGATGCCCGCGGCCAGGAAATCGGACCCCTGCGCGAGAAGCGGCCCGAACCGCCCGTCCCGGGCAAGGAACTGCACCTGACCCTGGACGCCGACCTGCAGGAACTGGCCTGGCGCCTGACCGGCGACTTCGACCGCGCCGCGGTCGTCGGTATTGAAGTCAAGACCGGCGCGGTGATTTGCCTGGTGTCACGGCCGGCGTTCGACCCGACCGTGTTCCTCGGCCGCGTCGATGCGGCGGCATGGAACACGCTGGTCGGAAACCCGTCCAAGCCCTTCTTCAACCGGGCGGTGACCTCCGGTTACCCGCCGGGCAGTACGATGAAGCCGGCGGTCGCGCTGGCCGCCCTGCACCGGGGACTGGCCGACCGCTCGACCCGGCTCCAGCCATGCACCGGGTCGCTGCGCTACGGCAACCGGACGTTCAGATGCTGGGGCGTGCATGGGTCGGTCAACCTCGTCGAGGCGCTGGCCGTATCATGCAACGTCTACTTCTACCAACTCGGCCAGCGCATCGGACTGGACAGCCTGACCGGCCACGCGCGCGCCCTCGGCCTCGGCAAGGCGACGGGCATCGACATACCGAGCGAGGGAGCGGGTAACATACCGAACCGGGCCTGGCTCGACGAGCGCTACGGCAAGGGACGCTGGGGCGCCGGCTCGGTGCTGAACTTCTCTATCGGCCAGGGCGAGGTCCTGGCCACTCCGCTCCAGATGGCCTGCCTGTACGGGGCCATTGCCAACGGCGGGGTCGCGTGTCAACCCCACGTGCTTGCGCGCGTGGACTCGGCCGGCCGGACAATCTGGCGCACCCCGGTCAAGCAGACGACGCTGCCGGTGAGCCAGGCTGACCTCGCCGTGGTCAGGCTCGGCCTGGACCGCGTCGTCGAGTACGGCACCGGCACGGCCGCACGGATGCGCGAAGTCACGATCTCGGGCAAGACCGGCACGGCCCAGAACCCGCCTCGGCCTGACCACGCCTGGTTTGTCGGCTACGCCCCGTCGGATGACCCACAGGTGGTGTTCGCCGTCCTGGTCGAGAATGCCGGGCACGGCGGCACGGTTTCGGCACCGATCGCCCGCCAACTGGTGCGCCAGTACTTCTTCCCGGGCCAGGCCGTGCCTCCGGCCCCTGACCCGGTCGACTCCGCCGCGCTCGCCGACTCTGCCCCGGTCGAGGACAGCCCGTGAAACGCTTCGACGTCGCGCTGGTAGCCGCCCCGCTGCTCCTGGCGCTGGCCGGTATCGCGCTCATCCACTCGGCCGGCGGCAGCCACTACGTGTCACGTCAGCTGCTGTTCCTCCCCGTCGCGCTCGCGGTCGGGACCGCCTTCGCGCTCATCCCCCGCCGCCTGCTATACGGCCTGGCCGAGCCGGCCTACGCGCTGGTCGTGGTTGCACTGCTGGCCGTGCTGGTTGTCGGCACCGGTCCCGGGTCGAAGCGCTGGTTCGTACTGGGCAGCTTCTTTGTCCAGCCGTCCGAGTTCGCCAAGCTGGCGACCATCATCCTGCTGGGAAAGCACCTCAGCTACATGCGGCCCCTGGACCTGAGCCCCAAGCGTCTTGCCCTGCCCCTGCTCATCGTCACGGTACCGGCGTTGCTCGTCGCGGCCGAACCGGACCTGAGCACGGCGCTGGTTTTCGTCGGTGTGCTGGCCGCGATGCTCCTCTGGCAGGGTATGAAACCCCTGCACCTGCTGCTGCTGCTCACACCCGCGCTCTCCTTCGCTGCCGGGTTTTCCATCTACACCTGGGTGCCGTTCTTCGTGCTGCTCGGGGCGCTGATGCTGTGGCAGAGCGACCTCGGCCGCACTGCGGCCGCGCTCGGGGTCAGCGCGGTGTTCGGCATGCTCAGCCCGGTCGTGATGGCGATGCTCAAGGAGTACCAGCGCGCCCGCATCCGCAGCTTTGTAGCGCCCTGGCTCGACCCGCACGGCACCGGCTGGAACGCCATCCAGTCCCAGATCGCCATCGGTTCCGGCCGCCTCTTCGGCAAGGGCTTCCTGCACGGCACGCAGAAGAAGCTCGGTTTCCTGCCCAACCGCCACACCGACTTCATCTTCTCGTCGCTGGGCGAGGAGTTCGGGTTCATCGGCTGCCTGCTCGTGCTCGGCCTGTTTGCCCTGCTTGTGGCCCGAATGCTGCGCGCGGCCGCACGGACCCGGGACCGTGCCGCCAGTCTGGTTTGCGTCGGCCTGTCCGCGGCAATCGTCTACCACGCTTTCGTCAACATCGCCATGCTGCTCGGGTTGCTGCCGATAACCGGCATCCCCCTGCCCTTCCTCAGCTACGGCGGCTCATCCCTGGTCCTCAACTTCGCCATGGTCGGGTTCGCGGTCAATGTCGCGTCCCGGCCCGAGTAACCAATGACAACACTCCGCTCACTCAAGTTCACCGAACTGCAGGCACTTGTCGCAGAACTGGGTTGGGAGCCTTACCGCGCCCGCCAGGTCTGGCGCTGGCTCTGGACTCGCGGTGCGACCGATATCGCCGAAATGACCGACCTGAAGCTGGACCGCCGGACCGCGCTGGCCGAACGGCTGACACTCGGCGCGCCCGAACTACGGCAGAGACAGGACGACCCGGACGGCACGGGCAAGTTCACGTTCGCCCTGAACGACGGCGCGGTCGTCGAGTCGGTGCACATCCCGGATGGCGACCGTCGCACGATCTGCGTTTCGAGCCAGGCCGGGTGCCCGCTCGGCTGTCGCTTCTGCGCCACCGGGGCGCTCGGCTTCCGGCGCGACCTCGCGTGGCACGAGATTGCCGGTCAGGTGGTCGACGTCATCCGGCTCGTCGGCGCGCGCCCGACCAACATCGTGTTCATGGGCATGGGCGAGCCCTTCCTGAACTACGACGCGGCCATCGAGGCGGTCCGGGTCATCAACTCGCCCGACGCCGTCGCCATCGGCGCCCGCCACATCACCTTGTCGACTGCCGGCATCCCTGACCGGATACGGCAGTTCGCCACGCTGCCGCTCCAGGTGAAGCTCGCCGTCTCGCTCAACGCGGCCGAGCCTGAGTTGCGCGCCGAACTGATGCCGGTCAGCCGGCGCCACCCGCTGCCCGAGGTCATCGACGCGGTGCGCCATTACGTCGATGTAACCGGCCGTCGCGTCACCTTCGAGTATGTCCTGCTCGCCGGGGTCAACGACCGGCCGACCGATGCGTCCGCGCTCGCCGCGCTCCTGCGCGGCATCCCCTGCAAGCTCAACCTCATCCCGTTCAACGCATACACTGGGTCGGAGTTCACAGCCCCGTCCGAGAAGAGCCTTTCGGGTTTCGCCGAGCGACTCTACCCGCACCTTCCGGCGGTTACCATCCGGCGCTCCAAGGGTCCGCGCATCGCCGCGGCCTGCGGCCAGCTCGCGGCCCGGCCGGTTGCTTGACAGTGGAACTCCGCCCCTTAGGATACGCCTGCCGGCCCGCGCGTCGCGACAGGGCGCATTCGCACAGGAACGACCGTCCTGCAGCAGCACCGGCCAGCAAGACTTACCGACTCGGAGGAAAGACGACATGCCTGACACGCTAGGTTTGCTGTTTCCCGGCCAGGGTTCCCAAGCAGTTGGGATGGGTGCTGACCTCTTCGAGCAGTTCCCCGCGGCCCGCGAAGTCTACGACCGCGCCGAGCAGGTGTTGGAACTGCCGGTCAAGCGGCTCTCGTTCGAAGGACCCGATGATGAGCTGCGCCAGACCCGGTACACGCAGCCTGCGCTGGTCGTGCACTCGATGGCCGCCCTGGCCTGCCTGTCCGGCCTGGCCCCGGCCCTGGCCGCGGGTCACAGCCTCGGCGAGTACTCGGCGCTGTATGCGGCCGGCGCGCTCGACTTCGAGTCGACACTCCGCCTGGTGAAGCGCCGCGGCGCACTGATGTTCGCCGAAGGCGAGAGGAACCCGGGCACGATGGCGGCCATCATCGGGATGGAGCCGGCCGCGGTCGAAGCCCTGTGCCGCGAGGTTACGGGCACGGTCGTGCCGGCCAACTACAACGAACCGAGGCAGACCGTTGTCTCGGGCGAAGTTGAAGCGGTTAAGGCCGTAGCCGAACTCGCCAAGTCGCGCGGCGCGCTCAAGGCGGTGCTCCTGCCCGTGTCGGGCGCGTTCCACTCTCCCCTGCTGCGCAAATCGGCGGCGGAGTTCGCCGAGTACCTCGGCGAGTTCACGGTCAAGGACCCGGCCTTTCCCGTCATCGCCAATGTCACCAGCCGACCCGCTGCCACTGCAGCCGAGATACGCGACAACCTCGCGCAACAGCTCATCAGCCCCGTGCGCTGGACCGAGACAGTCACCTCGGCCCGCGACTCGGGATGTCACCGGTTCCTGGAGGTCGGATCGGGCACGGTGCTGGCCGGGCTGGTGCGCCGTATCGACCGGGAGCTGACGGTCCAACCCGCAGGCAAGGCCGCCGACATCACGGCTATCAACGGAGAGTAATGGCATGAACTGGCAGCTTCTGCTCTCCACCTTCGGTGCGGTGTTCCTGGCCGAACTGGGTGACAAGACCCAACTTGCCACGCTCTCGTTCGCCTGCGCCAACCGCGGGTCGTTCTGGACTGTCTTCACCGGCAGCGCGCTCGCGCTCATCGCCAGTTCGCTGATCGCGACCTGCCTCGGCTCGGTCGTGGCCCGCTATCTGCCGGTGCGCTGGGTCCACCTCGGCGCCGGCGTTCTCTTCATCGTACTGGGTGCCCTCCTGGTGGCACGCACGGTCCGGCCCGCGTGAGACTCAAGGTCCGGCCCGAGGACTTCGTTGTCCGAGAGCGCCTGCGCATCAAGCTCAAGCGCGCGGGCGCCTACTCGGTGTATCGACTCGAGAAGCGCAACTGGAACACGCTCGACGTAATCGACCACCTGTCACGCCGGCACGGCCTGAAGCACCTGGCCCGCGCCGGGCTCAAGGACCGCTACGCCCTGACCGTCCAGTTCCTCTCCCTGCCGGGCAACGGCCCCAAGCTTGTCCGCGAACCCAACTACTCGCTGCGGCTGGTCGGCAAGTCCGACCAGCCGGTGTCCAGCGAGCTGCTCTCCGGCAATGAGTTTACCATCACGGCCCGGGCCATGTCGACCGGCGAGGCCGGCGTGCTCCAGGCCAATGCCATCGAGGTCCGGCGCTGGGGCCTGGCAAACTACTTCGATGACCAGCGGTTCGGCTCGGCCCGGCACGGCGAAGGCTTCATCGCTCGCCGGCTCATCGACGGCCACCTCAACGGAGCGCTCAAGCTCTATCTCGCGACTCCGTCATCCGCCGATCCGCCCGCGGTCCGGCGCACCAAGGCAGCGCTGGCGGCGAACTGGGGCGACTGGAGCACCTGCGCTCGACTCGCGCCGCCCGAGGCTCGTGCAGCGGCTGACCACCTGGCGGCCCGGCCCGACGACCTGGCCGGCGCGCTGCAGCGCCTGCCCCGTTCGCTGCTCGAGCTGTTCATCAACGCCTACCAGTCCTGGCTCTGGAACGAGACCATCGTAACGCTCCTGCGTGAACTCGGCGTCCGCACGGCTGCCGCCCGGTACTCGCTGGGTGAGATGCTGTTCTGGCGCGACCTCTCCCCGACCCTGGCCGCATTCCTCGACAAGGCGGTCCTGCCTGCGGCCGCACCCGACTCGAGCTACCGCAGCGAACGTGTCGGCCGGGCTGCCAACGCCGTGCTTGCGCGCGAAGGCATCGACCACGCCCGACTGAAGCTCAAGGTGCGCCTGACCGGAGTCTACTTCAAGGCGTTCGAGCGCCGCATCCTGCTCCGGCCCGGGGAGCTGCGCCTATCTGAACCGGCGCCCGACGAACTCTACCCGGGCAGACTCAAAATCGGACTGCGCTTCGTCCTGCCGCCCGGGGCGTATGCGACGCTGGTCCTCAAACGCCTCTCGCTGCACTGAGCCATGGCCCTGCTGTTGACGTTCGTCCTTCTCGTCCAGGTGCCGGGCAGCCTTGACCTTGACCCGCGCCTGCGCTGGTACACGCTGGAGACCGAGCACTTCGCGGTGCACTTCCCGTCCGCCGACCAACCCGCCGATGACGACCTCGCCCTCGCACACAACCTCTGTGCCGTGGCCGAGAAAACTCACGACCGGCTCACGTCTGCCGCCGGCTGGCACCCGGTCAGCCGCACGAACGTGATAGTCGCCGACTTCTTCGACTACAGCAACGGCTGGGCCGCCCCGTTTCCGGCCAGCACCATTACAGTCCTACCCAGCCTGCCGGCCGGCGACCGCACCAACTACGACGACTGGTTGTCGACGCTCTTCATCCACGAGTACTCGCACATACTGGAGGTTGACCAGGCCCGCGGCTGGATGGCCGGCCTGCGCCGTGTGTTCGGCCGTCTCGCCCTGCCCAACGCACTCGCACCGTTCTGGATTCACGAAGGCTACGCGGTCTACAACGAGACCAGATTCAGTCGGTTCGGCCGCAACCGCGGTGCCGAATTCCGGATGATGCTGGATGCCGCAGCGCGAGAACGCCGCCTGCTGCCGCCCGACCTATGCGGAAGCTACGAACTGCGGCGCTACCCGTCGGGCAGCGCGCCCTACCTCTACGGCGGGCTGTTCTACGACTGGCTCGCGAGGACCCAGGGACCGGCCTTTGCCGATTCGCTTAACTCGCTCCGTTCCCGCTCTGTTCCGTACACAGAAACTGCTGCCCTGCGTCGGCTCACCGGCAAGAGCATGGACAAGCTCTGGCGAAACTGGCAGGCTGAAGTACAGCCCGGTCGGCCCGGCCCGACCATGACGAGGCACATCACCAGCGACGGGTTTCACAAGTCAAGCCCGGTATGGTCTCGCTCCGGCTCCGAGTTGTACTATGTATCCAATACAGGCCTCGAGTACCCTTGCGTGCGTGCAGTGGACAGCACGG
>JAWOHG010000293.1:0-4068 GCA_046485245.1 bacterium
CGAACACGATCAGGAGGACAACAGCGCCGGCGACTGGGCTCGGTCGCCGGGCTCTTGATGTGTGACTTGCCTCTGGCGATGATGCCCGGCATGTTCTGCGTGCCACGAGTCCCGTTCGCATATTAGCAGAGAGGGTGGGAGGCGTTGGTGCGCGGCGCGTTCCGCGCGCCCCGAATCCCATCCGATTCAGATACGGAGAGGGTGGGATTTGAACCCACGGTACCCGTAAGAGTACACATGCTCTCCAGGCATGCCCGATCGTCCACTCCGGCACCTCTCCGACTGGTTGTCTCTGCTCGACGCGCGGCCGCATCAGCTCCAGCATAGCCCTGCCTGCCGGCCTGTCAAACCGGCCCGGTTCAGTGTATCAGGACGAGCGTTCCGGGCTTGGCCGCATCGACCAGCGCCCGCAGCGGCACGTCATCCAGCTCGATGTAGCTGTGGTCCAGGGCCCCGGGCGGCACCGCGTCGCTGACCCGGCCGTGGATGACCAGGTCGCCGCCGAGGAAGACCTCGCCCCGTCCGAAAGCATTGGCCACGACTCGCTGGGCCGAGTCGGCCGGCGGTTCGAGCCCCTGCAGCCGGTACAGCCAGTCGGGCCGCACCCAGTCGGTCTGGGTCCGCTTGCCCAGCACCGACAGCGTCGCCTTGGGTAGCTGGCCGAACTCCCGGTCGGCGTCGGCCGGACCGCGCAGGCGGAACGGCGCCTCGAAGAGCGTCTTCTCCTGCACGGCCAGCCCGATGCGGCTGCGCGCTCGGTCGATGACGATGTAAGGCTCGCTGCGCGACAGGCTGGCGATGCGGGCGTTGAGGAACTGCTCGTCGACCAGCAGGCGGTTGCGCGCCTGCCGCGTGTCCTCGTACCGGCGCAGGGCCAGGCTCTCCTCGACCGCCACGTCGGCGGCGACCCGCACCAACTCGCGCTTGCCGACCGCGTCGGCCAGCCGCACCAGCGCCAGCCCGCCCGCCACGGTGGCGAAGATGGCAAGGCCGCGCACGAATCCGCGCATCGTCAGAATATGTAGACCCGGGTGCCGACCGCCACCGAGTCGTAGAGTACCTGCAGGTCGGCCAGCCCGACCCGGATACAGCCGTGGGACACGCCGCGCCCGAGCTTATCCTCGTGGGGCGTGCCGTGTATCATTATGCCGCCGCCCAGGTCCAGCATGTACTTGCCCAGCACCCCGCGCTCGACCCTCAGCGGCGAGTCGCGCGGCGGCACCGAGTCGCCGGTTTCGAGAAAGGCCCAGTCGGGCTTGAGCCAGACCGGGTCCTTCTTCTTGCGCAGCACAGTCATCACGCCGCGCGGCGTGTCGAACACCCAGCGCCGCTTGCCGCTTTTGAGCGTGTCGTTGGTCCCGGTCGATATCAGCGCGGCCAGGAGTTCCTGCTGGCCCCGGCGCAGGTAGAGCCGGTTTGAGCCCGGGTTGACCGCGATGTAAAGCTCGTTCGAGAACGCGCTGGCGAACTGGCCGGCGAGCTCGCCCACGGACCGGGCCAGCCGTTCGATTTCCTCCTCAAGCCCGGGTATCTCGTCCCGCAGGAGCGCGGCGTGCTGGCGCATCCGGTGCAGCGTCGTGCCGACCTGCACGAGGTCGACGTCGAGGCTCTGGCGCACCGGCAGGTACAGCTCGGCCCACGTGAGGACCACCGCCGCGAGCACGATGATGCCGAGCGATTGTATGACGGAGAACTTCACTGGTGCCAGCGCATTGGTGCGCCGCGCACGTCGATGTGGATGAACGGGCCGCGGGATTGCGTGCGGCTGTACCAGCCGCACCCGCCGACCAGCTCCGGCCGTTCCTTCTCGAACTGGTCGATGTAATCGACCAGCAGCTTGGCGTCGCGCCGGTTGACGATGCCGTCGCGGTTCAGGTCATCCATCATCCCGTTGCCGTCGGCATCCACGTACAGGTCGGCCGCGCCACCGTAGACGTGGGCGCTGTTGCGGCCCGCCCGGTTGCGCGAGTTGTAGAACGGCGCGCGGAACCCGCTGATGATCTTGAACTTGTCGAACTTGTGTCCCCGCGCCTGAACGAAATCCGTGAACGCCTCGAGCTTGATGACGAGCTCCTCGCGCAGGGCGATGTACTTCGGAAACCCCTCGGGCTGGCGCGGCACGAACTCGCCCAGCGTGTAGCGCGGCGATAGCGGGATATCGAGCAGATCGGGCGTGACCATCACGAACCCGCGCGGACGAGTGAAGTTGGGGAAGGGACTCTCGGCCGGGTAGCGGCCCAGCGTCACGCCCTTGATGCAGCCGCGCTTCAGGCTGTCGTAGGGCACCATCACGAAGACGTTCAGCCGGCGCACGTCCGGCCCGTTGCTGACCATCACCTGGTACAGCCCCGGCTGCTCGGGCGCGACCCAGCGCGTGCCCGTGGGCGTCTCGAGCAGTTCGCCCGACGGGGCCACGAAACCGCTGTATGTGTTGTACCCGGTCGCGGCCAGGTTCAGCGTCTCCAGCGGCAGGACGAACCGGCCGATGTCCGGCCAAGAGTAGGCGTACCCGTTCACTTCCAGTTTGAAGCTGAGGTCGATCTGGGGCCGCGCGGCCAGGTCGGTCAGCGGCGAGGCCGCCGCCGTGAACGCGCAACAGAAAAGGACGGCCGCCAAGACCAGCGGCCGGAATCGTCCAACGGCACTACTGACTCGTCCCATCACCGTACTCTAAAGTATAGCTCCCTGCCCCACCCGGTCAACCTGGCCGGCCATTGGTCCCACAGGCTCTAGCCCGCCCGCCTCAGCGCCAAGCCCCGGCCGGCCAGCTCGCAGATGAACGCCTGCGGGTCGAACGCCAGTTCGCCGGGCAGCACCCCGGCGCGCCTCGCCTTCCCGCGCGCCAGTGTCAGGCCGGCGACCGCGGCCGGGAACCCCGTCGTGCGCATCATCGCTGTCAGCCCGGTCCGGCGGTCGGCCCGGTCGACCATCTGGTACCGCACGCGCGCCGGCCTCCCCCCGCGTCTGCCCTCGGCCTCGACCCGCAAGAGCACCACGTCGTCGGTCTCAAAACCGAGCTTCTCCTCCAGCAACCGGGCAAGCACCTGCCGCGGCGCGACGCCGCCGAATCCCTGCCGGCTCGACATCAGCCCGAGGTCGAACAGCAGCCGTACCTGGGCGCAGTGGCCGGGATAGCGGATGGTCTTGTAGTCGAGGTCACGCACGCGCCCGCGCATCGTCTCGGGCAGGGTGGACGACCCGCCCGACGTGTTGAACGCCTCGAGCCGGCCAAACGGCGGCCCGAGCCGCAGGCTCTCGACATCGGCCAGCGACTCGACCGTGACCGCTCTACCGTTGCGGAGAACCTCGCACGGCTCGACGTACTCGTTGATGAGTCCCTCGGCCGAGAACACGATGCCATAGTTCAATGGCGGCTTCGGTACGCGCGGCAACCCGCCGACCCGGATACGGACGGCGTCGGTACGGTCCAGCCTTTCTACACAAGCCGCGGTCAGCACGCTCACCAACCCCGGCGCCAGACCGCAATCCGGCACCACGGTGATGCCGGCCCGCCGCGCCCGCGCGTCCAGGCCCAGTTGCCTCGCCACGACCGTGTTGTTGCCCCCGAGGTCACAGAAGTGGGTCCGCGTGGCAATCGCGGCGCGGGTCAGCCCGAGGTTCAGCGTGTATGAGGCGCAGCCGATTGCCGCGGCGCACGGCCGCATCAGCGCGGCCATCGCCGCTCGGTCCCCCGCGTCGGCGACGAACGTCTGCACCTTCGGGCTCCGCGCCCATCGCTTCAACTCACGCAGGCGCGAACCGTCCCGGTCCGCGACCCGCACCTCGATTACGTCCGGCTGGCGCACGAGGTCGTACACCACTGCCCGCGCCATCATCCCGGCGCCGATGACTGCGATTCTCATTTGGAACTCCTCTCGCGCGATTCTAGCCGCAGCCGCACCGCCCGCAACTGCGGCCGGGTTGACCCGCCGGCCCGTGGCGGCGATACTCCACGCGATGCGTTATCGTCTTCTCGGCCGAAGCGGCGTGCGCGTGCCTGCGCTCGGGTTCGGCCTGATGCGCCTGCCCTTGGCCGGCGGCCGCCGCGACACCAAGCGCCGCTGCGCC
>JAWOHG010000149.1:0-4527 GCA_046485245.1 bacterium
CAGGGCCCGGGCCGACAGGAGCAGCAGGGCGGGCACGGCCTCGTAGACGAAGCGCGGGCCGTAGCAGTAACCGTGGAAGAAGTAGAAGAAGTGGATGACGAGCAGGCAGGCCGGGATGGACAGCAGGAGCCAGTCCCAGGCCTTGCGCGTGCCAGTCACCACCAGCGCTAGCGGCAGGAGCAGGGCCGGGATTGGCCACTCAAACAGGTAGCGGTTCAGCCCGGCGAGGTTGGACGTGATGTGGACGAGGCCCTTGTAGGGCGTATGGGTGATGCCGAGCGCGGCCGGGCCGAACACAAACCCGTGACCGGGGCCGTGCAGGACCGTGTAGCCGAAGCGCAGCGGCGCACCGGCGGTCAGCCAGTTCTGGACGAGCAGCAGGATGCCGGTGAACCCGAGCACGCCGGCCGCGGCGGCAACGCGGCCGAAGAGCTGCGGCTCGCGCCGCAGGCGCAAGAGGAGCCAGACGGCAACGGGCAGGGCGATGCCGAGCGCGGTGGCGGGCCGGGTCGCCACGACCACTCCCAGTGACAGGCCGCAGAGCAGGGCGTTGCCGATGCCGCGCCGCGCGAGGCGGCTCGAGAACAGCAGGAACAGCGTGCCCCAGCACATTGCCGTCGTGTGGTTCATGAACGAGCCGCTCATGAACCAGACGAAAGGCGACAGGCAGAACAGCAGTGTGGCGATGCGGGCGACCCGCTCGGTGTAGACTTCGCGGCCGAGACCGTAGAGCGCCAGCACCGCGGCCGCGGCCTGCAGTGGATTGACTAGCCAGGGCAGGCCGGCGAGCACGCCCAGCGCGAGCATCAGCGGGTGACCGAACGGGTACTGCGAGTACCAGCGGCCGTCGCTGATGACGTGCTTGAAGTCGAAGAACGACGGCAGAGCGGGCGAGGGCGCGAACAGCCGGCCGAGGGCGAAGACGCGCGCCTGGAACAACTGTGCGCTCGCATCGGTGATGTGCGGGATGCCGCCGAACACGGCCAGCGACACGACCGACGCGACGACGAGCGTGAAGCCGGCCGCGCCGAGCGCAAACCAGCGCGGCGGCAGGCCGGCCACCCGCCGCCACAAGCCGACCAGGGCCGGGCCGGCGCGGCGCAGGAGCGGAAAGGCGCCCCACGCCAGCAGGCCGAAGCCGAGCGAGCCGAGGACGAGGTTGAGCGACAGCCAGTAGTTGGGTTCGGCGTACAGCCGCAGGTCGGTGTAGCCCCAGGGCAGAAGCGAGTAGACCAGTAAACCGAGGGCGAGCACGGCTGTCCAGCGTCGGCGGGCGAAGGCGGCCCGGGCGGCGCGGAGCGCGGCGGGAGTGAGCAGGATGAGCACCGCGAGGAGGGCCGCGGCCAGCAGGATGAGCACCGCGTAGGGGAACGCCAGTCGCCCGCCGCCGAGCCATTCGGGCGGCTTGAGGATGACGTTGCCGCGTTCGTAACCGACGATGCCGTAGCGGCCGCGCTGGAGCCGCATCGCGGCATAGAGCGCGAGCCCGAGCAGGCCGACCAAGGCCGCGCCGACGCGCAGCAGCGCGCCGGGCAGGGGTGCGCGCCGCCGGCGGGCGCGCCTACTCACCGGCCTTCCTGGAGAAGTGGGCGACGAGCCAGGGATAGGAGGTGCCGACTTCGAGCCGGTCGGCGAAGGGCGCAAGCAGGCGGGCGAGCGTGCGGCGGTTGTAGTGCTGGACGTGCTCGGGGTGGTCGCCGAGGCTGCGAACGTACTTCAGGCGGGCGAGGTTGGTCAGCGACCAGAGCGGTTCGTTCGGCACCGAGATGACGATGTCGCGGCGGGCGACGCGACAGAGTTCGGCCAGGGCGCGTTCGGGCTCGGCCAGGTGCTCGAGCACCTCGAGGCAGAGCACGAGGTCGAAGCCCTGGTCAGGATAGGGCAGAGAGTAGATGTCCTCGACCGAGAAGCGAAAGGCGGGAAACCGGCGCTGCACGAACGCGATGCAGTCAGGATTGTTGTCGAAGCCGGTCACGGCGGCGGGCAGGAGCGCTCGCAGGCGCTCGAGCGTTTCGCCCTCGCCGCACCCGGCGTCGAGCACGGTGGCGGGCGAAAGCGGCGCCACCAGTTCGGTGACGCGCGCGAAGAAGCGGGCGTAGAGGGCCCGGGCGACCGGGTTGCGCGTCGAGTACTTCTCGAAGTTGGAGGTCTTGACGGCCGGCTGCGGTTCAGTGGCCGGTTTTGCCATCGTCGATTGTCGAGTAATCGGGCCCGCGGCGGCCCGCCGCGACCATTTCGCCGACCAGGCCGGTGGCGATGAGCTGGAGCCCGACGAGGATGAGCATCACGCCGGTGATGAGCGCAGCGAGGTGCTCGCTGAACAGGTCGCCGGAGAGCTTGCGGACGAGTACGTAGACCTCGAGGCCGGCGCCGGCCAGCAGGGGAACGAGGCCGAGCGTGCCGAAGAAGTGCAGCGGCTTGCGGCCGTAGCGGGTGATGAAGCTGACCGCGACGAGGTCGAGCACGCCGGTCCAGAACCGGGTCACGCCGTACTTGGACCGGCCGAAGCGGCGGCGGCGGTGCGCGACCCGCCGTTCGGTGACGCGGAACCCGGCGGCGTGGGCGAGTTCGGGGATGAAGCGGTAGTTGTCGCCGCGCAGTTCGAGCCCGGCCGCGACCGCGCGGCGCATCGCCCGAAAGCCGGAGTTGGAGTCGTGCAGGCGCAGGCCGAACACCAGCCGTTTGATGCCGTTGAACACGCGCGAGGGCAGGGTCTTGGCCGGCTCGTTCTCGAGCCGGTGCTGCTTCCAGCCGACCGCGAGGTCGAAGCCTTCGTCCAGCGCCGCGAGCAGTCCGGGAATCTCGGCCGGGTCGTCCTGCAGGTCGGAGTCGAGCGTGAGCACTACCTCACCGCGGGCCGCGGCGAAGCCGGCCGAGTAGGCGGCCGACTTGCCGTAGTTGGCGCGGAAGCGGATGAGCCGGACCCGCGGGTCGGCGGCCAGCGTGGCCAGCCGGGCCGGGGTCGAGTCGACCGACCCGTCGTCGACGTAGATGACCTCGAACCCGCCGCCCAGCCGCTCGAGCACGGCGACCAGCTCGGCGTGGAGTTCGGCGACCGAGTCTTCTTCGTCGCGGGCGGGGATGATTACGCTGAAACGCATGCCAGTCGCAGTCTAGGTGCGGCGGCGGGCAGTGTCAATCGACTGCGCGGCGGTAGACGTCGAACCGGCCGATGCGCGTGTCGGGCAGGTAGTGCTCGGCGACGTAGTCGCGCAGGGCGTCGAACTCCATCAGGGTCTCGAAAGAGTCCTTGTCGTGGCCGGTGACCCAGGGCGTGGCGTCCTCGTGTTCGACGATGAATACGTCGGCCGGGTGCGCGGTGTACTGCGCGATGAGTTCGTCGCGGAACCGGCCGGTCTGCCAGTTTACGATGAGCGGGAAATTGTAGAGGAACCGGGTGACGGTCGGGCGCCGGGCGAGGAAGTAGACCATCGGCTCGTAGCCCCAGAGGTAGATTGTCGTCGCGGGCTGGGTGGTCTGGCGCAGGTAGTCGGAGAGGGCCAGGTTCGCGCGCAGGGAGAAGTCGCGGCCCGAGTCGTGGCGCGGGCTGCGCCAGTATTCCTCGAGCGCGGCCCGGCTGCCCGCGACCGACAGGGCGTCCCCGGCGCGAGCGGGCCAACGGCTGATAAGCACGACCGCGGCGATGGCGGCGAGCGCGAGGCCGAGGCGCAGCCCGGTGCCCGCGCGCCGGCGGGAAACGGGCGCAAGCAGGGCGTAGGCCGCGGCGGTCGCGGCCACGGGCAGGAGCGGTAGGTAGTGATAGGCGAAGAACTTGCCCTGCGCGTAGGTCGAGACGAAGGCGGTGACGAGCCAGGCCGCGACAAGGAGCAGCGCGGTGCGGCGCGTCCGGTCCGCGACGAGGCCGACTGCCAGGCCGACAGAGCCGAGCGCGAGCAGGATGCCGGTCGCGACCAGCGAGGGGTTGGTGAACAGGGTTTTCAAGAACATCGCCACCGGGCCGGAACTGCCGGCGGTGCGGGTCAGCTTCGTGTAGCTCGGCATCAGGCCGAACTGGCTCTCGATGAACGCGGGCAGGGCGCCGGAGACGGCGAGCAGGGCGACGCAGGCGCCGATGACGCCGGCAAACCCGGCGGCGGCGAGCAGGGTCGCGCGGAGCAGGCGGCGCGGCTCGCGCCGGAACTCGACCAGTGCGACGAGGAACACCAGCGGCGCGAGCAGGGCAACGGTGTATTTCAGCAGGGCCGCGACGCCGACCAGGGCGCCGAACCCGAGCCAGCCGGCCCCGGATTTCGAGCGTAGCCCGGCCCAGGCGCAGAGCAGGGCGAGCGCGAGGGGCAGGTTGAGCCAGCCGTCGGTCTGTGCGGTGTGCCAGTAGCCGAGCACCGAGTAGACGACGGGCAGGAGCAGAGCGGCGAGGGTCGCGGGCCAGTCGCTTTGGAGCAGCCGGCGCAGGAGGAAGAAGAGCGCCAGCGCGGTGGCGGCGAGCCAGAGCAGGTCGAGGATGCGGATGGCGGTCATCGTCCGGCCGAAGAGCGCGAGCGCGAGGCCGTGCACGACCGAGGTGAG
>JAWOHG010000297.1:0-4116 GCA_046485245.1 bacterium
CGCTGACCGACCGCACGCTCACCCGCCGCCGCGCGGGCAGACCGCGGAAGACAACGAAGAAATAGGGGAAGTGTCCCGGGTTGCGGGTTGGGACTTGACAGGACGCAGTGGGCGCATAGACTCGGCGGGATGAGAGTCGGCCCGGAAACTCCGCAACCTGACTGCGTGCGAATACCATGAAGACAACTACCATCGTCATCGTCTGCCTGCTGTGCGCCGTCGCTTCGGCGCAGGAGTGGATTGCGCGGTACTCCACCGGGCCTGGTCGCGTGGAGGTTCCTGAGGCTGTGGCGGTCAACGACTCGGGCGAGATATTCGTCGCTGGATACGCGCGTGGGCTCACGCTCATCAAGTACTCCCCCGCGGGCGAGACGATGTGGGTGCGCACGCGCCCCCGTCCCGACCTTGCGCTGGACACGAACGGCGTGGACGTGGCTTGGCTGTCGTACGGCACGGTCCTTGTGGTTGGAGGAGTCAGACGCGACTCATTCAACGGGTTCCGCCTGGTCAACTTCACCAACAGCGGCGCGTGTCAGTATGACACCGTCTTCTGGCACTCGAAGTCGCGAGACCCGCTCATTGCCGGCAAGACCTTTCTGGCGACGACAGATAACGCCTTGTATGTTTTCGGACGGACGCTGCGGGACACGGCAGGCGTCCGCAATGATCCAGAGGCGGTCCTGTGCAAGTTCCTCCCGGACCCGAGGTTCATCTGGGCACGGTTCATCGGCTACGGCTACGGGTGGAGTGACTACGCAAGGGGCGTGTGCGTCGACAGCCGTCAGGGAATCCACGTAGCAGGCCGCGCAAACCGCAATCCACAGGAGCTCGCCTATGCTGCGAAATTCGACTCTTCCGGGCGGCGACTCTGGTACTCAACGGTTGGTAGCGAGTCCCTCGACGCTGAAGGAATGGCGGTCGCAGGGACGGAGGCCGCGACGTATCTCGTCGGCCTGCGTCAGCTGACGTCATCCGGTTCCAAGCTGGGCTTTGTATCTAGGTTCAACACCAATGGCGGCAGCGTCTGGTCGGTGACAGACACGTCGCTGTTCGACGCGGCCTCGCTGGATGCGGCGGGGGACATCTACATCGCGGCCGACAAGGGCCCACACGCGTACGACCGTGATGTCGTCACGCTCAAGTACAACTCGAATGGGCAGCTTCAGTGGAAGAAGACCTGGGCGTTCCCCGAGTCTGTCCGCGCCTATCCACGCAGAGTGTTCCTGGACACGTCCGGCGATGTGGTCGTTTCTGGCGACGTCAACAGCAGATACTCCCAGCGCTACATGGGCATACGTTACTCCCCCAGCGGGACGCAAGTGTGGAGCGATACGTCGCCCGAGGTCGGCCAGCGGGAGGCCATCGTGACCGATGCGGTACTGGACGGGCAAGGGAACCTTATCTCGACCGGCTACAACATCACCCCGGCCTACACAGCCGACTGGGTCACCATGAAGTTCCACCCGGTCGGCTCCGTGGCCGAGCAAGGAGCCGAGTCGGTTGCGGAACGGGAGGCCATCAACGTCCTGCCTGCGGTTGTGCGGGCGACGTGCCGTATCAGCGCGCCGGGCTGGGACGGGCCGCTGGTCGTGGCCGACCGGTCCGGCCGCGTCGTTCGCACCCTTGCCTCTCGCCCCGCATCCCTTGCCCCGGTCCCTTGGGACCTCTGCGACGGCGCGGGCCGGCGCGTGGCCGACGGGGTCTACTTCATCCTCGCCCCGCCACGGTCCGGTCTTTGCCCCGCCCGCCTCGTCGTAGCGCGCTGACCGAAGTCGTAGCAGCCGAGCGCGCGGCCGTTAGCTTGACACTCCTAGATGAGCCGATAGACTACCGCAGCTCAAAAGGAACTGAAATGAAAGCGCTTAACGTCGTTCTGGTCGGACCGCCGGGTTCGGGCAAGGGCACGCAGGCCGAGCTGCTGCGCAACAAGCAGGGCCTCGTGCATTACTCGACCGGCGAGGTTTTCCGCGACCACATCGCGCGGAAGACGTCGGTCGGGCTCGAGGTCGAGGAGTTCGTCGTGGCCGGCAAGCTGGTGCCGGACGAAGTCGTGCTCGAAGTGGTGAACGCCTTTCTCGCCGAGCACGCGGGCAAGTCGATTCTCTTCGATGGTTTCCCGCGCACCGTGCCGCAGGCCGAGGGGCTGGACGCGGTGCTGGCTGGCAACGGACTGGGCATCGACCTCGTGGTGCTGGTGGACCTCGCCGACGAGGAGGTCGTGCGGCGGCTGACCGCGCGGCGCCAGTGCCGGAAGTGCTCGAAGATATACAACTTGAGTTTCAGCCCGCCGAAGGTCGAGCGGGTGTGCGATGAATGCGAAGGCGAGCTGTACCAGCGCAAGGACGACAGCGAGGAAGTCATCCGCGACCGGCTGAGCGTCTATCACCAGCAGACCGAGTCGGTGCTGGGTTTCTACGGCGGGCAGGGCAAGCTCGTACGCCTTGACGGTGCCCTGGGCCGGGACCGCGTGTACGAGGAAATCGTCAAGCTGGTCGAGCAGGCCCGGAGCAAGTGACCGCGGGACGCGGTCATCCCGAGCGAAGTCGAGGGATCTCCGGGGAGAGATTCCTCCACTGCGGTCGGAATGACGGGCCGCTGAGGAGCCGGGGTTGCCGGTCCACCTGAAGTCGGCGCGGGAGATTGCCGGCATCAGGGCGGCGGGCCGAGTCGCGGCCCGGGCTTTGGAGGCGGCGCGCCGGGCGATTCGGTCGGGGCTGTCGCTGAAGGAGCTGGAACGGACGTGCGCCGAGTCGATTCGGTCGGAGGGCGGGTTGCCGACCTTCCTGGGGTACCGCGGTTTTCCGGCGGCGGCGTGCGTGAGCGTGAACGAGGAGGTCGTGCATGGCATCCCGACCGACCGGCGGCTGTGCGAGGGCGACCTGGTGAAGATTGACGTCGGCGTGACCAGGGATGGTTTCATCGCCGACATGGCCCGAACTTTCGCGGTGGGCGAGGTGGACGGGGCGAAGCGGGCGCTGGCCGAGGCGACCGAGGCGTCGTTCTGGGCCGGGTGCAAGGCGGCAAGGCCGGGCAACCGGGTGAGCGACATCGGGCACGCGGTGCAGAAGTTCGTGGAGGCCCGGGGATACTCGGTGGTGCGCGAGCTGTGCGGCCACGGGGTCGGGCTGGAACTGCACGAGGAGCCGTCGATACCCAACTTCGGGCCGAGCGGGCAGGGCGTGCGGCTGGTCGCCGGGATGACTTTGGCCATCGAGCCGATGGTCAACGCCGGCGGCTTCGAGGTGAAGACTCTGGATAACGGCTGGACGGTGGTTGCCGCGGACGGCAGGCCGTCGGCCCATTTTGAGAATACCGTGCTGGTGACCGAGAACGAACCGGAGATACTGACAGAGGATGTCTAAAAAGGACCTGATTCAGCTTGAGGGCACGATTGTCGAGTCGCTGCCCAACGCCACGTTCCGGGTCGAGTTGGACAACGGGCACAGGGTGCTCGCCCACATCTCGGGCCGGATGCGGCTGCACTGGATAAGAATACTGCCCGGCGACCGGGTGACGATTGAGTTCTCGCCGTACGACCTGGAGCGGGGCCGGATAATCTACCGATTCAAGTAAGGGAGCAAGCGATGAAAGTTCGCGCATCTGTGAAGAAACGCTGCGCCCACTGCGTGATCGTGAAGCGCAAGGGCGTTGTCCGGGTCATCTGCAAGCGTGACCCAAAGCACAAGCAGCGGCAGGGCTAGCTGCGCTCGAGCGAGTGTGCCGAGCGCCACGGCGCCGGACCCGGGAGAACCTCGCGGGTCCGGCGTCCCGCGTACAGGAGATTTCCGAATGACGATTTCCGATTGTCGATCGACACGGACCAGCCGCATAACGGCTGCCGGCAATCGAAGACCGTGGGGCTCTGCCTGGAGGTAACGTGGCAAAGTACATTTTCGTGACCGGCGGCGTGGTGTCGTCGCTGGGTAAGGGCATCGCGACGTCTTCGGTCGGGCTGCTCTTGAAGGCGCGGGGCTTGAAGGTCGTGCCGCTGAAGTTCGACCCTTACATCAACGTCGACCCGGGCACGATGAGCCCGTTCCAGCACGGCGAGGTGTTCGTGACCGACGACGGCGCCGAAACCGACCTCGACCTCGGCCACTACGAGCGGTTCATCGA
>JAWOHG010000070.1:0-11301 GCA_046485245.1 bacterium
TGCGCGAGTCGAGGTTGCCGGTCGGTTCGTCGGCAAGGATGACCGCGGGCCGGTTGGCGAGCGACCGGGCGATGGCGACGCGTTGCATCTCGCCGCCCGACAGCTCGTTGGGCCGGTGTTTCATCCGGTCCTTGAGCCCGACGAGGTCGAGCAGTTCGGCGGAGCGGCGGGACCGCTCGCGCAACGTCATCCCGGCGTAGACCATCGGCAGTTCGACGTTGGCCTGGGCCGAGAGCCGGGGCAGGAGGTTGAAGCTCTGGAACACGAAGCCGATGTCGCGGTTGCGCAGGCCGGCGAGCGCGACGTCGTCGAGCGTCGTGATGTCGCGGTCCTTGAACCAGTAGCGGCCGCGGCTGGGCGTGTCGAGGCAGCCCAACAGGTGCATCAGCGTGGACTTGCCCGAACCCGAGGGACCCATCAGGGCGACGTAGTCGCCGGCGTCGATGGCGATGCTGACGCCCTCGAGCGCGGCAAACTCTACCGTGCCGGTGCAGTAGACCTTGGCTAGGTCCTCGGTCCGAATGAGCACTTAAGGAATCTCCGATTGCCGACTGTCGATTGTCGATCGACCGGACCCGGACAGCGGCAGAATCTCCGATTGCCGATTGCCGATTGTCGATCGACCGGACCCGGACGGCGGCGGAATCTCCGAGTGACGAGTGCCGATTGACGAGTGATCGGAACCAGGGCGGTACGTCATCGGTTACTTGGGCGCCTCGTCGGCGCCGGTCGTGTCGGGCTTGGCCGGCTCGGGGTTGACGCGGCGGCCTTCCTTGAGCTTGGTCAGGGCCTTGTACGGGCCGGTGATGACCGTCTCGCCGGCCTTGAGGCCCGAGGTGATTTCGATGTCGACGTCCGAGGACTTGCCGGTCTCGACCGCGCGCAGGACGGCCTTGCCGTCCTCGACCGTGAACACGGTCTGCTTCTCCTCGCCCTTGACCTTGCGCCGGCCGACCGCGCTGATGGGCAGGACGAGCACGCTGTCGAGGCTGGCGGTAGTTATGTCGGCCTGGACGCCCATGCCGGGCCGCAGTTCGGCGCCGGCCGAGTCGAGCGTGACTTCGACCTCGAACACGGTGCCCTGGGTCGCGCTCGTCGCGCTGAGCAGGTCGGTGGACGGCATCCAGCCGATGCGCGCCACCCGGCCCGGGAGCTTGCGGTCAGGCAGCGCGTCGACCTCGACCGCGGCCGGCTGGTCGAGCACGAGGTCGACGACGTCGGTCTCGTCGACGTCGAGGATGGCCTGCATCTGGGACATGTCGGCGATGACCATCAGCACGGTGCCGGGGTTGTTCATCGTGCCGATGATGACGGTCTCGCCTTCCTTGATGGACACCTTGACCACGGTGCCGGATATCGGGGCGCGGATGACGGTCTTGTCGTACTGGTCCTGGGCCTGGGTGAACTGGGCCTCGGCCGCCTCGAACACGGCGCGCGACGCCTCCCACGCTTCGGCGGAGACGAGCTTCGCCGCGTAGAGGCTCTCGACGCGGGCGTGGGCCAGCCGGGCCTGGGTGAAGCGCGAGCGGGCGAGCACGAGGTTGGCCTCGTAGCTCTTGCGGTCGAGCTCGAGCAGGACCTTGCCGCGGTCGACCCAGTCGCCTTCCTCGACGAGCAGGCGGTCGACCACGCCCATCACCTGGGCCTGGAGGTTGACCTGCGAGCGGGCGCGCAGTTCGCCGGTGGCGGACACGACCGACTTGATGGCGCCGAACCCGACCACGGCGGTCTCGACGTCCTCGCCGGCCGGCTTGCGCTTGAGGTTGGCGACGATGACGAGCCCGACGAGCACGACAACCCCGCAGACGATGAGCAGTGTCCGGGTGCGCTTCTTCATTGGCGTTCCTTTCCGGCCGACCGGCGGTCAGGGCGCATCGGTTCGCCCCAGCAGGTAGGTGATCTGGGCGGCCTTGATGTAGGTGTCGGCCAGCGCGCCGACGTAGGAAGCCTGGGCGGCGGCGAGGCCGGTCTCGACCGACAGGTACTCGAACATCGACAGCGAGCCGAGCCGGCGCTGCTCGTCGGCCAGCCGGAGCAGCTCGCGGCTGAGCTCGAGATTGCGCCGGGCGACGTCGTAGCGCTGGCGCGCCTCGCTGAAGTCGAGCACCGCGGCGGTGGCGGTCGCGCGCAGGGTGAGCCGGGCGCGCTCGGCCCCGGCGCGGGCGAGCCGGGACTGCGCCCCGGCGTCGGCGAGGTTGAGGACGAAGGTCTTGATGTCGAGCAGCGGGAAGCTGAACTCGATGCCGCGCGTGACCGCGTCGTGGTCGCGCCAGGAGCCGACCGTCGGGAAGCTGGAGTCGGAGTAGTTCGAGCTCCAGTACAGCGAGACTGACGGCAGGACGCGGGCCGCGGCCGCGACGACGCCGATGCGCGCCGCGGCGCGGGACTTGTCGGCCATCTTGAGGGTCGGGTTGCGGCGCTCGATTTCGGCGACGAGGCTGTCTGAGTCGCCGAACGCGAAGCCGGACGGCGCGCTCAACTCCTCGGTCGGCCGGACCACGACCCGTTCGGTGATGCCGGCTGCGGCGAGGAAGGCGGCGTTGACCGCGGCCAGCGCCTTATCCGATGAGAGCAGGTCCATCTCGGCCTGGGATCGGGCGACTTCGGCGCGCATCACCTCGATGCCGGCGGCGGCGCCGAGCCGCTCGCGTTCGCGGGCGAGGAGCAGGTTGTCCCCGGCGCGCTCGAGCGCCGAGGCCGCCGCGTCGCGCAGCAGCCGGGCGCGCAGCAGCCCGAGGTAGCCGGCGGTGACGTCGTAGACCAGCCTCGCCTGCTTGTCGCGGGCGTCGGCCGCATAGTAGCCGGCGTAGACGATGGAGCCGGCGACGCTGCCGAATACGGCCGGGTCGAACACGACCTGCGCCAGGGTGAGCGAGCCGTTCCAGCCTTCGACAGTTACCAGCGAGTCGGGGTTGAAGGGGCTGCGGGTCTCGGTCTTCGCCCAGCCGAGGTTGCCTGAGGCCGAGGGCAGGAGCGCGGCGCCGGCTTTGACCGCGGAGAGGCCGCTCTGGAAGCGGGCGACGCGGGCCTCGACCCGGGCCGGGCTCTTGTGCCCGGCCAGTTCGAGCGCAGACGCAAGCGAGAGGTCGAGCGTGTCGGCCGGGGCCGCGACCAGGCTGAGCAACAGGAACAGCATCGCCCTAGGCGCGTACCGCGCCGCGCGCGCCGAGCAGCGAGAATATCAGCGTGAGCATCACCCAGACCGCAAACACGAGGATGTACGACCGCGCGCCCTTCAGGTCGAAGACGACTTTCAGGCCGAGGCCGGCGAGGATGAGTTGCCAGATGGCGAATGGGTCGACCTGCGCGAGCAGGGCGGCGACGAACCCGCCCTTGAGGTTCGGGGCGAGCAGCAGCAGGCTGGTCGTCACGTCCGCCGACTTCTTGAGCAAGACGAGCACGATGCGGATGATTGCACCGGGTATGAGCGCCATCCCGGCCCAGGCCACGACCGACAGCGACCGCACGAAGTTGCTCGACGCGCCAAGCATCGGCAGGGAGACATTGTAGATGAGGGTGAGGAGCAGGATGCCGATGATGCCGGTGACGAGCGCGCCGACCAAGGGGAGGCCGAAGCGGGCGACGGGCGAGCCGTAGAACTTCTCCATCCCTGCCTGGTCAATCTGCTCCTGGGTCATACCGCGTTTCTGCATCTGCTCGACCGCGAGGTCGCGCTGGGCGGTCCAGTCGACGTACTGGGTCGTGACGAAGGTCGCGGCGATGTTGAAGACCAGGACCAGCGCAACCGGCAGGAGCCAGCTCGGCTTCTCCTTCAACCGGGCAAAGGCGCGGGTCGGTGCGGTGTAGACGTCAAACACTGTAGCCTCCTGATTCGACGCGGGCCGGTCGCCCGAAGTTGCAGTCGCTAACGGCACCTCCTGGCCTTGAGCACGCGGCCCGAGTGCTGGGCGTCGCGGCGGTACTGGGGCCAGTGGGTGCGTGCCGGCGGGGCGTCGCCGCGGAAGGCATACAGCCCGCCGTCCCACGAGGCCGCGTAGACCGTGCCGTCCGGCCCGATGGTCGGGGCCGAGGTGTAGTAGACTTCCTTGCTGCCGCCGGCGACTTCCGCGGTCCAGGCCAGCCGGCCCGTCCTGTCCAGCGCGTAGACCATGCCGTCGTCGGGCAGGAAGTAGACCGTGCCCGAGTCGCTGAGCGCGGGCGGGGCGATGAGGATGTCGGCCGCCTCGAAGACTATCTCGGGTGTGGCGCCCGGCTTCATCCGGCACAGGTAGTAGCCGTCGGTGCCGAACCAGAGCTCGCCGGCCGGGCCGAAGACGACCTCGGTGCGGATTTCGTCACCGTCCGGGGCCGGGGCGCGCCAGCGCAGCCGGCCGTCCGGGCCGATGCAGTAGAGGTAGCCGTCCGTGCAGCCGCAGTAGACCAGGCCGCTGGGGTCGGGCACGGCGCTGGCGAAGAAGTAGTCGGCGTCGGACGTGCCGAAGGCCCACTTGCGCCGGCCGCGCGTGTCGAGGCAGTAGACCGAGTCGGAGGTGATGTAGACGCGGCCGTCGGCGCCGACCGTGGCCGGGCCGGCTATCTCGTCGCCGGTCTTGAACTGCCAGCGCAGCTTGCCCGAGCGGCTCACGCAGAAGAGGATGCCGGTGTCGGAGCCGATGTAGAGCGTACCGTCGGCGGCGACCGCGGGCGCGCAGTAGAGTTCGTCGCCCAGGCGCAGGGACCAGCGCAGGGTGCCGGTGCGGTCGAGGCAGTACAGCGTCGAGTCGACCGACACGACGTAGACGTTGTCGCCGTCGACAGTCACCGCGCCGTAGACCGAGCCGCCGGTCCCGAAATCCCAGCGTAGCTGGCCGTCCGGGCCTATGCAGTAGACGCGGCCGCCCTCGCCGGTCTCGCCTTCCTCGTCACCGACGTCGCCGATGTAGATGTTGCCGTCCCGGTCGAGCGCGGGCGAGGCGATGATCGGCCAGAGCGTGGGGAAGGCCCACTTGAGCACGGGCTCGCCGGCGGTCACCGACAGCGGTTTGCTCCAGGGCGAGGCCCGGTTCAGGGAGTCGCGGGCGCGGACCCGGATGTCGTAGGTGCCGTGGGCGCGATAGCGGTGATACCGGCTGATGTCCACCGGGCTGCGCAGTGGCCCGCTCCAGTCGAGCGTGTCGCCGTCGCCCCACGCGACCTGGTACCACAGGGGTAGCGTCGCGCCGGGCGGCGGGAAGATGAGCATCTCGAATTCGGCCAGCGTGTCGGCGTGCAGCGGCGCGACCAGCGAGTCGGGCGCGGCCGGCTGGCCGACGCCGAAGAGGATGAGGGCGGTGCCGAGCAGTGATGATACCATTAGCCAAACCTCCGAAAACGCTACGGTTGATTGACCGATTGCGAGCGCAAATTAACCATCCAGCGCAGACAAGTTATCGACGGTTTTCGTGGCTGTCAACACCCGGGGCGAGACCGGCCCCGGCGAGCAGCCCGGCGGCGCGTTCGATGTCGTGGCGAATCTGCTCGGCGAGCTCGGCCGGGCCGGCGAAACGGCGCTCGGTGCGGATGCGCTCGACGATGTCGATTTCCGCGGTCTCGGGCTGGGCCGCGCCGTCGAACCCGAGCAGGTGCGCCTCGATGGTGCGGGTCTCGCCGCCGAAGGTCGGCCGGTGGCCGATGTTGAGCACCGCGTCGAAGCGCCGGCCCAGGGTCTCGACGCGGCAGGCGTAAACGCCGTCGGCCGGCACCAGGGTTTCGCGCTCCCAGGGCCGGATGTTGACCGTCGGGAACCCGAGCTTGCGGCCGGTGCCGGTGCCGGACACGACCGCGCCGGAAAGCCGGTACCAGCGGCCGAGCAGGCGCGCGGCCGGGCCGACCGCGCCGAGCACGAGGCTCTCGCGGATGCGGGTGGAGCGGACCGGCGCGCCGTCGAGCAGGACCTCGGGCACGACCTCGAGCCGGACGCCGCGGGGCTCAAGCAGGCGTCCCAGCAGCCCGGCGTCGCCCTGTCCGCCCCGGCCGAACCGGTGGTCGTGGCCGATGACCACGCCGGCCGGGTCGAGCGGCTCGGACAGGAAGCGGCGAACAAACTCCTCGGGCTCGACCGAGCGCAGTTCGTCGCTGAACCGGATTACCTCGACGAGTTCGATACCGAGCTCGGCGAGCAGGCGGGTCTTGGTGGCAAGCGAGGTGAGGACGAAAGTGAAGTCGGGGTTGATGACCTGCGAGGGCAGCGGGTCGTAGGTGAGCACGGCCGGCACGGCGTCGAGTTCCCGCGCAAGATCGAGGGCGCGGTCGATGATGCGGCGGTGGCCGAGATGGACGCCGTCGAAGCCGCCGAGGGCGACGACGGGACGAAGGAATCTACGATTTTCGATTCCCGATTTCCGATCTGCGGACGCAGGCCGCTTGTCCTTCATCGGTCAGCTATCGACAGTCTCGCGGCCGATGTGGCTTGCTCATCGTTGTAGATGATACGGTCGGGTTGGAGCTTGTCAGCAACGACGCGGGCCAGGGCGAGGAAACGGCGGTCGGAGGAGAGGCAGAGGACAGGAGAATTATGAATGTCGAATTCCGAATGACGAACCGCGGGCAAGGTGATGCGGCGGCCGAGGGCGAGGTCGCGCGCCGCATCGGGGTCGACCTCGACCCGGGGCAGCCAGTCGAGCGCGTCTTCGACGGGAATGAGCGCCCTGCGGGCCGACTCGTCGGTCAGGTCTTCCAGCGCGACCGCGGCGTCGAGCGCGAATTTGCCGATGCGCGTGCGCTCGAGTCTTTCGAGCGTGGCAGCGGAGCCAAGCGACTCGCCGATGTCGCGGGCTATTGAGCGGATGTAGGTGCCGGCGCTGACCGTCAGGTTCAGTTCGGCGCGGGGCGCGGTCCAGTCGGTCAGGGCGAGTTCGTACACGGTTACCGTGCGCGGTTTGACCGTGACCGCTTCGCCCCGGCGGGCCCGTTCGTACAGGGGGCGGCCGTCCTGCTTGATGGCCGAGAAGGCGGGCGGGACCTGCTCGAAGGTGCCGCGGAAACGGTCGAGCGCGGCGTCGAGCCCGGCCCGGTCGACTGCGGGCACTGCCGATTCGCGCACGGTGCGGCCGGTGGCGTCGTCGGTGTCGGTGGCGCGACCGAAGACGACTGTCGCCGCGTAGGTCTTGGGCCGGCCGAGCAGGAGGCTGCTGACCTTGGTCGCCTCGCCCAGCAGGACGAGCAGGACGCCGGAGGCCATCGGGTCGAGCGTGCCGGCGTGGCCGATGGCGCGGGGCGCGGGCCGGAGCACGGCCTTCAAGCGGCGGATGACGTCGTAGGACGTGATGCCGGTCGGCTTGGCTATGTTGAGGACGCCGCGCAAGGGTGGCGGGTCAGTCGGGTTCAGGCTCGGTCGGTTCGGGCGCGGGCTCGGCCGGCGGCGGCTCCACCTTGATGGTGTTGAGTATCTCGCCGATCCGGATTTCGTGCGCGAGCATGTCGTCGAGCGCGAAGCGCAGGTTGGGCAGGTAGCGCAGTTTGATGCGCTGGCCGAGCCGGCGGCGGATGAAGCTCCCGGCGTGGCGGATGTGGGCGAGGCCCTCTTCGCGGCGGCGCTCGTCGCCCAGCACCGACAGGTAGATTGTCGCGTGGCGCAGGTCCTGGCTGACGTTGCAGCGGGTGACGGTGACGAACCCGATGCCGGGGTCGGCAAGTTCGCTGGTGATTATCGCGGCGACGGTGTCTTTGATGGCGTCGGCGACCCTCCGGTCTCGATGCTGCATGGCCAATGATAAACGAAACCGGCGCGGTGTAAAGCCGGGGGGATTGACCGCGGGCCGCGCCGCGGTTAGATTCGGGTGATGAGATTGTGCGCCGTGTTCGCGCTGGCCCTGCTGGCGGCCGGCTGTTTCCCCCACCGTGCCGAGGCGCCGACCCCGCGCTACGCGCGACCGGCCGAGCCGAAGCCGGCCGAGCGACCGTACCTCGTCGTCGAGGAGACGCCGGTCGTGCGCGTGCGGCTCGGGGCGGGCGCGAACGGCCGGGTCGAGCTGAAGGCGGACGGCGGGCTGGAGCTGGTCCTGCCCGACGGCAAGTCGGGCACGATGGGCGGCGAGTTGGTTGCGGTGCGGCTGGACAACGGGCGCCTGGCCGTCGAGGTCGGGGGGCGGACCTGGCGCCGCGGCGCCGAGACGCTCGCGGTGCGCAGCCGGGGCGGGCATATCCGGGTCGGTGACCGGCGGTACCGCGGCGAGCTGCGGCTTTTCGCCGGCGGGACGGGCGAGTTGGTCGTGGTCAACCGGCTGGGCATCGAGGAGTACCTCTACGGCGTGGTGCCGTGCGAAATCGGGCCGGCCAACGAGCAGACCTACGAGGCAATCAAGGCGCAGGCCGTCGCGGCTCGGACGTTCACCCTGGCGCGGCTCGGGCGCAGGCAGGGCCTGGGCCACGACCTGTTCGACAGCCACCTGCGCGACCAGGAGTACCGCGGGGCCGGGCCGGAGAACGAGTTCGCGCGCCGGGCGGTGGACGCGACGCGGGGCGAGGTGCTCACCTACAAGGGCGAGCTGGTCGAAGCGCTGTACCACACGACCTGCGGCGGCGTGACCAACACCGGGTCCCAGCCCTATCTCAAGAGCGTGGCCGATTCGCCGGGCCGGGGCCGGCCGGCGTGGTGCGCGAACGGCAGCGGGTTCGAGTGGCAGGCAATCGTGAGCGCCGATTCGCTCGGGCGCGTGCTCGCCCGGCTTGGTTCACTCGCCGGGCGCGTGAGCGTGCGCGACTGGCGACTGGAAAAGGACAAGGCCTCGGGCCGCGTGCGCAAAGCCCACTTCACCCTGGGGTCGGGCTCGGTCACGGTCGGCGGCAACGAACTACGGATGGCCCTGGGCCTGAAGTCGCACGCGTTCACCATCAAGCGGCGGGGGAGCGGCTTCCAGTTCGACGGGTTCGGCTGGGGCCACGGGTCGGGGATGTGCCAGTCGGGCGCGGTCGCGATGGCGCGCGCCGGCCACTCAGCCTACGAGATTCTCAACCACTACTACAGCGGCGTCGAGCGGGCGCGGCGTTACTAGGGCGTCCGGCTAGACGGTCGTCGCGCAGTCCTCTTCCTCGCGGAAGTGCGTGACGAGCACCGCGGCGGAGATGACCGAGGTCCACAGGCCCGACTTGTTGCCGATGGCGCTCTGGGTGATGTTCTGCGTGCGGACTATCTGGTTCGAGATTTTCCAGATTTCCTTGCGCTCGTCGTAGCTCGTGTCCGGGTTGAACTGGACGCCGAGCGTCGTGGCGAGCATCTGGGCGGCGAGGTCCTCGGCGTAGTCGCCGGCGCGCTCCTCGCGCTCGCCGAACGAATGGTACTCCGAGAGATAGCCGTGGCGCGTGTTGTCCTTGGGGATGGCCAGGCCGACCGAGCAGGAGACCAGCCGGTGCGGCTCGTTCGTCGCGTTGTCGCTGACCACGGCGAAGACCACCTGGCCGGGCGAGAAGAACTTCAGACCCCGCTGGCGCGATATGATGCGGCAGCCCGGCGGGAAGATGGACGACACCCGGACGATGTTGAACGCGGCGATACCGGCGTCGCGCAGCGCCGCCTCGAAGCTGGCCAGCTTCTCGCGGTGCACGCCGACGCCCTTGGTGAGGAAGACGTACTTGGGCAGGATTATCATCTGGCCCTCCTCAGGGTGCGGGCGCTAGGCGGAAAATGGAGCAGACCGGAATTGAACCGGCGACCTCCAGAGTGCGATTCTGGCGCTCTCCCAACTGAGCTACTGCCCCGAACAGATCAAGCGAACTCGAGCCGGTGTGCCGCAAGGCGGCACCACCGCCCCGCGACAGACGATTCTGGCGCTCTCCCAACTGAGCTACTGCCCCGTGAGGACAAAACCCGAAACTCGAATGACGAAATCCGAATGAAGGACGGAGAACCGGCGCGCCGGGCAGCGGGCACCGGCAGAACTCAGCCGGCCGTTTTGCTTCGTTCAATCCGGACCCGGATGCCGCGGCGGTGCCGCTCGATGCGGTCGAAATCCCCGTCCCCAAACGTGAAACTGCCGATGACTGTCACCGGGCTCGCGGTCACCGGGGCGTCGCCCGTGCTCTTGGGCGTCGTGCCGAAGAACAGGCACAGGTCCGGGCCGTCGGGCCAATAGGCGATGTCGCCGACCTTGACCTCGGTCACCGGGGCGATGTTGCCCACCTTCATCTCGACCGGGAAGTAGACTTCCTTGTCCCAGGTCTCGCCGTAGCTCTCCACCGGCAGGAGCTCGATGACCTTCACGGTCAGGTCGGAGTCGTCAAGGGTGCCGGTGAGTTCGACGCCGCCGACGTTCAATCTTATGTCCAGCATCTGCGGGGATTGTAGGGATGCGGCCAGTGAAGTCAACACAATCGAGCGGGCGCGCAGGGTGGCCGGGCAAGCTGACGTGCGAGCAGCCGGACGGGCCGCAGGTCAAGCCGCGAGCGGAGCGACGCAGCAAGCGGCCTTGAGAGCGACCTGCAGAGCGGATTGAGAAACAAGAGGACGGGTGACGCTGGAATGGGCCGCATGGGTGACTCGACCGGCGCAACGGCGAATGACGGGCGAAGCGACTACCAGAGCGAAGCGCGGAGTGAACCTCGCGGCGATGGCCCAAACGACGGGTGAAGCAACCTCGCCAGGGGCCTCCAAATCGGCCTGAGAATGGGTCCGCCTAGCAGCCGTCGAAACCGCCCGGGGAACGGGGGAGTCCGAAACGGCTCGGGCCTGCTTCCGCTCACAACCGCTTGTCGCGCCTGCGGTTGCGCGACCGGACTATCTGACGGCCCTTGTAGCTATAGGTATCCTTATAGCCAGCGCCGCCAATTAGGTCAAGTCTCCTAAATGGGGACGCTACCCGTTTTTCGGTCATTCTGGACGCGAGTTCTACAGTGAAGTGCAACATTTGGGAGGCAAGCTGGACGAGAGGAGCTATCCTGAGTGGCTATGCACGAACGCTATCGACACGTATCGCGGGACGAACGCGGCAAGATCATGTTCATGTTCCGGTGGGGTATGAGTTGCTCTGAGATTGCGGTGCAACTGGGTCGGCATCGGAGCACTATCCTGCGAGAGATGCGGCGGAACGTCTCGCCGTACAACAGCTGCTACGCAGATGAGAGCGCGCAGATCTGGGCCGACCGACGGAGAGTACGCGCGAGCCGGCGCGGCCGGCTGCGGATGCTGCCATCCGGTCCTACGTGGAAGACAAACTCAAGGACAGCTGGTCGCCGGAACTCATCGCCGGCCGCATTCGTCTTGACCGACCCGGCTCCAAGGTCAGCCATGAGACCATCTACCAGTACGTCTATACCTGGGTGTAGGTACGCTCGAGCTCGGAGTAGAGGTCCTTGGCGATGTCCATCATCTCGCGGCCCTCGGTCTCG
>JAWOHG010000275.1:0-4050 GCA_046485245.1 bacterium
TGCCGCTGTGCGATCTGATCCAGGAGGGGAACATCGGACTGATCAAGGCCGTGGAGCGCTACGACTACCGGCGTGGCTACCGGTTCAGCACCTACGCCAGCTGGTGGATTCGCCACGCCATCAGCCGGGCGCTGGCGGACAAGGGGCGGGCTGTGCGGCTCCCCGTCCACATGCTCGACGCCCACCACAAGGTGACCAGGACCACGCGGGAGCTGAGCTCCAGGCTGGGCCGCGCGCCGACGACTCAGGAGGTCGCGGCGTCCACCGCGATGAGCGCGGAGAAGGTCGACAGGATCCAGGGGCACATGCTCGAGCAGTCGCTGTCACTGGACCGCGCGATCTCGGAGCAGGACGGGCGAAGGTTCGTGGAGCTGCTGACCGACCCCGAGACCCCCTCCGTCGTCGACGTGTTGGCCGAGCAGGCCATGGGCCCCAATTCCTGCACAATGCGTCCGGCCCGGCGGTATCAGGTCGGTTGGCCTGGTTTGACTGGCCGCACCGCCGCGGTATGATTGCCACCCATGCCCAATGACAAACCGCTCGTCGCCATCCGCCGCGAGGACAAGAATATCTGGGAGCGCCGCGCGCCGGTCATCCCGGAGCAGGTCGGCACGCTCATCGGCGAACACGGGCTGGAGTTCTGCGTCCAGCATTCCGACATCCGGACGTTCCGCGACGAGGAGTACGAGGAAGTCGGCGCGGCGGTCCGGCGCGACGTGGCCGACTGCCCGCTGGTGCTCGGGGTCAAGGAGATGCCGCTGGACTTCTTCCGGCCGGCCGGCACCTACGTCTTCTTCTCCCACGTCATCAAGGGCCAGCAGCACAACATGCCGATGCTCCGGCGGCTGATGGAGCTGGGCTGCAACCTCATCGAGTACGAGAAGATAACCGACGACGCCGGGCGCAGGCTGGTGTTCTTCGGCCGGTTCGCCGGCATCGCCGGGATGGTCGACACGCTGGCCGGCTTGGGGCGGCGGCTGTTCTCACTGGGTATCGAGACGCCGTTTGCCCGTGCCCGCCAGTCCCACGTCTACGGCCGCGTCGATTTGGCCAAGGCGGCGGTCGCCGGGGTTGGCCGCGACATCGTCAAGACCGGCTTGCCAAAAGAACTCACGCCGTTCGTCGTCGGGGTGACCGGGTACGGTCACGTGGCCAAGGGCGCGTGGGAAATGCTCGACGCGCTGGGCGCGACCGAGGTCGAGCCGCACGACCTGCCCGCGCTGGCCGCCGACGGCGACCCGCACACGGTCTACCGCGTGATGTTCCGCGAAGAGCACACGGTCGAACCGGTCCAGCTCGGCCACCGCTTCGACCTCAAGGAGTACTTTGCCCGGCCCGAGTTGTACCGCTCCCGGTTCGAGGAGCACCTGCCGCACCTCTCGGTACTGGCCAACTGCATCTACTGGGACGCGCGCTACCCGCGGCTGGTCACGCGCGACTGGCTCAAGTCTGCCTTTGCCGGCGGCGGCAAGCCGAAACTCGTCGCCATCGGCGACATCTCCTGCGACATCGAGGGCTCGGTCGAGGCGACGCTGAAGGCGACCGACCCGGGCAGCCCGTTCTTCGTGTACAACCCGGCCACGGGCACGGCCCGTGACGGTGTCGAGGGACCGGGGATGCTGCTGATGACGGTCGACAACCTGCCCTGCGAGATACCATTCGACTCGTCGCGCGAGTTCGGCGCGGCGCTGATGCCCTACATCCCGGCGCTTGCCCGGGCCGACTTCGCGCAGCCGCTGGAGAAGCTCGACCTGCCCGGCCCGATTCGCCGCGCCCTGGTGCTGCACCGGGGCCGGCTCACGCCCGAGTTCGCCTACCTCGAGAAACACCTGCAAAAGGAGTCCTGAGTTATGAAGAAGGTCCTGATACTGGGCGCCGGCCTCGTCTCGCGCCCGATGGTCAACTACCTGCTCGGCGTCAAGGAGTTCGAGGTCACGGTCGCCAGCCGCACGGTCAGCAAGGCGCGCGACCTCGTCGGGACGCACCCGCAGGGGAGAGCCGAGGCGCTGAACGTCGAGGACGACGCGGCGCTCGAGGCCGCGGTCAAGAATGCCGACCTCGTGGTCAGCCTCCTGCCGTACACCTTCCACGTCAAGGTCGCCAACCTCTGCATCAAGTACAAGCTGCCGCTGGTGACCACGTCCTACGTCTCCGACGCGATGCGGGCGTTGGACAAACCGGCGCGCGACGCGGGCGTGCCGTTCCTCAACGAAATCGGGCTCGACCCGGGCATCGACCACATGTCGGCGATGAAAATCATCCACGCGGTGCAGAATGCCGGCGGCACGGTCACCTCGTTCGAGTCGTTCTGCGGCGGCCTGCCCGCGCCCGACGCCAACGACAACCCGCTCGGGTACAAGTTCTCCTGGAGCCCCAAGGGCGTGGTGATGGCCGGGCGCAACGACGCCCGCTACCTCAAGGACGGCAAGGAAGTGTTCGTGCCCGGCCCGGAGCTGTTCGGCAACCGCTGGCCGCTCAAGGTCAAGGACGGGTACGAGTTCGAGGCCTACGCCAACCGCAACTCGCTGCCCTACGTCGAGCTTTACGGGCTCAAGGGCGTGAAGACGATGCTGCGCGGCACCCTGCGCAACTTCGGCTGGTGCCCGACGCTCAAGGCCATCGCCGACCTGGGGATACTCAAGGACGAGACGGTGCGCAGTTTCGCCGGCGTGGCCGCGGCCGAGTGGCTTCGGGCTTACGTGCCCGGCTCGGGCGACCTGCGCGCCGACGCCGCGGCCAAGCTTGGTCTGAAGAACGACGACGCGACGATGGAGCGGCTCGACTGGCTGGGGCTGTTCGACCTCGCGCCCATCGGCATCGACAGCGGGTCCAACCTCGACGTGCTGGCCAGGCTGATGCTCGACCGGATGAGCTTCAAGCCGGGCGAGCGCGATATGATTGTCCTGCACCACATGTTCCGGGCCGAGTACCCCAGCAAGCCGGCCGAGCGCATCACCTCGACGCTCATCGCGTTCGGCGAGCCGAACGGCGACTCGTCGATGGCGCGCACGGTCAGCCTGCCCGCGGCCATCGCGGTGCGGATGATACTCGAAGGCAAGCTCAAGCAGACCGGCGTGCTCATCCCGACCACGCCCGACATCTACGAGCCGGTGCTGGCCGAACTCGAGCGGCTCGGCATCGTCTGCAAAGAAGCGAAGTTCAGGGCTTAGAACCGAAGGCAACAAGCGCGGGCGGCCCATCCGGGCCGCCCGCCGCTTTCAGACTGGATTCACCACAAGGGCACGTAAGACACCGAGGTGACTCCGGCTGTCAGGGCGGAAGGTCTAGCGACCGGGTCGTCGATGCACAGCCCAGTCGACGCGCACCGGTGGAGTGGGAGTCAGAGTCACGGCGTGAATCCGTTTGGCGAAGTAGGACGGGTGACCGACTTCGACGAGATACTCACCCGGCGGGACGCGGCGGAATTCGTAGTCACCGTTGCGGTCCGTGCCGATGGTGAATTCTGTCTCGTGGATGCTGATAGTGGCACCGGCAACCGGTCTGCCCGTAGCTGTGTCGGTCACGGTCCCGAACAGAATCCCCGTAGCCGAGCTACCATACATGGATATGTGGGCTATGACCGTGTCACCTTCCCCGACGGTAATGGAGCATTGCTGGTATGGTAGCTTGGGGTGCGCGGCCTTGATGTCGGAGCGTGAGTTGCACACTCCGCGCAGCACGAACCGGCCCTGAGAGTCTGTGCAAGCCTTGCCGTCCCCGACGCGAACAGACACGTCTCGCAGTCTCCGGCCGCTCTGTCCGTTCACGACGCTGCCCAGGACTGTGCGGTCGATGATGCGCTCCAGCACAGCCGTTGCGTAGAAGCTGTCACTGGTGATTCGCGTCACGTGGCATCTGCCGAATCGGTAGCCTCCACCATCGGCATAAATGGGCTCGTTCGGGCTTACTCGGCGCGAGCAGTAGGTGATGCCGTCAGGTCCGGTTGACGGCGACCCCAGCCTGAATCCGGCGCCCAGCCGGGCACCAACCACTGGCCTGCCGGTCAGCACGTCTTGGACACTGATGACCGGCCAGCGCGCGGACAGGCGC
>JAWOHG010000331.1:0-5084 GCA_046485245.1 bacterium
CAGGGCCGAGCCGGCTTCCTTGGCCGCGACTATGCGCCGCAGCCGCTCGACCTCGAGCCGGTCGACGGCGTCGAAGCCGACATCCAGCACGCGGGCGGAGAAGTCCTGTTGGTCGGCCACTGGCTACGCCCCGGGTAACGCGTCACGCATCGGCCGAAGCGTACAGCGTCCGGGCTCGACCGTCAAGCGGTTGGCGCACGACGCTGGCCGGCTTGACTTCCCGCGCCGTTGCGGCACTCTAGTCCTGCGAATGATTACCGGGAGAGCGCCCCGTGCCTGAGGACGGCTTCGGCCCGCCGCCGCAGACGTCCAACTTCCGCAAGTACCAGAACCGCAGCCCCATCATCGAGGGCGTGTTTGCCCATTTCTTCGACCGGCTGAGCGAGACGATCGCCCCCCTGAAGCCGACCACCGTGCTCGACGCCGGGTGCGGCGAGGGCGAGACCATCGAGCGCCTGCGAGCGCTGCTGCCCGCCGACATCACCGGCTTCGACCGCAACCCGGCCTGCGTCGAGTATGCCCGGCGCCGCCATCCCGGCGTCAAGTTCTCGGTCGAGGACATCTACTCCCTGCACTGGCCCGACCACAGCTTCGACCTCGTGCTCTGCACCGAAGTGCTCGAACACCTCGCCGAACCCCAGCGCGCCCTGGCCGAGCTGGCCCGCGTCGCGCGCCGCGACCTCGTCGTCTCGGTCCCGCACGAGCCCTGGTTCGACATCACCAACCGCATCGGCAACGTGTTCCAGCCCGGCGTGTTCGACCCCAAAGAACACGTCCAGCACTACAACCCCGTGACCCTGCGCCGGCTGCTTGAGCCATTCGGCAGCCGCGTCGAGGTCCGCCTCGCCGCCTCGTGGATTCTCGCCCACGTCAGCCTGGCGGAAAGCTAGACCGATGACGCGCACCGCCGACCGACCGAGAATCGCGCCGGCACGCCCCGGGCGCAGGATGGCGGGCCTCGAGTTCGCGGCCCTGGGCTTTTTCGCGCTCTGCGCGGTGTACGCGACCGCGGTTCACTTCACGGTGCCGGTCGTGCCCGAGGACGACGCCTTCATCATCTACCGCTACGTCGACAACGCCGTGGCGGGCAAGGGCTGGGTTTACAACCCCGGCCAGCGCGTGTTCGGCGTGTCGACCCCGCTCTACCTCGCGTTCCTGACCGGGCTCAAGTCCGTCGCCCGCGCCGTGCCCACGCCCGACCTCGCGGTGAGGGTGAACTTCCTGTTCTACCTTGCCGCCGGGGTCGGCCTGCTGTTCCTGTTGCGCCGCGTGCTCGGCCGGACCGCGCCCGCCGCCCTGCTCGCCGGGCTCTTCGTCCTGCGCGACGACATGCTCCGCGCCTCGACCGGCGGGATGGAATCGTTCCTGTTCACGGCGCTGCTGCTCTGGTGCCTCTGGGCCCTGGCCGACAAACGCATCGCGCTGGCCGGACTGCTCGCCGGCCTGTCGATACTCGCTCGGCCCGAAGGTGTGGTCGCGATTGCCGCGACCGGCGCGGTGTGGCTGGCCACCGGCCGGCGCCGGGCCCTGCCCTTCCTGGCCGGCCTGCTCCTGCCCGGCGTCGCCTGGCTCGTCTTCGGGTTCGCGGTGTACGGCACGCCGGTCTACCATTCGCTAATCGCCAAATCCCGGCCGCTCTACCCGCTGTCCTTCGGCTACGGCTTCTCCCGCGCCCTGCGCGAGCTCGAGTTCCGCGTGCTCGGCAACCTGGCGGTCGGCGGCGCGCCCACGCGCATGCCCTTCTCGCTGCTGACCGTGGTCGCGCTCGCGCTCTTCGGAGTCGCAACCTGGGGCAGCCTGGCACGCGGCCGCGGCCGTGAAGACAACCTGCTCAAGCGTCCCGGGGCCGGGCTCGTGCTGCTGGTGTTCTTCGCGTTCCTTCTCTTCTACCTCGTCACCAACCCGCTGATGTTCGCGTGGTACTACCCGCCGCTCTTCGCCCTGTTTTCGGCGGTCGCCTGGCTGGGCATCGTGCGGCTCGGCGAACTGCGGCCGCGGCTGAAGACCCCGGCCCTTGTGCTGGTGCTGCTGCTCGGTGCACTCTGGAGCCTGCGCCAGCCCATCGTGCGCATCGCCGGCGGCTCGAGTCTCCTCGACGTCGGCGTGGCGAGCGACCCGGTGCGCGTGCGCATCGACGGCTACCGCGCCGCGGCCGGGTGGCTGAACGACGTCGTTCCCGACGGCCTGACCCTGGCCGCGCCCGAGGTCGGCTCGCTCGGCTACTACTACAAAGGCCCGGTCATCGACGCCTGCGGCCTGGTCAGCCCCGAGGCCCTGCCCTACCAGCCCGCGCCCGCAAGCGAGCGCGCCGACCCGCGCGACGGGGTCATCCCCACCGGGCTGGTCCGCGACCTTGCGCCGCCCATCGTGGTGTCGATGGCGACATTCGCCCGCCTGAGCATCTACCGGGACCGGTGGTTCAGGGACAACTACTCGCTCGTCCGGCAGTTCCCCCTGCCTCTGCCGCTTTGGGGCTCAACCTCGGTCGACGTGTTCTTCCGCGCCGACCTCGTTTCCTCGGGCGAATGAAAGCCGCGAAGACCCGGCATTCGGCCCTGCTCCCGGTCATCGTCGTCCTGGCCGGTTCCCTGCTCGCCGGCTCGGTGACCCTCGTCTACCCGTTCGGCCGCGACCAGGGCATCCACGCCCACATCGCCGACGCGATGCTCTCGGGCAAGGTCGTGTACCGCGACGTTTTCAACGTCAAGCCGCCGCTCACCTCGGTCGTGCACGGCCTCGCGCTCGCGCTCTTCGGCCGGACGATGACCGCCATCCGCATCCTCGACCTGCTCTGGCTCGCCGCCACCGCGCTGGCGCTCTTCTTCCTCCTGCGCCGGCTGCTCCAAAGCGACTGGCCCGCGGCCCTCGCCGCGCTGCTCCTGCCCGTCGTCTACTCGGTGCTCGGCTACTGGCACACCGCCCAGACCGACGGCTGGCTCAACCTGCCGCTCGCGCTCGCCCTGCTCTGCGCCTGGGCCGGGCTGCGTTCGAAATCCGGGATCGGCTGGCTCGGGTTCGGCGCCCTCGTCGGCATCGCGGCCCTGCTGAAGTACACGGTCGCCCTGCTGGCGCCGCTGGTGTTCCTCGTCGCGCTTGTCGAGTTCCGGCGCGAGCCGAACCGGCTGCTCCGCGCGACCCTGCTCGCGGCCGCCGGGTTTGCCGGCGTCATCGGCGCCTGCGTCGCACTGCTCGCCGTCTCCGGCGCCCTGCCCGCGTTCATCGAGAGCCAGTTCGGCCTGATGCCGAGCTACACCAAGCTGACCCGCACCGCCGGCGCCTCCGGCCCGCTGGCGATGTTCTTCAAGACCCTGTTCACCAACCCTTCGCTGGTCGCGACCGGCATTCTGCTCGCGCTCGGCTCTGTCGGCCTCATCATCGGCCTGTTCAGGGACCGCGCCCGCCGCACCGCGCTCCTCCTTGTCGCGGCCTGGCTCGCCACCGCCTTCGTCTCGACCTACGCGCAGGGCAAGTTCTTCGCCTATCACTACCTGCCGCTTCTGCCCGTGGCCGCGGCCGCCGCGGCCTACGCCCTGTTCGCGCCCCTGTCCCGGCGGCGCGCGGGCGCCGGGCTGCGCCTCGGCGTCGCGCTCGCCGCCATCGCCGCGGTCGTGCTTATCAGCCGCTGGCCCGCTCGCGCCGGGGACGCCCTGTCGGTCGCAGGCAGCCGGGCCGCGCTCGAGGAATACTGGCGCAGCCCGCGCCACGACTCGGGCCGCGACTTCTCGCTGCGCGCGAACCTGGCCCTGGCCGACTACCTGCGCCAGACGACCCAGCCCGCGACGACAATCTACCTCTGGGGCTACGAGCCGATGGTCTACTTCCTCGCCCGGCGCCCGACCGTCACCCGGTTCCTCTACAATTGCACAAAAATGAGAGATTATCTTGGTGTCACACCGACAAATGACGCACAGGGTGTCCTGCAGGATATTCACTGGTCAGGAGGCATGATCGGGTACTTTGCTACTTATGCATTGGGTAACTTGTTATCGGTTCAGCTATGGGAGAAGATGCTCAAGGATATTCCCAATATCCCGGATGAAATGGCAAAGGGAGAATTCAGTTCGATCTTGCACTGGTTGAGAGAGAATGTCCACCAGTATGGTTCAAAGTACAATTCCCAGGAACTGATCCAGAAGATCACCGGTTCCAAGATTTCTGCTGAACCTTATCTTCGCTACCTCAACCAAAAGTATCGTCAAATTTACGATATATAGATTTGCTTATGAAATAATCCAGGCAGGCATTTCATGTCTGCCTGGATTTATAATTGCTTTTTTATATAACACACAGAAGACATTCGTTTACAATGTTAGGTAAAATTGTGCTATGACCAAGTTCAGATGTGTTCTACGGCAAACATTTGTTGTTCCCATCCACAAAGCCTCTGTATGTCTCATAGGTCTTATCTTTTTATTCACTTTATCTGCTTTTGATCAAATTCAACCCCCAAAACCAATTCCAACTGCATCCATCAACATCAATACTCCTTCTACTGGGTCAATCATCACATCCCCGATTATTTTAAAAGCCGGGATTACCTGTAACCCGGGTGACATCTTCCGAATCGAGTTGACAGACAAACAGGATAATCTCCTTTTTAGGAAATTGATCATCCCTGATTGTCAGCCCAATGTATCACTTGAATTGAGGGAGATGATCTATTTTGACGCACCTGCTGTGAAAACAAAGTCTCGATTGACAATGACTCTTACCGATCCTGAAGAAGTCCCACGAGCCATATCATCAGCAGAACTTTCGCTTTCACGGGACGATTCCTCAATAAATGAAGCCAAGGATAGTCAATCTAATTTCATTATCATATCCCCTGCAGAGAACAGTTTACTCTCCCATGGGAAATTCTCTGTATCAGGTTGGATCCGTCCCATGGAATAAACACCAGTCATTTTGGAATTGCTTTCAGAAACAGGTGGCTTGATCAGTTCACGTCAGATTTCTATACCAGAAGAAAATGACGGCGATTATTTTTTCTTTGATGTCGTTATCCCCTACTCTGTACCTCGGATACTTAATGCAATTCTTGTGATTCGCCAGATGGGCAGTGAAATCCCGGGTAATGTTGCATT